>CAZEVD010000017.1:0-33673 GCA_964515475.1 uncultured Eubacteriales bacterium
CAAAAAAAAGAAAGCAGACACTTTTTTTGTGTCTACTTTCAGTTTACAACTTCATCAATAAGATACTCTTTTATGGGCAAATTTTAAATTCACTATTCTTTATTATTTAATATGTAATCTACTACATCGCCAACTGTAACAATTTTTTCAGCGTCTGAATCCGGAATTTGCATTTCAAATTCTTCTTCAATTTGCATTACTAATTCAACGATATCTAAAGAATCAGCAGCTAAATCTTCTACAAATGTAGCTGTTTCTTTAACATCTTCTGTACTTATTCCCAATTGTTCTACTATAACTCCTCTTACTTTTTCAAAAACTTCTTCTCTTTTCATTTTTATATTCCTCCTTAATTTTATCCCATTATATTATAACCATTATCTGCATATATCACCTGCCCTGTTATGCTATCTGACATATTACTAAGTAAAAATGTTGCTACATTTCCAACTTCTGTTATGGTTACATTTCTATGTAAAGGTGCTTTTTCTTCTACAATTGTCATGATTGAAGAAAAATCTTTTATACCTTTAGCTGACAAAGTTTTTATTGGTCCTGCTGAAATCGCATTAACCTTTATATTTTCTTTTCCTAAGTTTGTTGCTAAATATCTAACGCTTGATTCTAAAGCCGCTTTTGCAACACCCATTACATTATATCCCTCTAGTACTTTTGTAGAACCATGATATGTTAATGTAACTAAACTTGCATTTTCATTTAACATATCTAATTCTTTAGCTTTTCTTGCTGCTAGCACAAATGAATATGCACTTACATCTATAGCATGTGAATATCCATCTTTACTTGTTTCTATAAAATCATTGTGTAAATCTTCTGTGTAGGCATGCGCAATACTATGTACGATTCCATCTATTTTTCCATTTTCAGATTTAATCTTTTCAAAAACTTCTTGAACTAAATCATCTTGTGAAGCTTCATCTAACACATAAGCTTTACTTCCTTCAAATTCTGAAATTAAATTTTCTATTTTATCTCTATTTTCTTCTCCAACAAAAGTAAAGATTAACTTTGCACCGTTTCTATATGCTGATTCAGCAATTCCATAAGCGATGCTCCATTTGTTTCTTATACCCATTATTAAAATCTTTTTATCTTTTAATAACATTTATATCCTCCTTATATTTGAATATATTCACCCATATTGCGATATTTTTGATATCTAGTTTCTACAAGTTCTTCTAGATTCATCTCACTCAATTCTTTCGTTTCTTTTTCTATTTCTTCTTTTAACGATTCACTTATTATATTAAATGAATTCTCTGTTTCTGGTTCTTCAATAATTTTATCAATAATTTTCAATTCGTATAAGTCTTCTGCAGTTAACTTCATTTTCTCAGCAGCTTCTTTAAAACGACTTGAATCTTTCCATAAGATGCTGCTATAACCTTCTGGTGAAAGGATTGAATAAATTGCATTTTCTAACATCAAAATTTTATTAGCCACACCTAACGCTAAAGCTCCACCACTAGATCCTTCACCAATTACAATTGCAATTGTTGGCACCTTTAATCTCGACATTTCAAACATTGATTTTGCAATTGCTTCTCCTTGTCCACGTTCTTCAGCACCTATTCCTGGATATGCACCTTTAGTATCTATGAAAGTAATTACAGGTCTATTAAACTTTTCTGCTTGTTTCATAAATCTAATTGCTTTTCTATAGCTTTCTGGATTTGGCATACCAAAGTTTCTTTCGATATTTTCTTTTGTTGTTCTGCCTTTTTGTTGTGCAATTACTGTATATGCTTTTTCTCCAATTCGTGCTATACCACAAACAATCGCTTTATCATCTTTAAATTGTCTATCTCCGTGTAATTCAATAAACTCATCGAAAATATTTTCTATATAATCTAATGCTGTTTTTCTTTTTGGGTTTCTAGCAATCTCCACTTTCTCCCAAGCAGTTAATTTTTTATCTGACATCTTCGCGACCTCCTTTATGAAGTCTAACCAATTTATAGATTGTTTCTTTTAAATCTTTTCTTTCGACAATCTTATCTATAAATCCATGTTCTAATAAAAACTCAGCGGTTTGAAATCCTTCTGGTAATGATTCGCCAATAGTTTGTTCAATAACTCTAGGTCCAGCAAAACCTATCATAGCTTTTGGCTCAGCTAGAATTATATCTCCTAAACTTGCAAACGATGCTGTAACGCCACCATAAGTTGGATCTGTTAAAACTGAAATATATAAAAGTCCAGCTTCATTAAGTTTTGTTAATGCAGCAGTTGTTTTAGCCATTTGCATAAGCGAAATAATTCCTTCTTGCATTCTAGCTCCACCTGATACAGAAAAAATTACAAGTGGTAATCTTTGTACAATCGCTTGCTCAATTGCGTAAGAAATTTTTTCTCCAACAACTACGCCCATACTTCCCATTAAGAAACCGCTATCCATAACACATATTACAACTTTTTCGCCATGCACTTCACCAACTCCACAAGCAACAGCTTCTTGCAATTCTGTTTTTTCGCGTAGACTTTTTAATTTCTTAGGATAATCTTCAAGGCCTAGCGGATTAGTTGTTTCGATATCTAAATCAAATCTTTTATATGTATCCTTATCAATTATCAAATCTAATCTACGTCTTGTATGCATTCTGAAATAATGACCACAGTTAGGACAAATATTTAAATTTGCTTGCATAGTTTCTTTATATATAATTTCTTTACACTCTTCACATCTAACCCATTTACCCACTGGTATATCTACATTAGATTTTTTATTTTTTATATTATTTGGTTCTCTTTTTTTTATTTTATCAACAATCATTTAACGTTTCTCCTCTATAGATTAAACTCTTTTTCAATAAACGATGTATCAAAATTTCCTCTAATAAAATTAGGATTTTTAATTATCTCAAAAAGAAAATCTCTATTTGTATCAACACCATCAATTACTAATTCTTCTAGTGCTCTTTTCATTTTACTGATAGCTTCATTTCTATTGGCACCAATACAAATAATTTTTGCAATCATAGAATCATAATTAGAAGATATTGTATAACCACTATAAATCGCGGTATCCACTCTTATTCCATTTCCACCAGGTAAATTTAAACCTTCAATCTTACCTGGACATGGCATAAAATTTTTATATGGATTTTCTGCGTTTATTCTACACTCGATGGAATGACCTTTAAATTCAATATCTTCTTGTTTGAATTTTAATTTTTCGCCTGCAGCAATTTTGATTTGTTCTTTAACAATATCTACACTCGTTCTCATTTCTGTAATTGGATGTTCTACTTGAATTCTTGTATTCATTTCCATGAAATAAAATTTTCTCTCATCGTCGACCAAAAATTCTATAGTGCCACAGCTTGTGTAACCAGCCGTTTTTGCAGCTTTTACCGCAGCTTCTCCCATTCTATTTCTTAATTCATCATTAACAACTGTTGAAGGTGTTTCTTCAACAACCTTTTGATGTTTTCTTTGGATAGAACAATCTCTTTCGCCAAGATGAATAACATTTCCGTGTTCATCAGCTAAAATTTGTATCTCAATATGTCTTGGATTTTTTATATATTTTTCAATATAAATACCGTCATCATTAAAAGAAACTTTTGCTTCTTGCTTCACTATTTCATAATTCTTTGCAAGTTCATCTTCATCATTAGCAATCCTTATTCCTTTTCCCCCACCGCCAGCAGCAGCTTTTAAAATAACAGGATAACCAATTTCACTTGCAATAATTTTAGCTTCTTTTAAAGAATTCAAACTTCCTTCCGAACCAGGAATAACTGGCACACCAGCATTCTTCATTAACGCTTTTGCATTAGATTTATTTCCTAATAAATCTATAACTTCAGAAGTTGGACCTATAAACTTTATATTTGTCTCTTCACAAATTTTTGCAAACTGAGAATTCTCTGATAAAAAGCCAAAACCAGGATGAATACTGTCACTACCACTTATATATGCAGCTTCGATAATGTTTTTAATATTCAAATAACTTTTCGTTGCAACAGCCGGCCCAATACAAATAGCTTCATCAGCCAAACGTGTATGCAACGCATCTTTATCTGCTTCTGAATATATCGCAACTGTTTTTATATTCATTTCTTTACACGCTCTGATAATTCGAACAGCAATCTCTCCACGATTCGCTATTAATATTTTATTCATAGTTGTGTATTATCTCCTTCCTAAAGTTATACCAACGCAAATGTGAATTCTCCTTTTGCAACTAACTTTCCATCTACACTTGCTATTCCTTCACCAACACCAACAGGACCTTTTTGTTTAATAATTTTAACTTCTAATTTTAATTTATCTCCAGGAATAACTTTTTGTTTGAACTTAACCTTATCTATTCCAGCAAACAAAGCATTTTTTCCTTTGTTCTCTTCCAAACTTAAAATCGCAATTGCACCTGTTTGTGCCAAACTTTCTACTATTAAAACTCCAGGCATTATTGGATTACCTGGAAAATGTCCTTGAAAGTACCATTCTTTTTCATCAACGAATTTATATGCAGTTGCACTTTCGCCAGCAACGAAAGTTTCAACTTCGTCAATCATTAAAAATGGTTCACGTTGAGGAATAATATTTTTTATTTCTTCTTTATTTAACATTCTTTTTTCTCCTATTCTATTCTAAATAGTGGTGTGCCATATTCAACAGGCTTACCATCTTCAATAAAGATTTCAACTACTTTTCCTGAAAATTCAGATTCTATTTCGTTCATTAGCTTCATTGCTTCGATTATGCACAAAGTATCACCAACTTTTACATCATTTCCTTTTTGCACAAATGGATCTGATGTTGGCGATGGCTTCATATAGAAAGTACCAACCATTGGAGATTTTACAATGTTACCTGTTGGTTCTTTTTCTTCTTTTGAAGCAACAACTTCTGTAGTTGCAATTTCTGAAGTTTTTTCAACAACTTTTACAGTTTCAACTTCAGTTTCTTTTTTCATGCTAATCTTTGTGCCGTCTGAAAATTCAATATCTACTGTTGTTAATTTTGAATTACCTACATCTTCAATTAATTGTTTAATTTTTTCATATTCCATATTATTAATCCTCCTTGTATTTCTTTAATACAATACAAGCATTATGTCCGCCAAAACCTAAAGAGTTTGACATCACTACATTCAAATCACATTTTCTTGGTTCGTTTGGAACTATATCTAAATCACATTCTTCATCTTTTTCTTTATAATTTATTGTTGGTGGAACAAGTTGCTTTTCCAAAGCTTTTACACAAAAGATTGCCTCAACAGCACCAGCAGCACCAAGTAAATGTCCAACGTTTCCTTTTGTAGAACTTACCATTACTTTCTTACTTGCTTCTCCTAAAACTGTTTTTATTGCCACAGTTTCTGTCAAATCATTTAGATGTGTAGATGTTCCATGTGCATTTATATAATCAACATCCTCCGGTTTTATTTTGGCGTCTTCTATAGCTCTTGCAAGCGCTTTGGCTCCGCCTTCGCCATCAGGACAAGGTGATGTTATGTGGTATGCATCTGTTGATGTACCAAAACCGATTAACTCAGCATATATTTTCGCTCCTCTTTTTTTAGCATGTTCTAATTCTTCAAGGATTAACATTCCTGAACCTTCTCCCATTACAAAACCGCTTCTTTCTTTGTCAAAAGGAATGCTAGCTCTATCTTTATCTTCAGTTGTTGATAACGCTTTCATATTTTCAAATCCGGCAACGCCAATTTCACAAACAGAAGCCTCTGTACCACCAGTTATAATTACATCTGAATATCCATGTTTTATATTTTTATATGCTTCACCAATTGCGTGAGTTGCAGAAGCACAAGCAGTAACTAAAGCAACAGACTCACCTTTAAATCCAAATTCTATAGATATATTACCTGCTGGCATATTAACAATCGCCATAGGTATAAACATAGGTGAAACTCTACTATTACCTTTCATACAATTATTTTCACATTGTTCTTGAGTAGTATGAATACCACCAATACCAGTACCTATAAACATACCAACATTTTCAAAATCAGTATTTTCTTTAGTTATTCCACTATCTTTTACGGCTTCTCTTGCTGCAATTAAAGCAAATTGAGAGGATCTATCTAATCTCTTTGCTTGCTTTCCATCAAAATAATCTAGTGGATTATAATCTTTTACTTCTGCTGCTAAACTTGTTTTAAAATTTGCAGCATCAAACAAAGAAATTTTATCTATTCCACAAACTTTATTTTCGATTCCGTTCCAAGATTCTTCTATATTTTTTCCAATAGGAGTTATTGCACCTAATCCTGTAATAACAACTCTTCTTTCCATAACTTAATATCCTCTCTCATATAATAAATTACATCAACATTCCGCCATCAACATTTATAACTTGACCTGTGATATATGCACTTTCATCTGAAGCTAAAAACTTAACAACATTTGCAACGTCATTAACATTACCCATTCTCTTAAGCGGTATTTGTTTTGCAATATTTTCCTTCACTTCATCTTTCAAAACATTTGTCATATCTGTTTCAATAAAACCTGGCGCAACCGCATTTACTAATATATTTCTTGAAGCAACTTCCTTTGCTAAACTCTTTGTAAAACCTATTATTCCAGCTTTTGAAGCCGCATAATTTGTTTGTCCAGCATTACCAGATACACCAACAACAGATGAAATATTTATTATTCTTCCTGTTTTTGCTTTCAGCATATAATTAATTACATTTTTAGTTACATTAAATGTACCAATTAAATTAACATCTATTACTTGTTCAAAATCTTCTTTTTGCATTCTCATAAGTAATGTGTCTTTTGTTATTCCAGCATTATTTACTAGCACATCAATTTTTCCATATTCATCAATTATTTCTTTTACAAATCTTTCTGAGTCTTCAAAATTAGAAACATCGCCTTGTACTGTAAGACATTTAACTCCAGTAGCTTCGATTTCATCTTTTACATTTTCTAAATCTTCATTTGCTTTTCTATAATTAATTGCAATGTCATATCCAGCTTTTGCGAATGTCTTTGCAATTTCTTTTCCAATACCTCTTGTAGCACCTGTAACTAATGCAACTTTATTCATTTAGATTTCCTCCTTAATAACTTTCAAAGTTTCCTCTAAAGTAGAAACATTGTTTATATTTAAAATCTTGATACTCTTTTCTGTTGGTGTTCTTTTTACAAAACCAGATAATGTTTTGCCAGGCCCGATTTCAACAAAAGTATCTATACCTTTATCAATCATATTTTCTAATATCTTCGAAAACTTAACTGGACTTACCATGTGCTTTGCTAAAATAGCTTTTATATCATCATTTGAGGAATACACACTTCCGTCTATGTTTTTCAAAACTTTTTCATTTACTTCATTTATAGATATTTCATCTAGTGCACTCTTAAACTTATTTGCACACTCATTCAGTTTTACAGTATGAAAAGGTCCTGCAGTATTTAGGATACTTACTTTTCTTGCTCCAGCATTTTCTGCAAGCTCTTTTACCTCCAATACAGCTTCTTTCTCACCAGATACTACAACTTGCCCTGCACAGTTATAATTTGCAGGAACAGCAAAACCTTTTGTAACTTTTGAGCAAACTTCTTCAACTTGTTCATCTGTCATCCCTATTATTGCAGCCATTTGCCACTTTCCAGCAGGCAAATAATTTTCCATACATTTGCCTCTTTCAGAAACAAGTTTTACACCTTCTTCAAAAGAGATAATTCCTTCGCTTATTAATGCAGTGTATTCTCCCAAACTTAGACCAGCAGATAATTCTGCAATTACATTGTTTTCTTTTAACACTTCAAGTATTGCTAACGAATTAGTAAGTACTGCAAGTTGAGTATGTTGAGTTTTATTTAATAACTCTTCAGGTCCCTCAAAAGAAATCTTTGCAATATCTATTCCTGTTATTCTATGTACTTCATCGTATATCTTTTTTACCGAATCATATTTTTCATACAACTCTTTTCCCATGCCAACACTTTGTGCTCCTTGCCCAGGAAATAAAAAGCCTAATTTCATTTAACAAATTCTCCTTTTCTTAATTTCAATTTCAAATCTATTACAAAATTCACAAATAAATTCTTCTGGTGCTACAGTAATATCAAACTCTTTTTTTATTGATGTTGCGATATTTTTTAGTTCACCATCAAAATTCATTTTTGTAGTATTTATTCCAATTCCAATCACCAACACTTTAACTTCATCGGCAATTGTTTTTATTTCGGTTAAGATTCCTCCAACCTTTTTATTATTAATCATAATGTCGTTTGGTTCTTTAATATCCAAACGTATACCGTATTTTTCTTGCAGAACAGAAATTATTTGCATGCTAATAGCAAGTGTAACACCTGCTAAAGCATCCACATTACAGGAAGTTTTAATATACATTGAAAAAGCAATATTTCCACTTTCATCTGTATACCAAGTCCTTCCATGGGTACCTTTTCCGGCAGTTTGAATATCTGCCATCACAATTGTTCCACTTGCTATCTTATTATTTTCTATTAATCTCCAAATTTCATTTTGCGTCGAATCTACTTTTGGTAGAAATATAATTTTTCTACCAAGGAAACTAGTATTAAGATTTTTTAATTGCATCTAAACTAGCTTGCCTTTTTATTTTGTTAGTTGCTGTTTTTACTAATTCTTTATCTGAAACAATGATTCCTTTAATTGCTTTATACGCTGGCATCATTTTGTTAAGATCTTTGATTTTATCAAATAACACATCATGCATTTCTTCAGTAGTTGTTGCATTGTATAAAGTTTTCATCTTGGCAGGATCCACTACTATTAATGCATAAATCTTAACTTCTTCTTTGTCTGAATATTTTTCTTTTCCAAAGACTAATGATTCACGTACTCCGTCAATTTTATTAATCAAACATTCGGCCTCTTCAGGGAAAACATTTTTACCGTTTTTTAAGACGATAACGTTTTTCTTTCTTCCAGCAATAAATATATATCCATCATCATCTATCTTAGCTAAATCACCCGTGTAGAACCAACCATCTTTTAAAACTTCATTGGTCGCTTCTTCATTTTGATAATAGCCAAGCATTATATTAGGACCTTTTACAACAAGTTCACCGATTCCATTTTCATCTGGATTATCGATTTTAGCTTCAATATCAGGCACAGCTCTTCCAACTGAACCGGTTCTATAAAACTCATTTGTACAAATACTTATCACTGGTGATGTTTCTGTTAAACCATATGCTTGCATTAAATTGAACCCTAAAGCTCTATAGCCCTCTTCAATCTTCACATCTAATTTAGCAGCACCACTTATAAATAGTTTTATATTACCGCCAAATAAATCATGAAGTTCTTTGAACATTTCTTTTCTTTCGGCCATAGATAAAGTTGCAGCAAGTTCTTCTTTTCTTAAGAAGTCTTCTAACATACCTAACTTTTCAGATTTCTTGTGCAAAGATAAAAATATTCTTTCATATATACCAGGAACACAAGCCATAACAGATGGCGAATATTCTTGTAAATTTTCTAGTATATGCCTTATTCCTTCACTAAAAACAATTTGTGATCCGCAGTACAAAGCGAATAAAAATCCTACTGTACACTCAAACACATGATGTAAAGGCAATATTGAAAGAAATATATCATCACAGTCTACATCAACAGCTTTTCCTAACGATATTAAATTCGAGCAAATGTTTTTGTGAGATAAACTCACTACTTTTGATTGCGAAGTGGTTCCAGATGTGAATAGCATAATTCCCATTTTTTCAGAATCAACTTCAGCTTCTCTAAATCTAACATCACCATTAGCAATTAATGTTGTACCTTCTTCTATCAATTCTTCAAAATATAAAAATCCTTCTTTGTCAGAAGTTCTTTCCATAGAAATCACATATTTTAATTTTGTGTTTCCATCTTTATAGATTTTATCAATTGCTTCTTCTTGTTTTTTAGTGCAAATGATTGCTTCTATTTCAGAACGTTCTATCAAATCAGCTAATTCATTTTCTGGAAGAGATTTGTCTAGTGGTACCACAAGTCCTGTTCCACAAACTACAGATAAGTACGATATTTCCCATTCAAATCTATTTTCTCCGATTATGCCTATTCTCTTATCTTTAAGACCTAAATTAATTAAAGCTGTTCCTAAAGCTTCCACAATGTTTTTTACTTCTGCATATGTGTATTCTTTATATTTTCCTGCTTCTAATTTCACCTTATAAGCTAAGTTTTGAGCATACGCTTTTTCTATTTGAAATAACATATCTTTTAAACTTGTTATTTCTAAGCGTTCTTGTTGCTTTTTATTCATTAATTTTCTCCTCGTTAAATTATCTAAGCTCATCAAAATCTCCTTCTAAAGAATATAATAAAAGTTCGAAAAAGTCTTTAGACTGAGAGGTCAGTTCAAAAATCATAACCTTAGAACTGTACAAAAAAATAGACATTTCTGTCTATTTTTTGATAAGTCCTCTCACTACTGTATCAATAAACCCTTCATACACTCTTTGAACATCAACTTCTTTGTTCTTCTTCAATCTATAAATTAAACTAGAACAAGTTATACCAAAAATTCCCGAAGCTATTGCTTCAACATTGCCATCGTAAAATTCGCCATTATCTATACCTTCTTGAACAATATTTTCTATCATTTTAATATATTCAAACACTGCATTTTTGCATTTCATATTACGTTGATCAGAACCCCAAAATTGTGACAAAATTACATTAATTAAATCTTCATATTTTACAATTACTTTTATTTGAATTAATATAACTGCTTTTATTTTTTCTAATGCTGTAGTTGCGTTTTTTGTCTTTATCTCTATATTATTTTGAAGTAAATCAAATCCTTCTTTTAAAAGCAAATCAAATATATCTTCTTTCTTTGAAAAATGATAATATAAAGATCCTTTTGCTACTCCTGCTATCGCGGTAATTTCTTCAACACTCGCATTGTCGTATCCCTTTTCAGAAAACACCTTAATAGCTGTATTAAAAATTCTTCTTTTTGTTTTATTCATACATTCACCTCACTGGTAATTAGATATATTATTAACATCCTACCACGCGTATATTATCCCATATTCTAAGGCTTACAACAAGATTTTTTTATGCATAATTACATTTTATGTACACATGATGGTTATATTTTCCAAAAAAACCTTGCCATTTAAGCAAGGTTTTTATACTCTTTAATCTTCTTATCTATATAAAACTTCTGATTCAACACCTACTGGTGATTGACTTGTACCATCAGTATAATAAATTGTCGCTTTTTCATCTGTAAGTACTAATTCTCTTACATTTGCTTCTGTCGTTGGTGCATCAGACATATCAGACACCTTTATAGTTGTATTTCCAACTTCAAATGTAAATCCATCACTATAAACTTCTTTTGAACTAGGAGTATATGGGCCGTTTTCAGATTCCAATTTTGTATCACCATTTACCCACAATTGATTTTCATAAATATATGGAGGCCATACAAAAACTTCTCCTTCATTTGTTACGAAATAAGAACATTTAACACTACTTGAGTTTAATGTAGAAACTTTGATTTGTGGAAGTGCATAATCAATAACATCTTCCATAGCAGATTCTTTTAATTGTGTGCAGTCCATATATTGTGCACTTGCTCTAGACAACCAACTATCACCAGTTATATCTGATACTGTAGCACCTTTTGCTACATAGTTGTATATTTGAGCATCCGTTCTGGCAATCCCTTTCATTCCTTCATTGCCTTTTAATGTGATAGCTTCCATGGTCAAAAGTCCTTGTACTTCTGCAACATTATTTACAAAGTTAGAAAATTTAGCATTTTCAAGTTGTTGATTCTCTTCTTGTTCAAACTCAACATCTTCCGCGTTTACAACATTTGATGTAGGAATTTTTACGCTTATATTTTCATTATATTTTTCTACGTTACCTTCCAGATTAAATCCAAGTTCTATTTTTGTTCCATATTCTTCTGCTTCCATATCAAATACAACTTTTGTATTTGTAAGCGCATTATTCTTTGCATTCATTTCGACTTTCAAATCTAAATCATACATTTCTTTTATCGCTTTCATTTCTTCAACTGAAAAATCCGCACCAAATTTATTCATCAAAGTTAAAATATTTTCGGTATTTAAAGTGTATGTATATTTTTTATTCTTAGATCCTGAAATTTTAAAATATTCATCACTCATTATTTCAGCTATAATATCAACAGTTTGAGTTAAAGCTTCATAAGAATTTGTAGTTAAACTCTCCTCATTAACTAAAGTTTCTTTTAACACTTCCATTGCATTGCCTTGGGGATTCTTTAAAGCTTCTAAAGCAACTGCCATTTCAGCTTTTTCATCTTCTGACATTTCATATTTAATCCATTTAGACTCATATCCTTTGATTAATGGCGATTTAATATAGATTGCATAATTTTCAAAATCAAAAATCATATCAGCTTTTACTGTAGTTGTTCCGATTTCTTCTTTTAACGCTTCAATCATCTCTTTTGAACCATTGAATTTAACATTTAAAGATAACTCCATTGCTTTTTCAGAAAGTTTTACTCCCATATCCCCAGCTAATCCTAAAGACATTTTTTCTCCGTAATCTTCAACAGCCATTTGTCCACCCAACTCAATATTTGTATCAAAAGTTTTTACTGCTTCAAATTCTGTTGTAAAATATTCATAAAAATTAGGAGCTTTTTTGCTTAATGTATCTTCAATAAAACTTGTATCAATGATGATTACTGTTTCATTCCAATCATCCCAACCAACTGTTTTTTCCAAACTTTCAGCAATAAATCTAACTGGCACTAATGTTCTATCGTTTATAACAACAGGAGCAACATCAAGAGTTATTTCTTTAACTTCACCACTTGTATTTTTTACAGTTGCTAATGTGTTATTAATTTGTAATGCAATTTCTAATTCATCTGTAGTTGCTTTAATACTCTCTGTTTCTCCATACCATTCAACTTTTGCACCTAAAACTTCAAAAATTTTTCTCATTGGAACCATAGTTCTATCATTAATTAATTGTGGTTCAACTTTATTTCCGTATTCATCAGTAAAATCTAAAATTTCACCATTTAGTTGAACTTCAATACCATCGTTTGGTCTTTGTGACTCATAATAATCCCAACCATAAATACTTTCATAACGATTGCTACCAGTTATTGTTGGTACTGCAGCAAATACTGGCATCACAATCATCAAAAGACTAATTGTCAAAGCCAAAAACTTTTTAAAACTTTTCATATATACATCCCCCTATAAAAATTTTCATTATAATTATATCATTTCCATAAATAGAGTAAACACGTTTTTATCTATTATTTTTTTATAAAAATCAAAAAAGAGTGACGCCTTTTAAACGCCACTCTTTGCAACATATGATTTAATCATATCCCAATATTTTGTTTCTAAAAACTCTAACTTTAGAGTAGTTTGTAAGGTCCAATTTGTTAATGTAATTTGCCTCATCAAGCATAGAAACTTCTACACTTTCAATCAGATTCGAATCAATTTCTCGCGGTCTACCATCAATTACGATACAAATATTATTCGACGGTTCGAGTTCAAGTTTGATTTCAGAGCAAATAATCGGATTGCTTATAAATCGCTCGTGAATCGCGTATACCATCGGAGTTTGAAGAGTACATACAAGCTGGAAATTATGGCTAAAATCAACCGCACCTTTTGCATTAAGCGAATACCCCGTATCGCCCGCACTGCTTGCAATTACAATGCCATTTCCTGAAACTCTCTGCAAAAGCTCTCCATTAATGTACTCTGCAAAGGAAATCTTCGAATAATCCTTACCAGCAACTAAGATTTCATTAAGAGAAAAATACTTTTTTATAGCACCATCTCTAAGAGCTATCTTAATTGCAGATACATAGACCTTGCGAGTTCGAATTTCAGTTTCGTGGTTAACGTACTGAATCAACGATAAAATGTCATTTGCCGATAAATCCTGCATAAAACCAAGAGTACCTGTGTGAATGCCTGTATACACCTTTTCCTTCGAAAAACCAGTAAGCGTCACCGCATCAATGAATGTTCCGTCACCACCAATAGCAATCACCAAGTCGCTATCTTCTGACTCTTGAAGCGGAAGCGAAACCCTTGAATTTAATTCTCTTATGTCTCTTGCAATCCGTTTACTTCTCTCATCCGGTCGAACAAACAACCGAAAAGACCGTATATTATTTGTCATGATATTACATCCCCCAACTATACAATTTTTATTTCCGAGGTCATAATATCACGTTTTATGTAAATTAGCAAGCTTGTATATGCATAAAAATAGACCAAAATTGTAGTTTATTCAAAACTTCAATTTGGCCCATTTTATTTATTGTTCACTATATTTATTTATTAATTCATTTACATATTTTATTAATTCACTGTTAGACTCTGAAAAGTTATAATTTAATGATATTATTTTAGAATTGTAATATGCCGTTCCAATCCAAAATTGATCAACCATTAATCCTTCTTGAGGCCCCATCACTTCATCATTTACATATCTTTTGTAAATTAAGTCTTTTAACATCTCTAGTTCTTCGTTCTCTATTTTTCTATTTACAGATGAATTAGTATTTTTATTAGTAATTTTTATTGTACCATTTTGATAAATTTCATAATCTCCTTGAGAGGAACTATATTGTATTAATGGTTGAAAATATTTAACACAAAAAATTATTGATACTGCAATTAAAATTACAACGATTATACCATACACAATTAAAAAATTCTTTTTATTCATAATCCCTTCTCCTTATCTATCCTTAACTAATTTAAGGATAGCATAATTTAACAATTTAGTCTATTGAGATTTACATTTAATTCTACATTCGCCAAAATATAACAAACCTTCTCATACGCATACTTGCCATCACTCTCAATTGTGCCTGTTGCGAAGTCAAAATTTGTGATAGTACTCAAACCTACGCCCCCGCTATTACAACGCTCTGCATTACAATTTTTGCTCATCGCAAATCTTATAATGCTAGCGTTTGAGACTCTTCACCCTCGCTGCTTCGTCCACTGGACGCGCTCGGTCTCAGAGCAGTTAACAGCGGGCGCTTCTACGAGCGCCCTACTCTAAAGACATTAATTTGTAGTTTAATTCGTATAAGAAAAACAATAAAAAATATCCAGTCTTGAAAGACTGGATATTTTTTATTGGCTCCCCTTGTAGGACTCGAACCTACGACCTACCGGTTAACAGCCGGGCGCTCTACCAACTGAGCTAAAGAGGAATATAAAGTGTGGCAAACTCCTATTTTCACAAGGGGCGTCCCCTTACTATCTTCGGCTACCTCGAGCTTAACTTCTGTGTTCGGGATGGGAACAGGTGTGACCTCGGATACATCTTCACCACGTTTTTAAGTATACTCTTGTTACTCCTCTTTGTCAACAAGAATTTTAATTTTTTTAACTTTTTTTATTCAAAACTTTGTAACCGTTGATATATATGCATTTGTCATTCTGATAAATTTAAAGATTTCTCTAATTCTTCATATAATTTTTCATAAGTAACCCCTGAATAGATGTTTACGTAATCTTGTTTTAGTTTCATAGTTATAACATTTTCTTCTAAGATTATATCTTCATAAATTTTACTTATATCTTCATCTGTTTTCATTGCTTCATACATATCTTCTACAAAATCTCCAGAAAACACTTCTTGTATAACATAAACCTCTGCTACCGCATCATTTTCAAAGACATATTTGGTAATTATTTCCGTGTTATCACTACTTGCTATTAGTCCTATTTCTGTTTCACTCAATTTTTCAATCGTATATTGCATTTCATCACCAGAAACAATTTCACCACTTTCAAAATCGCCACTTTCATTTTTTTCTTCATTTAAAATTTCTGTTGGTTTTAAACTCATAATAACTATATAAGATAAAATACTTAAGAGCATTATACATACTATAATTTTAGTCGATTTATTCATACTTATTTCCTTTCTAGAAAAGATATATATTCTTATATATTATATTGTTCTTTTTGTAAAATTATGCTAATAAAAATTCTTTTATTTTATATGCAGCATCTCTGCCGGAACGAGCAGCCATTGCAGCACTCGAATTATCTGAAACTAAATTTCCACCAGCAAAAAATTTAGATGATGTTGTCTTCATATTTTTATCTATTTGAACTTTTCCATTTTCATTTAAAGCTATAACATCTTTTTTAATACTTGAATCATCAATGATTGATCCAATTGACATCACAAAATAATCGGCATCTAAAAAGTAATTGCTATCTTCTATATTAACTAACTTTTTATTTTCATCATATTTTGTCCTTACGCACTCAATTTTTTCAACTCTGCCATCACCTAATATTTTTATAACATTAGTATTAAATATAAACTCAACACCATCTGCTTTTGCATCTACAATTTCTTTTAAATCTGCTGGCATTTCCTCTTCACTTCTTCTATAAACAATGATTGATTTTTTTGCACCTTTTCTTTTTATAACTCTTGCAGTATCAATTGCAACATTTCCGCCGCCAGATACAAAAACAATTTTATCATTATAATCAGGATGAGTATCATATTCTAATAGTTCATTTCCACCCAATACACCATTTAAATCATCACCCGGCATCTTTACCATTTTTGATTTATTTGCTCCCATGCCTAGAAATACGGCATCATAATCATTAAATAATTCTTCATAACTTACATTATCATTGAACTTATGATTACAATAAACTTTTATTTTTAATTCTTCAATTAATCTATTAATCGTATTTTCAAGTAAAGTTTTATCAAGTCTAAAATCTGGGATTCCATACATTAAAACTCCACCTAATTTTTCTCTTTTCTCAAAAATAGAAACATCAGCACCATATCTTGCAAGAAAAGCTGCAACAGTCAATCCTGAAGGTCCGCCACCTACAATAGCTACTTTTTTTCCTACCAAAGAATTATCAAACATTGGTAATTTCCAATTTTTTTCTATTGCCATTTTAGCAAGATTTGATTCTATCACGCCAACACTTAAAGCTTCGCCTTTATATTTTAATGTACATTTTTTTCTGCATTGTCTTTCATGTGGACAAATTATAGAACATATTGCAGGTAAAACAGTAGTCTCACTCAAAACTTCAAAAGCCTCTTTACACTTTCCTTCTTTTATCAATGAAATAATTTTCGGTATATCATTTCCTAAAGGACACGCATTTTGACAAGGTTTATTTTTACAATTTAAACATCTATTTATTTCCTCTTCAAATCTACACATAATTTCCATCCTATTCAAAAATTTTATCTATTGCTTTTTCATAAACTCTTCTGCCTATATTTTTTCCATCTGAAACTTGTTCCATAAATTTATTCATATACACTCCAGAGTTTATTTCAATTATCATATACTCGTCTTTTCTTCTAACAATATCAACACTTGCAAATCTTGCATCAATTACATCCATAGCCTTTAAAGCCATTTTTGAGATTATTTGTTTTATTGTTTCATCTTCTACTAATCTTGCTTCTGCACCTTGAGATAAATTATGCTTCCATGAACTTGTTGTTCTTATTTTTTCAAAGATCACCTCTACATTTCCATCTAAACAAATAACCCTATACTCAGAATCAATATCAATAAATGGTGAAATAACTGCTGTATAATTTAATTTAAATACTTTCTTTAAAGCACTTTTTACTTGTGTCATAGTACTAGCAAGATATACATCTTTTCCACCAGAACCTAAAGTATCTTTTACAACTAATTTTTTATTTAATTTTAAATATTCTTTTATTTCTTTATCAGATAAAAAATCACTTTCATATTCAGTAACTTTTCTTTTATCATACATTAGTTTATGTTCAATTATTGGAATACCTGCATTTTTCATAATCTCATAAGTTGCATATTTATCATTACAACACATCATTGTATTTTGATTATTAAAAGGAAATCTGCAACCTAAAATATATTTAACTTTATCACCTTTAGTTAATTTCATAATCCAATCTTTAGATAAAAGTTCAATAGATATATTTTTATTATCGCAAATACCTTTTATCATCTCTTGAAATTCATTCATAAAAATCTCCCATGTATAATTTTACATTCTTCTTAATCTCAAAGCATTAACTATAACTGTTATACTACTAAATACCATCGCTAAGCTTGCAATCATTGGGTTTATTGATATACCAAATGGTTTTAATACTCCCATTGCTATAGGTATCATTAATAAATTATAAAAGAATGCCCAAAACAAATTTTGTTTAATATTTTTTATAGTCTTATTGCTTATATTAATTAATTTTAAAATAGAATTTAAATCATTTTTTGTAAGTATGACATCTGAAGAATCCATTGCTATATCAGTACCACTTTTCATACTTACACCTATATCCGCTGTCGCTAAAGCAGGACTATCATTTATTCCATCGCCACACATCATAACAAAATTATTTTTTTCTTTCAAATCTTTTATTTTTCCAACTTTTTGTGAAGGAAGCACATCCGCTATAACTTCAGTAATACCAAGTTCTCCAGCAATTTTTTCTGCAGTTTTTTTGTTATCACCGGTCAGTACAATAGTTTTAATATTTTTATTTATAAACTCTTTAATTACAACTTTAGCATTATCCCTTACTATATCATTAACACCTATTAAAGCAATAACCTCTTTTTCGTTAGCAAAATAAACAATACTATTACCTTCTTTTGCAAGAATTTCTTCATCTTCGCTATGTTGATTTAAAACATTGTATTTTTCAAGCAATTTATTATTACCTACAAAAAATTTTTCGTCATTTATTTTTCCTATAATTCCAAATCCAGACACATTCTCAAATTCAGCAACATTTAATTTTTCTATTTTATTTTCATTCATATAGTCAACAAAAGCTTGGGCAATCGGATGACTAGACATAGCTTCAATACTTCCAACGTGTTGCATAATCTTTTCTTTTGAGATTTCATTTGCATATTTTAATATATTAGCAACCTTAAGTTTTCCATAAGTCAAAGTTCCCGTTTTGTCAAAAACAATTGTGTCTACTTTTGAAGCATTTTCTAACACTTCACTCTTTTTTACCAAAATACCATTATTTACACAAACTCCTTCACTAACAACAATCGCCAAAGGCGTTGCTAATCCCAAACTACAAGGACATGCAATAACTAAAATTGTAATAAAAGTTTCTAACGCAACATTAAATTCAAAGCCATAAATTAAATATACAACGAAAGTAACAAGTGCAATCAAAATTACAACAGGTACAAAATATCCAGAAATCTTATCTGCAATTTTTGCAATCGGAGCTTTTGTGTTACTTGCTTCGATTACTAATCTTACAATTTCTGAGACGGTCGAATCTCTACCAATTCTTTCTGCTTTATATTTTATATAACCATTATAATTTAAACTTCCTGCAACTACTTTATCTCCTATAGTTTTTTCGACAGGCTTGCTTTCGCCAGTTATAAATGCTTCATCTAAATAAGATTTTCCTTCTATTATTTCACCATCAACGGCAATTTTTTCACCAGGTCTACTAATTAAAATGTTGCCTTTTTTTATTTCATCTAAAGTAACAATTTTCTCTTCACCTTTAACCTCAATTGTTGCCTGATTTGGCGTAATCTCAACTAATTTTTGTATAGCTTCTTTCGTTTTATCCTTACTTAAACCATCTAGATATCTACCCAATTTTATAAAATAAATAACTATGGCTGTAGATTCAAAATATAGATTCATCGTGTAAGAATGATCCCCATTTAAAATTTTATACATTCCAAAAAGGCTATATAGGAAACTACTAATCACACCAATCCCAACTAATGTATCCATGTTCGGAATCAAATGAATCAAATTCTTATAACCATTCTTCAAAATATCGAAACCATATAATAAAAATAAACAAGAAAAAACAAATAAAATTACCGTATAATTAATAGGATTAATATGAGGATTATAAAAATCTAACATTGGCATACCTATCATATGTCCCATCGAAACATACATAAGCACTACAGCCAAAAAAGAAAAAACTATAAATAACATTTTTTCCTTTTTAGACTTTTTTTCAATTTTAAATTCTTTATATATTCCCTTGCTTGTAAAGCCTGCTTGTTTTACAAACTTTTCAAGCTTTTCTATATTTAATATTTTTTCATCAAAATCTATAGTAGCATTTGCCATAACAAGATTAACACTTGCATTTATGACACCATTTTGTTTATTTAAAAATTTCTCGAGACCATTTGAACAAGCACTACAAGTCATTCCTTCAATAGACAAAATTATATTTTTCATAATTAATCTTCCTTTACTTCAAAACCAAGATTTTCAATTGCTTCAATTAAAATTTCTCTATCAATTTCATTTTCTAAAGTAACTACTACTGTACCATTTTCATGATTTGCAATTACTTCTTTAACACCTTCAATTTGATTTAATGCTGTTTTTACTCTATTTTCACATCCACCGCACATCATACCTTCAACATTAAATAATAATTCCATAATCAAAAAACCTCCTAAAACAATGTATTTTTAACCTTTTTACATCGAATATTTTACCACATATTAGGCTAAAAAAGATACAAAAAGTGGATATATTGTGCTATAATAGTAATATGTAAACAAGCAAAGGAGGCTTTTTATATGAATAAAAAAGAATTTATTGAATATACAAAATCTGGACTAGATGAATCTATGCCACAATTATCAAAACAACAAATGAGAAGAATAAAACAAGTGTTAGATATATTAAAGAAAAAAGATTTTAAAGCAAAAGGAATTCCTACAATCATACTAGATGCTTTAAGTGACAATGAATTTCAATTTTTATTAGACGGAAAAAATGATGCTCAATTTTCAAATCAAGCATTTGGAAAAAGACAAATTTCATTAGAAGCTCTTGTAAGCTTCATCGACGAAAATGCAAAAACCATTGATAAAGAATTAAACAAGGATAAAGATGAAATATAAATTTCAAAAGACCTACCAATTAAAACAACTGGTAGGCCTTTTTCTTTGTCTGTTATTTTGTTTCTTCCAAAAAAATTCTTTCTTGAAACGCACCACGTTTATCAACTTTTGCTTTTCTAATAATTTCAAATTCCTCAATTGAAATTCCCATAGAATTCAATATACCATAAACTACTTCCACAATATCTGCCAATTCTTCCACATTATTATCTGCAGAATATTCAGCAACTTCCTCAAGAAGCTTTTTATTTAATTCGGCTCTATATTCATCATCAGTTAATATTCTTGTCTTTGCTTGTTCGCCATTTGCTTCAATAACTGCCGGTATTTTGTCTCTTACAAGTTTGTTAAACACTTTCATAAAACCCACTCCTTTCACAAGGAGAATATATCACATCCTTCATACCATTCTCAATAAATTTTTATTCCCATCCGCGAGTTTACATATTATTACATTGCAAATTCTATAAAAACACGTTATAATGCTTGCTGTAACTTAAATATCGAGTTATATAAATTTTGAACCTGAATTTAGGAGGAAAAAAGAATGTCTGACACACGTGAAAAAACAGCAAAACTCTATGAAGTACGGCTCTTCGGCAACTCCAAACTAGCTGAAATCAAGCCCGAATTCACCGATTTAGCCTTCGACCAAGCAGCAGAACTGCATGCAGATTTCTTGGCATCTCAACGAGCTCTCGGCTACACCTACGGTGAATCGTACAATGACAATCCTGATGCCGGGCCGCTCACCGATCCTGAAGTCACCGAATTCGAAGAATTAGATGCTTCTTCTCAGGATCTTTGGATGGCATGTACCGACATCGCACGCAAACTCTACATTAACGCACACAAAAATGTCAATCTGGAAGTTGGCGCTCTTCTTTACACAATTGCAAAGCAAGTCCACAACACCTGGGCGCGCGAAATGCTTGAAGAAGGTTGGAAATATGGAGCTGAAAATGACACCGTAGCAAAGACCTGCGTAAGCTTGTTGCCCTTCGATACTCTTTTGAACGATCCTGAGCTCGAACAATACACTACCTACGCAATCGAAGTTGCAAGAAATCTCTTGATTAACCTTACAGAAAACGCAGAATGTGCTCATCCGGTCGCAAAACTCAGTAAAAGATTTACTGAAATTCTCTCAAACGAATAACAAATTTTAAGCCAGACAAATTATCATAGGTAACTACCAAGCTAATTTCATACTTAACAAATTATTGAAATAACCAAACAAACCACCAAAACTAGTTTCTAGATTTGGTGGTTTTCGTCTTCGATATAAAAAACCGAGGAAGTCTAAAACGACTTCCCCGGCAAAGGATTTTGCTAAATATGCTTTATCAACGCGACTTTATTGTTGGTCACGCAAACAGATTTTTGAAGAAATTCATTATTTTATCCCAGATGCTTTCAAAAGTGTCATCATCTTCTTCCTCTTCGCATTCTATTTCAAAATCATTCTCTTCCTGTTGCTTCGTTGCAAACCAATCAAAACGCTGATCAAGACTCCAAAATTCGTAAAGAGCTCCAACATCCACCGGAACATCATCATTAGGTTTCAAAGCTTTGTACTGATCGTTAATCATTCTGCCATTGTTGTCATAATGCCACTTGATTGCTGCTTCAATATCTAAATCATCTGCCACTATATCAACATCGTACATTGCCGGATGATACAATAAATCTGCGAGCAAAGACTGGGCTACTCGAACTTCCACAGTTCCAGGTTCAATGCCAGCATAAAGCTTCATAACATGTTCTTCACCATCATGTGGCAAAATACTTACAACATCAAGACCAAACTGTTCTTTGCTACGACGGCTAATGGACTTATATAGCTCAACACGGGCATCATACTCCTGTACTTCATTTTTCCAATCAGCATCGTAGTTCTTTTCGATGTACTTGCTGAAAGGACAGCTTTCAACTTTGCAGTTGGCGCAACGCTGTTCAGTAGGCATATAGCCGCTGGAACGCTTATGTGTACGACATGCAAGAATGGTAAGATACCTTTCGATTTTTGCCTTATCGTTGATACCAGGCTTACCACCTTCAAGAATCTGCCAGTAAACACCGGAAAGCAGAGCACCACCACCCCAAAAATATCCGTAGCTCCAAATAGCAGTATCGATATACTCGGGAACAGTAATCTTCTCGTTCTCGATTTCCTTCATATCCTGAAGCGGAATCACTACAAACAACGGACCACGGTAGTGATTCATAATCAGCGGGTGCTTAGCCTTAAGGCTGTTGGCCGGAATGTAATAAAACCAGCCAGATTCGTCGGTATGCACATTCTCGGTCGCGATGATGTGACCTATGCGATCACTGATTGTTGCCGCAAGAGCAGCTTTGTGGTTTGACTTGAATAATTTTTCGTTCATTAGGTTTTCTCCTATAAGTCATCTTGATATACTCACCTTTAGCTTCCTTTTTTGTTCCTCCTTAAAATTATTTTACATTCATGTTGCATCTCCCAAGGTGTTTAAAGAGTATCACAATAAATGTAATTGAACACATATATTATATCACACTTTACATAATTTTTTCAATCTATAAATGCCTATTTATTGCTATTTACAAGTTTTTTTATTTTTTATTTAATAAGTGATATAATAATTTAAAATTTATTATTTAACTTAAAAGGATGTGAAACCATTTTGATTTATTTGATAACATTTCTAGAAGGAATCATTTCTTTTATATCTCCTTGCATGCTACCAATGATTCCTATATACCTTTCATATTTTGCAGGAGACGCAAACAAAAAAAGAAATACTTTAGTTAATTCAATTGCATTTGTATTAGGATTCACTTTAATTTTTTGCTTACTAGGAATATTCGCAGGTACTTTTGGTAGTCTACTTAGAAATCACCAAACAATAGTAAATATAATCTGTGGAATCATAGTTATACTTTTCGGATTAAACTATCTTGATCTTATACATATTAACATTTTTAAAACAAAAAATAAAAAAGCTACAAAAGTAAACGGCGTACTTTCAGCATTTTTATTTGGAATAATATTTTCAATAAATTTAACACCATGTGTAGGAGCTTTCTTAGGTTCTGCTTTAATGATGGCATCTGTATCAGGAACAATGCTAAAAGGAACCTTACTGCTTTTGCTCTATTCTTTAGGTTTAGGCATACCAATAATTCTATCAGCATTACTTATTCATAAACTAAATTCTCTCTTTACCTTTATAAAGAAAAACTATAAAATAATAAATATAGTATGCGGACTATTTTTAATAATAATTGGTATACTTATGATGTTTGGAGTTATGAATAAATTTTTATATTCTTTTGCTTAGGAGGAAATTTATATGAATAAATATTTAAAATTTACACTATGGCTAATTGCATGTATTGCATTTATGATTGTTGTTTTCTTTACTTATAAAACTTTAACAGCAGATCCTATCATTCAAGATGAATTACAAAATCAACAAGAAGAAATTTCATCAACAACTTTCGAACAAGCAACAGATTTTGAAATTTTTGATAGCAATAAAAAATCTGTAAAGCTTTCCGATTTTTTAGGTAAACCAATTGTAATTAATGCATGGACAACTTGGTGCAATCCTTGCCGTACAGAGCTTCCAGACTTTCAAAATGCTTATGAAAATTATAGTGGTGATGTAGAATTTTTGATGATAAATTTAACAGATGGTATTTCTGAGACATATGAAGGAGCTTTACAATTTGTAGAAGATAATAACTACACTTTCCCTATTTATTTTGATTTATTAGGTAAAGCAACAAGAGCTTATGAAATATATTCAATACCAAGAACTATTTTTATAAATGAATCAGGAGAAATCATAAAAGAATATACTGGTATGATAAATGAAATTGTATTAGAAAATGAAATACAAAAAATTTTATAATTTCAAAAAAAATAATACGGATTAAATTGAATACCTATCAATTTAATCCGTATTTTAATTTCATGTTAATCTAACTTTTTATGAAGCAATTCTTTAGTAACATTAGGATTTGCTTTTCCTCTAGTGTTTTTCATTACTTGTCCCACAAAATAATCAAATACTTTATCTTTTCCACTTTTATATTCTTCTACTTGACTTTGATTATTTGCAATAATTTCATCAATGACTTTCTCTAATTCAGATTCATCGGAAATTTGTGCATTTTCTTTACTTATGTAGTTTTGTGGTTCTTTCTTTTCTTCAATTACTTTTAAGAAAACTTCTTTTGCTTGCTTTGAAGATATTGTTCCATTCTTTATATTATCTACAATAAATTTAAGCATCTCTGGAGTTAAATAAATATCTTTTAACTCCACTTCATATTTATTCATATAAGCACCAATATTTACATTGATCCAGTTACAAGCTTCTTTAGCATCCAAACCTAATCTGACACATTCTTCAAAATAATCTGAAATTTCTTTTTCCTTTACTAATAAACTAGCATCATAATCACTTAGTCCATACTTTGTTAAATATTCCTCTTTACGTTCATGTTTTAATCGTGGAATTTCTTTTCTGATTTCATTAATCCATTCTTCGCTAATTCTATATTTAGGTAAGTTTGGATCAACAAAATATTTATAATCTATCGCATCCGCTTTAGAACGCATTCTAATAGTTGTTCCAGACTCTTCATCAAATCTACGAGTTTCTTGTTCTACTTCATCATATCGTCCAGCTTCTTTTAAATCTATTTGTCTTTGAATCTCATAATTAATTGCGGTTGCAACGTTTACAAAAGAATTAACATTTTTAATTTCTACTCTTGTTCCTAATTCTGTTGCATCTTCATCCATTATAGAAATATTTACATCACATCTTACTTGACCTTTTTTTATGTCTGCTTCAGCAACATCACAATATTTATAAGCATGTCTCATAAAATCTAAGAAAGCTACCGCTTCTTCAGCTGAATGTAAACAAGGCTCCGTAACAAGTTCTAATAATGGAACTCCAGCTCTATTATAATCAATAGCAGAAGAATCATATAAATGGTCCATAGAAGCAGCATCCTCTTCAAGATGAATGTCATGAATTCTAACAGGAATAATTCTATCTCCACATTCAATTTCAATTAATCCATCTACTCCTACTGGTGAGTCAAATTGTGTAATTTGATATCCTTTTGGCAAATCTGGATAATAATAATTTTTTCTATCAAAATACATATACTTAGGTACCTTACAATTTAAAACCATCGCCATTTTTATAGCATCTTTAATACACTTTTTATTAACTACTGGAAGTGTACCTGGAAAAGCCATATCAACAGGTTTTATATTACTATTAGGAATTTCTGAATACGCATTTTTAGCACTTGAAAATACTTTTGAATTTGATTTTAATTCACAATGCATTTCAAGACCAATAACAGGTTTATATTTTCCCATTACTTTACCTCCTTTGCTATTTGATTTTTGTAAGGTAACTTACTTTCTAATGCATAAGCTATGCTTAATACATTTTCATCATCATAACAATTTCCAGTAAAGTTAATTCCTACAGGCAAATTATTTACAAATCCACTAGGGATTGTAATAGATGGAAAACCTCCATAATTACCGATTTGTAAGTGTTCATCCAAAGCAACAGTATTATCATCATATTTAGTATTATCATCAAATCTTTTAGCAGGACCAATACCAACAGGTAACACCACCGCATCGTATTTTTTATACAACTCTTTCCAGGTATCAACTAGTAATCTACGAACCCTTTGTGCGTTAGTAAAATATCTTTCTTTATTTTCTTTTTGTAACACATAAGAACCAATTACAAATCTTCTTTTTATAAGCGGTGAAAAACCTAAAGTTCTGTGATTTTTCATCATCTCAATATAATTTTCACCTTCACCACGAGGCCCAAAAATAAAGCCTGTTAAGTTACTCATGTTACTTGTAGCTTCAGCTGAATAAATCACTAAATAAGTACTATATGAGGCGTTTAAAAGCGTCCTATCCACGCTTTCTTCTACAACATCTATACCTAATTCTTCAATAATTTTTAATGTCTTTTTGAAGTTTTCCAAATGAAGTTTTAATTCTTCAGATGCATTTGGATAATTTTCAATATTGCAAAGCTCTTTTATATAACAAACTTTTTTACCTTTGATATCTTTACCAATTGCTGCTTCTAAATTTATATGTTTTGAATCCCAAGATGTCATATCGTTAGGGTCCAAACCTTTCATATTATCTACAACAATCGCAGCATCTTCTACTGTTCTAGAAAGTACTCCAACATGATCCAAGCTAGATGCAAATGGAAATACACCATATCTTGAAATCATTCCATAAGTCGGCTTGTATCCTACAATTCCGCAATATGCGGCTGGCTTTCTAATCGAATCTCCAGTATCTGTACCTAAAGCATATGGCACAACTCCTGCAGCTACTGCACAAGCACTACCAGAAGAAGAACCTGCACACATTCTTTCTTTATCCCAAGGATTTTTTACTATTCCAGTATGTCCAGTAGTTCCTGTACCACCCATGCCGAATTCGTCCATAACTGTTTTTCCTATTTTTACAGCACCAATAGTATCTAATTTTTCTATACTTTTTGCATCAAAAAATGGCACATAATCCTTTAATGAATTAGAAGAACCTGTCGATAAAATTCCTTTTGTTGAAAAATTATCTTTTATACCATAAGGAATACCAGATAAAATATTTTCTGTAATTTCACATTCTTTTGCATCGTCCATTATAGTAACAAAAGGATTAAGTTCACTTTGTATTTCATGTGCTTTTTCAAGTGATTCAGCTACTAGTTCTTTACTAGTAACTGCACCACTTTTCAAAGCTTCGTGTATTGTTTTTAAATCTTTTTCCATGTATCCCATTATCCCACCACCTTTGGCACGATAACGCTATACTCATCATGGTCATCACAGTTAGATAATATTTCTTCATGAGTTACAGATTCTTCTGCAATATCTTCTCGAAGTTCAAAAACAAATTCATCTAAAGTATGAGTCATAGGTTCAACACTTTTTATATTTGGTATCGCGTTAATCAAATCTATTTGTCTATCAATCTCTTCAAAATCTTCCAAAACCATTTTATTTTCTTCCGCAGTTAGTCCTATAAGAAGTCTATCTGCGTAGAAGTCAACTAATTCCTTCGTAAACTTACTCATCGCATTTCTCCTTCTTAATTATTAATCCTAATTCATCTAACTGTTTCTTAGTTAACTCGCTAGGTGATCCCATCATTAAATCTTGACCACTTGCACTTGTTGGGAACGCTTGCACTTCTCTTAGGTTTGGTTCATCTTGAATTAACATTATAATTCTATCAATACCAGGAGCCATACCACCATGAGGAGGACAACCATATTGGAACGCTGTAAATATAGATTTAAATTTTTCTTCAACCTCTTCACGAGTATATCCAACAATTTCAAAACCTTTAGCTAAACTATCTAAATCATGGTTTCTAATAGCACCAGAAGCCATCTCGTTTCCGTTGCACACGAAATCATATTGATACGCTAAAATTTCATCTGGACTCTTTTCTTCATAATCTTTAATACCGCCATGAGGCATACTAAATGGGTTGTGACAAAAATCATATTTCTTAGTTGCTTCATCATACTCAAACATTGGAAAATCATGAATAATACAAAGCTCTAATCTATCAGGATCAATCATTCCACATTTTCTACCAAGTTCAATTCTAATTTGTCCTGCAAATTTTTGAGCAATCTTCAAACTTCTGTTTGCTATAAAGAACATTACAGAATCTTTCTTCATTCCAAACTCTTTAATCAAACTTGCTCTTTCTTCATCAGTTAAGAATTTATCAATAGGACCTTTTAAAGAACCATCTTCCATCAAAGTTACATATCCAATACCAGGCATACCAATGCTTGTAGCATAATCAACGATTTCGTTGAACCAAGAGTTTGGTTTGGTGCCAATATCATCAACAACAATAACTTTAATTGCAGCTTTTTTAAATGGACCAAAACTTGTATCTTTTAAAACTTCAGAAGCATCTTTAATAACCAATGGAATTCTTAAATCAGGTTTATCTGTACCGTACATTTCCATAGCATCTCTATAAGCAATTCTTCTAAAAGGTTTTGGTGAAACTTTCTTTGTAGAAAACTTAGTAAATATATCATAGAAAATATCTTCACCCAATTCCAAAACTTCATCTTCTTCAACATAAGCCATCTCTAAATCAAGTTGATAAAACTCTAAAGTTCTGTCTGCTCTTGCATCTTCATCTCTAAAACAAGGTGCAATTTGGAAATACTTTTCAAAACCGCCAACCATTAATAACTCTTTATAAATTTGAGGTGCTTGTGGTAACGCAAAAAACTTACCTTTAAATAATCTAGATGGAACTACGAAATCCCTTGCGCCTTCTGGGCTTGAAGCTGTAAGAATTGGTGTTTGAACTTCTGTAAAATCTAAATCATACATCTTGTTTCTAATAAAATGTAAAATTTCAGCTCTAAGCATAATGTTGCTTTTTACCTTTTTGTTTCTCATGTCTAAATAACGATATTTTAATCTAACATCTTCTTTGGTAGCTTTTGAACTCATAATTTCAAATGGAAGCTCACTCTTAGATTTTCCTAATACATCCAACTTACTTACTAAAAGTTCAATTTCACCAGTAGCAATCTTGTCGCTAAAAGTTTCTTCATCTCTTTTTCTAATAGTACCAGAAACTCTAATAACACTTTCTCTAGTTAAACCTTTAAAAATACTATCATCGTTACTTACAACCTGAATAACTTCAGTGTTATCTCTTAGGTCTAAAAATAAAACTCCTCCGTGATCTCTGATACTTTCAATCCATCCCGAAATCACAACTTCTTCACCAACCCTAGTGACATCTAAGTCTTTACATTGGTGTGTACGATAAATGTTCTTTCTCATATTTATCTTTCCTTTCAATAATAAAATTTGGTTTAGCCTAGGAGGTTTCAAAAGATTGGGGTATATCTTTTAAAACAATCTTTTTTTACAAACATTTCAAATCCATAGCTTAGTCATTTTCATATAAGCATTCTTTTTTGCTACATTCAGCAACTCAAGTTTGGTATTATCTCCAACAACCTGAATTCATCTTATTTCCAAAACTTATCTTGTTCCAATAGAAATTTTAAAAATTTGCATATAAAAAGATACCCGCATCATCCCTAGATATAAGGACGAATACGGGTATCCGCGGTGCCACCTCATTTTATTACTAAAGTTATATTTCAACTTAAAATTCTTAGTAATCTCTTTTTCTGCTCAACCAAGCATAGCAACATGATAACGGGTTGCAAACCGAATCAGTCTACTCAGATAACTCCTTTCGGTGATTTGCTCCAGAGTGTTCTTTCACTGTGCCTTCATAACTGGTTCACACTATACCCAGCTCACTGATATGACCATCACAGGTACTTTTCTCCATCAACGCAAATTTATTATAACACAAATTTTTCCAGCTGTCAATCTTTGTAATAACGTTTCCTCAACTTCACTTGTTACAAGTGTTTGAAACAATAATCTACACAAAACTCATTTACCTAGTTCCCCTGAGTGAAGAAAAGCTAAAAATCAGAATTTGTTTTATGAATAGTAACCAAAACAACTAAGAATTATCATCTGACTTTTCAGCTTCTTGCTGAGCAATATGACCAGCAATCAATAACTCAGCCCCTTCTTCACTCATAATCTCATATAGCATACTTTTATATTGCTTTTGTTCATCTGGAGTCAAGTGTAGATACGCCCAAATAGCTTGATTACATAGTCCATTCCAAATATTCTTAATATTCACAGAATGACCGTAAACTTCTAAAAGCTCTCTATATGTTGGTGCAAATGAACAATACTCTTTATATTTTTCAAGCCAACTCATAGTTGCAGTCATTCCCGTATTATCATAATAAAAATATCCTTTAGACTTAGTAGTTACAACATTTTCTGCATTTGAAAAAAAGTTATATAAAAAATATACTACATCCGCATAATTAGCTTGCTTCAAATCAGAATTTAGCTTCTTTAAAGTTTTCTTGTATACCTTTTTAGAAATTAACTTATTCCAAATTTGATTTGTTATTTTATTTTTCATATATGCTTCTAATATATTAGATGTTATTTTTGAATTCGGCCTATCCAACAATTTCTTAAACGAATCTTTACCATCTGTTTCCGCACTAAATTCTAATATATCTGCTTTACTAAAAACAGCTTCATCGTAAATTTTATCTAACGTATCTGGTAATAGAATATCATCAGAATCCACAAAAAGCATATATTCACCAGTACAATGCGAAAGACCTCTGTATCTTGAAATAACAGTTCCTTTATTTTCACTGTTTCTATACAGTTTTATCTCGCTATACTTCAAAGCATACTCTTCAAGAATTTCATATGTCCCATCAGTAGAAAAATCGTCTATACAAATTATTTCTTTAACTATAGACTGTGAAAGTATTGAATCTAAGCAAGCTTTAATATAGCTAACACGATTATAAACAATAACAACTATCGAAACCTTTTTGTTTTCTCCTCTAAAAAACGAAAACATTATCATCCATCCCTAATTCAAAATTTATAATTTATTACACAACAAAAACTTTTTGCCCAAAACTTTATACAAGATTTGGGCAAAGTTAAACAATCAAAAATTTCAATTATAAATCACAAAACACTTTATTAGTAATCATACTTCAAATCTTTTTCATCCATAGTATCAATTAACACATCACCTATATAAACGCCAACGATAACCATTGTTCCATTTTTCACTCTAACTTTAACGTATGTGTTGTTAATATTTTGAGCATACAGATCTTCAGCTAATTGAGACTTGTCTTCATTCATATAATATCTTGTAGGCGTATTAATTCTCACTTGATCAGAATTACTCCAATAGTAGCCCTCTGTCTCGTAATAATCTTGTGTTTCTTTTGGTTCTTCCAAATATGCTTTATCAAAATATGCAAAACCTTCTTTATTCTTTTCTATAGTTACATACATTTTATTTCTAGAATAATGTTTATCTTCCTCATCTAATTCAAATGCAATTTCCGCGCGCTCTTCATCAAAATTAATACTTAAATAATTTCCTCTAAACATGTCAGTTGGATCAAATGCAGCAACCTTAAACAAGAATTCATTACCATCTTTTAAAGTATCTGTATTGATAACCACAATAGCAATAGGAACAGCAAAAAGAACTACAATAGCAACTATATAAATCAACAATTTTCTCGTACTAAAATTATTCATCTTTACTACCTCCTATTCTCTTTTTTAAAATATTAGCCCCTATTAAAAAGCCTGCGCCTGCAATTAAAAACATTACACTCTTTGTCATAAAATCTAAATCTGCATTTACAAATCTAAACATAATCAAAAGTAATATCATTGCAATACCTTGTTTCATTTCCTTATATGAAGCTTCTCTATTACCACTAACAATCTTATATATACCATAAATAATAGCTAGCACATTTACAAAAATAAATAACGACTCCGATGGCATCATTGTAAATTGTATTAAACCAAGAAATACAAGTAAGAGTATTTCTTTAACATCTCTATATATTTTTGTAAAATATACACAACTTGCTGTTACAAGCGAAAACACTAACATATCCCATCCAAAAGTAACATATTCTGCGTAAGCAACCATCCAACGTGTTATACAAGAACAAATTAAAAACATAACAAATATATTTCTAAGAAATCTATTTAACCAATTATCCTCATTAAACAATAATTTAGTAATTAAATAAATCATATACACATAAATAAATATAGATTCCCCTCTAAGAAGTTTCCATTTTATAATTAACAGTGTAAATAAAATAATATTAAACACCCACATTAAAGAATTTTTACCATTTTCTTTGTCCATTCTGTAATTAATAACATTATATACAATAAGTGGAATTGCAAGTAAACACGCATTTAACATTATTCCAGGATCACCGATAGCTCCCAAAGCATAAATAACAGTACATGTACCATAAACAAGAATAGATAAATAATTACGTAATATAAATGCAATTGGCAAGAACATCACCATACATCCAAAAAACATTTCATAAATCTCTGTTTGAATATGAAACACTTGTGACAATAACGAATTTGTTGCTATAATCGTAATTGGTGCAACAATACTAGTATATAATCCTAATTTTTTGTCTTCATTCTTAATAGTAAAAAATAACATTACTGCTGTTAACACAAGTGGCAAGAATGAAACAACTACTTTTATTTCTTTTGAAATATCTCCCCAATTCATAGCAAATAACGTGATGATACTAAGTGTCATAAGCAAAGTACCAATCGCACTAAGAATAGTAATAATGTTTTTATTAGAACCCTTAGAATTTGCAAAATAATCCTTTGCATATGCAAATTGATCAGTAGAAATAATACCTTTATCTACTAACTCCGAAAGCTTGCATTCCAAAAACTTTTGATTTTTTTTATTCATAAAAACCCCCCTCAATTAAAATGTTAGCATATAGACAAATAATTTACAATTCAAAATTAATATGAAGTTGACATTAATAAAATAGGAAGTTATACTTAGACGCAGATGCATAATTAAACATATTGCCTTCCGTTTCGAACGTTAAGTTAGAAGTTTTACAACTATTAACTACAGCAATAGTTGAATGCATCTTTTTTATATTTATCTATTACAAACTAGAAACAAATAAAAAAAGAAGCGTTTACGTCAAGTAAGCGCTTTTTTCTATACAAAAATTA
>CAZEVD010000018.1:0-31768 GCA_964515475.1 uncultured Eubacteriales bacterium
AATGACCATCTTCATCAATACCATGACAATTTTTAAAAGTTGTATCATTCATACCAAGTTCTTTTGCTCTTTCGTTCATTTTCATTACGAAGGCCTCTTCTGTTCCTGATATAAATTCTGACATAGCTACACAGCAGTCATACTCGGAGCAATTCAGCGACAGAGTTTGCTTTTATTGCACCGTGCAATTCACGACAGTTTTTTTGCATTTACATACAAAAAAGAGCTAGAATTTAATTCTGAAGTGAACCCAAATTGTTAGACAAAAAAGTTTAACAAGGAGGGTTCATTTTTATGTCAAAGTATTCAAATGAATTTAAATTACAAGTAATAAAATATTATCTTGAAGAACATCATAGTTATCCAGAATGTTGCAAAAAATTTAATATTCCATCTTTTACACAAATAAGACGATGGGTTGAACGATATAAAATGTATGGAGTTGAAGGAATACTTAAGCAACAAATATCAAGTTATGATGGAAAATACAAGCAAAATGTTATAGAATATATGCGTGAAAACCATTTATCAGCAACTGAAACAGCAAATCATTTTAGATTAGCTGGAGCAAGTACAATTTTAAAATGGGAACGCATATATTATGAAGAAGGGCCACAAGCACTGTATTTACAGCAACGTGGAAGACCAAGAAAAATGAGTTCAAAAAAGAATAAGAAAAACATTAATGAAAATGAAGATTTATTAAAAGAAGTACAACGTCTTCGTATGGAGAACGAATACTTAAAAAAATTAAATGCCTTAGTTCAGGGAAGAATCAAGCGAGAGAACAAGAAAAAGTAATTGTTGTTAACGAATTAAGGCAGAAATATAGCTTGAAAGAACTACTAAAATTAGCCGAAATACCACGTAGTACTTTTTACTACTACCTAAATAATTTAAAAAAAGAAGATAAATACGCAGTAATAAAAGATGAAATTTTATCAATATTTCACGAAAATAAAGGAAGATATGGATATAGAAGAATTACTTTAGAATTAAAAAATCGTAGATATAAGATTAATCACAAAACAGTAGCAAGACTTATGAGAATCCTAGGTTTGAAAAGTATTCAAAGACCTAAAAGAAAATATGTATCATATAAAGGAACAATAGGAAAAATTGCAGATAACTTATTAAATAGAGATTTTAACGCAGATAATCCAAATGAAAAATGGGCTACAGATGTAACAGAATTTAAAGTAAACGACGAAAAACTTTATTTATCTCCAATAATAGATTTATTCAATGGCGAAGTTGTAAGCTTTAATTTATCAAGACATCCTGTGTTTAATCAAGTCGTAGATATGCTTGAAAAGGCATTTAATAAAGTACCAGATAATACAAATTTAATATTACATTCTGATCAAGGATGGCAATATCAAATGAAACAATATCAAGCAATGTTAAAAGAAAAAGGGATTAGACAAAGTATGTCTAGAAAAGGGAATTGTTTAGATAATGGTTGTGCAGAAAATTTCTTTGGAATATTAAAATCGGAAATGTTTTATCCAAAAGAAAAAGAGTATAAAAATATAGAAGAATTAGAAAAAGAAATAATTGAATATATAGAGTATTATAATAACAGACGAATTAAGAGTAAACTAAAAGGAATGTCCCCTGTAAAATACAGAGAACATTCCATGTTAGTTGCCTAATTTATACTGTCCAACTTTTTGGGTTCAGTACAATTTAATTCAATAGCTCTTTTTAATTTTAAATTTATCTTGATCTTATTCTTGTCTTTCTTCTATCTTCTAACATTGTACTGCCAGGTATTGCTTTGGCTTTCTTTTTAACACTAGCACCATCTTCACCAATTTCAAGTATGCTTGCATATCTTTTAAGTTTATTACTTATAACTGCTACTGTAATTGTCATGATTGGATATTTTTCTAATTTTCCTTTTCTATTAGGAATCTTAATCCAACCCTTTTCAAGATCTTCTTCTGTATAGTATTTGGTTATTCCTTCATCAAATGCTTTTATTATATTTCTTCCAATCTTTTTAGCATTTTCGTAATCTACTACTGCAACAAAATCGTCTCCACCAACATGACCTAAAAAGTCACCTTTTTTACCATGTCTTTGGATTGAATCTTGTATAACGTCACTTGTAAATTTGATAACTTCATCACCATTCATAAATCCGTATTTATCGTTATATGCTTTAAAGTTATCTAAGTCTATATATAAAACTGCATACAATCCACGCGATGCAATTCTTCTTTTTAATTCATTTTCAATTTGAACATTACCAGGTAATCCTGTAAGGGCACTTATACAACGATTCGCACTTATTAATCTTGATACATTTTTTATTGTAAATAAAAAGTAGTTATCATCTAATGGTTTCTTTATATAAAACTCTATTCCTTTTTTTAGCATATCTAATTTATGTTCTTTTTCTGTGTTTGATGAAACTAATATTATTGGTGTAATTGCATGTTCTGTTGTTCTTCTAAAAAATGCAATTAAATCAATCGGATCAATATGTTCTAAGCTATCTTCGTTTATAATAACTAAGTCTGGTACCGTAAGCATAGCATCTTTTATAGATTTTATACTTGAATCAACTTGAACAATTTGATATTTACTCTCTTTGGCAAATATTCTTTTTGACATTTCCCAAACTTCTTCATTGTCTTCGATTATAACGACATACTTTGTATTAAGCATTTTTCATTCCTCCTATAACCAATTAGATATCCTTGCAAAATCTTCTAAAGAAAGATTTTCAGCTCTTTTATTAATATCAATTTCAAGCTCTTCAAGCATCTTCTTGATTTGTTCTTTGTCTTTAGCAACTGCTTGTAATGAATTTCCTAAGTTTTTTCTTCTCTGAGAAAACGCAGCTTTTATAACTTTAAAAAACTTTTTCTCATCTTTTAATTCAATGTGTTCTTTTCTAAGTTTTAAATTAACTACACATGAATCAACTTCAGGTTCTGGCATAAAATTATCTTTTGGTACATCAATAACAATTTTAGGCTCTGTATAATAATTTATACTAACTGTAATTGCACCATATTCCTTGCCATTTGGTGTAGAACAAAATCTTTCACCAACTTCTTTTTGCACCATAACAGTTATTGATTCAATATTTAATTTATCTTCAAGTAATTTCATAACGATTGGTGTTGTAATGTAATAAGGCAAATTCGCAACAATTTTTACATGCTCTTCACCTTGTATTAACTCATTTATATCTGTTTTTAATATATCGTTATGTATTATTTCGACATTATCATATAAAGCAAATCTTTCATTTAAAACCGGGATCATGTTGTCATCAAGCTCTACTGCAATTACTTTTTTTGCAGAATCTGCAAGCTTTGCTGTAAGAGTTCCAAGTCCAGGTCCTATTTCTATTATTAAATCATCTTTTGAAACTTCCGCTTTTTCAACGATTTCTTCAACAATCCCTTCGTTTATAAGGAAATTTTGACCTAATTTTTTATTTGCTTTTAAATTATATTTCTTTAGCATAAAATTTGTTTCTTCGCGTAAATTCATAGTACACCTCTACCTCGATTATACTTTGTCAAATTTTGATTGTCAATTCTGTCCCACTTGGGGACGGAGATTTGTCCCAAACTGGGACGGAGATTTAGTAAAATCCGATTCTTTTTGCCATAATCTCCGTCCCCAAGTGGGACAAATTAGGCCTAAGATTCCAGTTTTTGCATAAAAATTTGACATTTGCATAAAATAGTAGTAGAATGCCAAATGTTCGGCGCCCATAACAAGGAAGGAGCTTTTAATGGAAGAACAAAGCAGTATACTCATACAAAAGAAGATAATTTTTGTAATGACATTTTTAATTTTATTTGCTAGTTATATTTGTGCAAACAAGGATTTATATATATCTAAAGAAAGTGAGCCTATAGTTGCTCAAAGCGACTTACTAGAAGTTGCTGAAAGTTCTGTTGAAGATGAAGTTTATGAAATTAATCCTACTTACACAGCTTTAACAGAAGTTTACGAAGATCTAGTAATCCCTGAAAATGTAGACAAATCAGAGCCCGAACGTATAGAAAATAGTACTATAAAAACTACTACATTTGCTAATGTTACTGAAACTATAGCAGCAGTTCCTACAGAGTATGAAAAGGTATTAGCTATGAATGCTACAGCATATTGCTTATGCAAAAAATGTTGTGGTAAAGCTGAAACTCATCCTGAATATGGTTACACAGCTTCTGGATACAAAATCACTCCTGGAACAAACGATAAAGTTATTGCGGTTGATACATCTATTATTCCGCTTGGAACTAAAGTTTATGTAGAAGGTTTGAACGGCGCTTCGAGTTATGGTTACGCCGTTGCAGCAGATACTGGTAGTGCTATAAAAAATATGAAAATTGATTTGTATATGGACAGCCATCAAGAGGCTTTAAATTGGGGATTTAAAAAAGTTAATGTTTATTTGATAGAAGATTAATTTTTATGCGCGTGCTCTTTTGAGCACGCCTTTTTTTATAATTTACTTTTCTCAACGAGTCTCAACAGGGACAGTCCTAAAAAGGACATTTTTTGAATGTCCTTTTTAGGACTGTCCCTGTTGCCCCCGCGGTGGTCCAAATGAGGACGTCCCCGATTGGAAAATTCAAAATTTCCGTTTTTTTCTTGAAATTCCAACAATTTTTTGAATTATTAATATTTTGTTTGTTTAAAATATTAATGACACAATTTCAATTACTTTTATTTTGGAGGAATTTTATGAAACTAAAAAAAATGTTTTTTTTACTTGTAACTTCTTTCGCTCTTATTGGTTCAAATCTAGCACTTGCTGTTTCTACTGATTCCAGTGAAATACCTTCTACATCTGGCGAAGTAAATTCTGGTGAGACTTCGGTTCCAGAATCAGGTGATTTAGCAATTTCAAGCGGGGAACTTTCAGGCGAAGCTTCTGGTGATATTTCTTTAGAAGACCCAGATGAATATGATGAAGTTTTAGGAAGTGTTGCTCTTGATTTAGATTTTCAAACACCTAAAAACACTCAATTAATTAGCAATTTAAGTGCTTCTATTTCTGGAGACGAAACTTTTATTTATGAGATTGTAACTCTCCCTTCTAATGGTACTGTTACTTTAACTAACTTTACTACAGGTGATTTTTCATACTTGCCTTCTGGTGATTATGTAGGAGCGGATTTGTTCACATATAGACTTGCTTCAGGTGATGTTTATTCTAACATTGGAACAGTTTCTATCACTGTAACAACACCGTCTGAACCTATTATTCCATTTTATTATGAAGATATGCAAGAACACTGGGCAAATTACTCGGCTTCTCATTTGGCAGCAAGAGGTTATATTATCGGCGAAAATATAAACAATGAATTCTTTTATTTTCCTGATAGAGAAATGACAAGAGGAGACTTTTTGTTATTTATACTTTCACTTGTAGAACCAGCTTCTGCAGTTCAAATCGATGAAATAAAATTTGCAGATGATGATTTATATCCAACATGGCTTTTAGAAAAAGCAAAAACAGCATATTCTCTTGGCATTATAAAAGGTAGTGGTACTGAAGGATTAACTTACCTTAATGCTTATGACAAAATTACTCGCGCAGAAGCGTTTATAATGATTAGTAACCTTCTTATTTCAGATAAATTAATAGTAAACACATCAGATGATGTTCATTATGCAGATAAGAATACAATACCATCTTGGGCTCTTCAATCAATAAAAAATCTTTCTGCATATAAAATTGTTCAAGGTGATTCTAATAAAAATATAAATCCGCTTGATACAATTAATCGTGGTGAAGCTGCAGAATTGATATACAAAGTACTAAAAGAAATGGATTTATTAAAACTTGAAAGCATACCTTCTGGCGATATCAAATAATAAGTATACTAACTATTTTGTTAGTACCCTAATTAATTCTTATTATAAAAAACAAAAACCCCACAGTCAGATTTTATTCTAACTGTGGGGTTCTCAGTTTAATTTGTTTTTATTTCTACATATGTGACTGCGTAATAACTGTTGCCAGGATTTGCTGTGATTCCAAGGATTTGATAGATTTCAGGTTCAAACTGTTCCAAGAAATCAAGGTAATCTTTTTTGTTGGTTGTCGAGAAAAGATAATAACCATCAAGGACAGCAACATCATAAGCTTTTACATTCTCAGACGTCTTCCATTTTCCTTTTTCGCGAATGGTTACAGCAAACGATGTGTTGTGGATACTCGAAATATCAAGAATGTCGTATTCAGCTGTGTCAATACCTTTTACATACGCCATGAAGTTATCTCGATTGGAAGTCTGATAGAAAGTGACAACCCCTTCCGAACTCGTCGTAGTGTTAATTTCTTCTTCAGTACATCCAGTCAAAAACAAAGCCATGCACATACAGAGAATCAAGAATGTTGCCATTATTTTTGTCCGTTTCACAATACTTTTCCTCCCTTATATAGAAATTTTGACTCTTACAATTGTGAAAATCTAATTTGACCAAAATATGTTACGTGCGAAATTATATCATGGAATTACACTATTTTCAATGCTTTTAACTCATCATATACCATATGAATAGGAAATCCCATTACAGTTGAATAATTTCCATCAAGTTTATCTATATGAATTGCAAATTCTTGTTGAATAGCATATGCTCCCGCTTTATCCCATGCATTACCAGTATCAAGCCATTTTTCAATCTCTTCTAAAGTAATTTCTTTCACATGTACATTTGCAATATCACAAAAACTTCTTTCAGTAACATTACCATCTTTATTTTGAATTATAAATACGCCAGTCATAACTTTATGCGTTTTGTTGCTTAAAGTCGTAAGCATTCTGATTGCATCTTCTTTATCTTTTGGTTTTCCTAATATTTCATCATCTTCTGTTACTACTATTGTATCGCTTCCAAGTACTACAACATCGCCATTTTCAAGTGTTTTATATACATCTTTTGCCTTCTGTCTTGCTAATTCTATAACCTTTTCAGCAGGTTTTAAATTTTCATCAACAACTTCCTCTGAACCGCTCACAATTACCTCAAAATCTTTTGTAATCATCGATAGAAGCTCTTTTCTTCTAGGTGATTTTGATGCTAAAATAATCCTCATTTTATACCTCCAAAACATATATTTTCTCGCTTTTTAGCATATTATATACCATTTGGTCGATAAGTTACACTAAAAATTTCTTGTTAAATTATGTTAATTATGATATAATAGTCGTGGACCTTGAACATTGACAAAGCACAGCATTTAAATACAAATGTTGTTCATATCGATTTAGTGCGTGCATTTTGACATGTATCAAAGGGACTACTATATTTCACACCTCGCCAGCTATTAAATTAGCAAAAACATTGAATTAGCCGATTCATTGTTTGGAACGAACATCGCAGACGAGCGATTAGTAGGGAAAGGACTCTATGGCAGCAAGATTATACACAAGTGAAACCGTTAGCACCCCTGTACTGTTGGCGGAAAGCAACAACACGAAGTATTACTACGTGTTCTCCGCTGAAAAATCCGAACTTCTCATTCTCAAGAATGACAAAATCATCGTCCGCCAGAAGGCAAACATCGGTGACGCCTTCATCTACAACATCAGCGGTAAGAAGTTCGAACTCACGCCCGTCAAGCTTCCCAGAAAGCGTTCCGACGTCATCGCTTGGACTCTCGGCTATTCCAAGGATACCCGTGTCAACAAGCTTTCTGACTTCAACAAGGCTTTTGCTTCCGCGTACGACAAGTATCGCAAGAATCAGAGCCTTCGCACCTGGACCATCACCGACAACAAGAGCTATGCCATCGGAATGTGCAGTCCCGAGATCTTCGCATATTCCTACGAACCGGCACATCTCACCGCATATATTTCCGAAGATATCAGCAGCTCCGAAATCGCCAAGCTTTTCGGTAGCTACCTGCAGAACGGCACCTTCGAGTTCCCTCAGTGCTTCTTCGAAAAAATCTGCAAACGTCTTGGCCTTTCCAACAGCGAGATTGCTCGCATCGTGAAGCATAAGGAAAAGCGCTTCTGCGTTGCATCCACCAAGCTTCCCGATTCCATCAAAAAGGTCATCGTAGCCCAGGCATAATCAACAAGTAACCCATAACCGTTGACACACTTGACACAAATCGATATGAATAGAGCGCTGGTAAGACCTCATATTTGAGTGCTACCAGCGCTCTTTTTTTATATAATAAAAGCTATTTTACGCTTCGCTGTGAGGCAAGAATCTCTCAATTTTGTGGCATAAAAAAAAGACAACCCAATTCGTTGTCTTTGTGGCGGAGACAGAGAGATTCGAACTCTCGCGGCCCTTGCGAACCCTAACAGTTTAGCAAACTGTCCCCTTCGACCGGCTTGGGTATGTCTCCATGATTTGGCGGAGAGGGTGGGATTCGAACCCACGATACGCTCGCACGTATGCCAATTTTCAAGACTGGTGCCTTAAACCAACTCGACCACCTCTCCATATGAGACGACTTTGCTGTCGACAAAAATTATATTAACATTTAAGCTTCATATTGTCAACACTTAATTTTTTATTTTCTATTTTTTAAAGTCGCCTATTAACATATTTTATTTATTATTTTCAACATTCACAAAATACTTAAAACCGTTTTGTTTAGCCAAGTTCAAGGCTTCTTCTTCCTCTTTAACTAATGTGTATTTTGATTTTCCTTTTTCAATTGGTTTTGCATATGTGTTAGTTGTATTGTCTCTTGAATATACACCGTTTATTACAACACCAGAATCTTCAAAGTCTAATAATGCTAACGCAAAACACAAATCACTTCCTGTATTTTGATATGGATTATATCTTATTATTCCAACCTTTTGTATGCATTTATTCATGTTCTGTTCGATTTCTTTACAATATTTTTTTAATGTTTGTGTATTTTCTTTTACGATAGTTACATCTTCGACATAATTTTTCATTACATTCGTGATGTCTTCTCCACCACCAATTTTAGTCATGTATTCAAGATACTTTTTCTTAAGTAAAATATTCATTACAAGGCTTGTTATAGCAAGTGCTAAGGCAATAATAACAAGCACTATTAGAATTATTGTAACTCCAGTTATACCAACACTTTCAGGCATTTTATCATCTCCTATAACAAATCTACTTTCTCATTTTATCAAAAGAAGGAAAATAAAATTTATTTTCCTTCTTGGACATTTTATTTTATATTTTTAGTTTCTTTCCAAAAGGTCTAATATTCTTTCAAGTTCTTCATTTGAGAAATATTCAATAGCAATTTTCCCACGTGATTTTGTTTGTGGTTTAAAATATACTTTTGTTCCTAAAGCGTTCTTTAATCTGTTTTCAATATCTTTATAAATGATTTCAAGTTTGTCTAATTTTTTAGCTCCTGTAGGTGCTTTTTTTCCTTCTTTTTCAGCCTTTACAAGTTGTTCAGCATCTCTTACATTCATATTAAAATCAACTATTTCCATAGCAAATTTAAATTGTTTATCTGCATTTGCTATAGAAGCAAGAGATCTTGCATGACCTTCTGTAAGTTTTCCTTCATTAACTAAATCAATAACTCTTTCATCTAAAGATAAAATTCTAACTGTATTAGCAATTGAACTTCTACTCTTTCCTAGAGTTTTTGAAAGTTCTTCTTGTGTTAAATTATGAACTTCCATAAGTTCTTTAAGTGCTTTGGCAGTTTCTACAGGATTTAAGTTTTCTCTTTGAATATTTTCAATTAAAGAAACTTCTCTTATTTTCTTTTCATCGTAATCTCTTACGATTGTTGGAATTGTTTTTAATCCAGCAATTTTAGATGCTCTCCAACGTCTTTCACCTGCTATTATTTGATAATAATCATCTTTTTTAGCAACAATAATTGGTTGTAGTACACCATGTTCTTTTATTGAATTTGCAAGTTCTTCAAGCTTTTCTTCATCAAAAACTTTTCTTGGTTGATCCACATTTGGTTCGATTGTATTAATTTTCATTTCAACAATCTTTTCATTTGTTGGAGTTGCTCCACCTAAATTTTCTACATCTACATTTGATGGAAACAATGATCCTAAACCTTTTCCTAATCCACTTTTATTTACAGCCATCATCTTCTCCTCCTATTAATTTCTTATTTTATTTTGTCTAATAAGTTCGTTAGCTAATGCTGCATAAGCCTTAGAGCCTTCTGATTTTTTATCATATAAAGATATTGGAAGGCCATAACTTGGAGCTTCACTAAGTTTTACATTTCTAGGAATGATTGTTTTATAAACTTTATTTTTAAAATACTTTTTAACTTCATCAATAACTTGTTTTGAAAGATTTGTTCTAGCATCATACATTGTTAAAACAACGCCTTCAATATCAAGTTTAGGATTTAAATGTTTTTGAACTAAATCTATAGTACTCATTAATTGCCCTAAACCTTCTAATGCATAATATTCACATTGAATTGGCACTAGAACTGAATCTGAAGCAGTTAATGAATTTAATGTAACAAGTCCAAGAGATGGAGGACAGTCAATTATAATGTAATCATAATTACCTTTTTCCTTTTCTAGAACTTCTTTTAATTTAGTTTCTCTTGAAATTTGAGATACCAATTCAACTTCGGCACCCGCCAAATCAATATTAGCAGCACAAACTTCTAAATTTTCTACAGCTGTTGGTTGAACTACATTTGAAAGTTTTTCTTGATGTATTATCAAATCATAAGTAGATTTTTCAACATCTTTAGTTCCACCACAACCGCTAGTTGCATTTCCTTGTGGGTCAGCATCTATAAGTAATACTTTCTTTCCTGCTAGTGCAAGACAAGAACTTAAATTAACAGATGTCGTTGTTTTTCCAACGCCACCCTTTTGGTTTGCAATTGAAATAATTTTTCCCATATTCATCCTCCGTTAAATGTTTCACGTGAAACAGCAAATGTTTTGTTATATTTTTTACCAGTTTTAAGCCATTTATTTACTATTTCTCCTATATTTTGTCTTTTACCATTACCATTATATAACAACATTTTTTATAATCAAACATTATTTTATATTTTTTTAATGTTTCACGTGAAACATTTGATGTTTATGCTCCAATTATTTTATATTTATTAACTAAAACTAGCAGTTTCAAGCCGTTTTCTGTTCTTTTATCTTTAGTTAAATTTTCTATTTTTACTATTTTCATTATAACTTCATCTCAGAATTTGGTATTTTATAATTATCTCAAATATAAAAAATCCTTTGTAAAGATTAATATCTTTACAGAGGACATTTTTAATTCTCTCATAACGGTTGTTTTGCTGGTGTTCCGGCTTTTCTCGGATATTGTTTTGGTGTTTTATCTACTTTTCTATATATTATAATAGTTCTTTCTGAATCAATTTCATGTATTCTAAATCGTTCTTTTTCTTCCTCTTTCAGATTCAAGATTTTCAATGCATTTTGTGCATTTTCTATTTCTTCTGATGCGTTAGCTTTCATACATATAAAAGCACCATTAATCTTCACAAAAGGACTGCAAAATTCTGAAAGTGTTGCAATATTTGCTACCGCTCTTGCCGTTGCTATATCAAATTTTTCACGATATTTAGGGTTATTTCCAGCATCTTCTGCTCTTCCATGAACTGTTTCAATATCTTTTAAATCAAGCTCTTTTATTACTTCATTTAGAAAGTTTAATCTCTTATTTAAAGAATCTAACAAAACAACTTTTACGTCTTTTCTTAGTATTTTTATTGGTATCCCAGGAAATCCTGCTCCTGTTCCAACATCAATCAAATAAGCATTTTCAGGAATATATTTAGCGATTGTTAAAGAATCTATAAAGTGTTTTATTATTATTTCTCTATCATCTGTTATAGCTGTTAAATTTATTTTTTCATTCCACTCTTTTAATAAATTTTTATACTTCATAAATTGTTCTATCATTCGATCAGTTAGTTCAATATTAAATTTCTTTGCTTCTTCTCTTAGTAGAGTTTCCATAACTCCTCCCACAAGTTTACTTTTAAATTATTCAGAATGTTTTTATGTCATTTTTCAATTTTATTTTCAAAGCATAAAATTAAACGTTTTAAATAATTAAATCAAATTTTACACTATTTTTATGCTTTGCTTTTTATAATATTATTAATCTTTACCTTCCATGTTTAAATAAATTAATAATACACTTATATCAGATGGCGAAACCCCTGATATACGTGAAGCTTGACCGATTGATTCAGGTCTTTGCTTGTCTAATTTTTGTCTTGCTTCAATTCTAATTCCTTTTACTTCATTATAATCTATGTCTGCCGGAATTTTTTTCTTTTCAATTTTCTTAAATTCTTCAATTTGTTCTAATTGTAATTTTATATAACCTTCATATTTTAATTGAATGTTAACTTCTTCTCTTTCTTCTGCAGTAAGTTCTGGTCTTTCAGGATCAATTGGAGCTAACATATCATAATTTAATTCTGTTCTTCTTACTAATTCTACAAGTTTAAAACCAGTTGTAACTTCAGTAGTACCAGCATTTCTAAGGATTTCATTTAAAGCTTCTGTTGGTTTAATATTCTTATTTTTTACACGTTCAATTTCATTTTCAATATTTTCATATTTCTTCAAGAATTTATCGTATCTTTCCTTAGAAATTAAGCCAACTTCATAACCTATCGGTGTTAATCTTTTATCACTATTATCTTGTCTTAACATCAATCTATATTCTGCCCTAGAAGTCATCATTCTGTAAGGTTCGTTTGTTCCTTTCGTTACTAAATCATCTATCAAAACACCTATATATGCATCTGATCTATCTAGTATTAAAGGTTCCTCATTTCTAATATATTTAACCGCGTTAATTCCTGCAATTAAGCCTTGTGCAGCAGCTTCTTCATATCCAGATGAACCATTAACTTGTCCTGCAAAAAACATTCCTTTTACAATCTTTGATTCTAAAGATAATTTCAAATCCGTTGAATAAATACAGTCATATTCAATTGCGTATGCAGGTCTTGTAAACTCTACATTTTCAAGGCCTGGAATCGTTCTATACATTGCTATTTGAACTTCTTCTGGTAAACTTGAAGACATACCTTGAACGTACATTTCTTCAGTATTTTCACCCATTGGTTCAATAAATATTTGATGTCTTTCTTTATCAGCAAATTTTACAACTTTATCTTCAATTGATGGGCAATATCTTGGTCCTGTACTTTGAATTACACCAGCATAAAGGGGCGAACGATGCAAGTTTGCGCGAATTATTTCATGAGTTTCTTTTGTTGTATAAGTCAAATAACAAGGTATTTGATCTATTTTTAAATCATGATTTTCAAAAGAAAATGGTGTAATTTCATCATCGCCATTTTGCACTTCCATCTTAGAAAAATCTATACTTCTTCTATTTACTCTAGCAGGTGTTCCAGTCTTAAATCTTCTTGTTGGAATGCCTATTTTATTAAGGCTTTCTGTAAGCTTCGTTGCGGGGAATACTCCATCAGGACCGCTTTCATAATTAACTTCCCCTATATGAATTTTTCCTCTTAAATATGTACCAGAACAAAGGATTACCGCTTTAGCATTAAATATTGCTCCAATATGTGTTTTTACTCCTTTTACAGCACCATCTTCAACAATATATTCAACAATTTCTGCTTGTTTTACATCAAGATTTTCTTGTAATTCCAATGTATGCTTCATTTCTGTTTGATATTTTCTTCTATCAGCTTGTGCTCTTAATGAATACACAGCTGGACCTTTTGATTTATTTAACATCTTAGATTGGATAAAAGTTTTATCAATATTTTTACCCATTTCTCCACCAAGTGCATCTATCTCTCTAACTAAATGACCTTTTGAAGTTCCTCCAATACTTGGATTACAAGGCATATTTGCAATGCTGTCCGCATTAATAACAAACACACATGTCTTTAAACCTAAACGCGCAGAAGCAAGAGCAGCTTCACAACCAGCATGCCCTGCACCTATAACTATTACATCATATTCTCCTGCGAAATATTCCATTTTCATTCCCTCTCTTTTATAGTTTCACGTGAAACTAATCTCTCAATTACTTGCCAACACAGAACTTTTCGAAAATTCTGTTTAAAACATCTTCCGAAATACTCTCTCCTAAAATCTCACATAAATCTCTAATTGCTTCTTGTATGTTTATCGAAATCATATCTACTGGAAGCCCATCTTTTACTGTATTATTTGCCTTTATTAAGCCATTTTTAGCTTTGTTTATCAAATCTTTATGTCTAATATTTGTAATTATTAATTCGTTTTCTGAATCAAGATTTTTTAGATTAAATAATTCTTCTATTTTTTCTTCTAATTCTGTTATTCCCTCACCTGTTTTAGCTGATATTTTAACGATATTTTCATCGTTTATATCTAATTCTTTTTCATCTAAATCAATCTTATTTTTTATTACGATATGATTTTTATTTTTTATTTCTTTATAAAGAGCTTTATCTTCTTCAGATAATTCCTTACTTCCATCAATTAAAAACAGTACTAATTCAGCATCATTTAAAGCTTTTTTACTTTTTTCAACGCCAATGTTTTCAACTATATCTTCAGTATCTCTAATTCCAGCAGTATCAACTAATCTAAGTGATATTCCATTTAAACTAACATACTCTTCAATAGTATCTCTTGTTGTTCCTGCAATTTCTGTAACGATTGCTCTATCTTCTTTTAAAAGTATATTCATAAGTGAAGACTTTCCTACATTTGGCTTTCCTATAATAGCTGTTAATATGCCATTTTTAAGGATTTTTCCACTTTCAAAACTCTTTTCTAATTTATCTAATTTTTCGATTTTTTCATCTAAAGTTGCAATAATTCTTTCATTCTTAACGTCTTCTATATCTTCATATTCCGGATAATCAATGTCAGCTTCTATATCTGCTAATAAATCAACTATTCCGTCTTTTATTTCTCTTATATTTCTTCCTAATTTTCCTTCAAGTTGTGCAGCTGAAGCCTTTCCTTCTTTCTCTGTTTTACTATTTATAAGATCTGCAACTGCTTCTGCTTGTGTTAAATCCATTTTTCCGTTTAAGAATGCTCTCTTAGTGAATTCTCCTCCAGCAGCTGGTACAGCACCATTTTCAAGTAATAACTCTAATACTTTTTTTGCTGAAATATATCCACCATGACAATTTATTTCACAAACATCTTCTCCAGTATATGATTTTGGCGCTTTAAAATAAGATACTAAAACTTGATCTACAACATTTCCATCCTTATCTAGTATCTCGCCTAATCTTAACATAGATGGCTTAAATTCGCCTTTTTTTACTGGTTTGAATATTTTATTTATTATATTTAATGATTCTTCTCCACTCATTCTAACTATTCCAATTCCACCATTTCCGGCAGGAGTAGAAATTGCAGCAATAGTATTCATTATTTTTCACCTCCACAAAGTCAAATTATTATACAATTTTTTCCTTTAAAATTCAATACTTAACATAAAATTTAGTCAGGTCCAAATGGGGACGTCCTTATTTGGACAAGAATCAATCAAAGAAATTTCTTAAATAAAAAATGTCCAAATAAGGGCGTCCCTGTTTGGACCTAAGGGCGTCCCCAACTCGCGAAAAAAATGCACCGACGAGATGTCGATGCATGTGGTTATTTCGAATTATTTGCCGTTATTTTAAAGAAATAATAACTTTTCTATATGGTTCTTCACCTGTACTTTGTGTTTTTACTTTTGGGTGATTTTGAAGTGCATTATGAATTGCCTTTCTTTCGAATGGATTCATAGGTTCTAATGTAATGCTTCTTCTCTTTGCTACAACTACGTTTGCTCTCTTCAAAGCAAGTTCTTCTAAGGCTTTTACTCTTTTCTTTCTATATCCTTCTATATCAATTATTACTCTTACGTAATTTTTATTACCTTTGTTACCTACAGTAGTTGCAATCATTTGAAGCGCTTCCATTGTTTCTCCTCTATAACCTATTGCAATTCCTGCATTATCACCAGTTACGTCAAATCTTAAAATATTATCTTCAATATAAGATTCAATTTTTAGTGATAAACCTAATTTACTAAAATACTCATTTAAGAATACTATAATTCTTTCTTTTACTATTGCTGCATCTTCTTCAGTAATTTCTTTGTATTCTCTAACTCTTTCTGTAGTAGTTGCAACAACTTCAGGTGCTTTTTCTATCTCTGTAATTCTTACTTTAACTTGTTTTGGATCAAGTATGCTAAACAATCTCTTTTTTGGTTCATCAATCATTTCAATTGATACTTGTTCCTTTGTTAATCCTACTTTACTTAAAGCATCTGCAACGGCTTCATCATAGCTTTTTCCTATTCCTTCTGCAACCTTAGCCATTAAAAAAACCTCCTTTATATTTAAACCATAACGGTTTTATTAACTCTTACGTACATATTTTATCTAATTTATAAAAGATTTCAACTATTTCTTTTTAGTAGTACCTTCATTTAACATTTTCTTTTCTTTCTTAAATACCTTACGATTCATTACTAAAGTTTGTACTATTCCTAAGAAATTACTTGTTGCCCAATATAAACCAACACCTTGTGGTACTGAATATGCTACAAAACCAAGCATTATAGGCATTGTTGCATTCATTACTCTCATATCTGGCATTGGAACATCCATATCTTCTGGTTTTGGTTGTACAATTCCTTTTTTCTTGTTAAGCCAATTAGTAACTGCTACTGATAAATATGTGAATAATGCAGATAATACCGGAATTACTAGTAATTTATAATTACCTTTATTTGCACTTGCTACATCACCTAAATTAATTCCTAAGAAATTAAGATCCATTAATTCATTTTCTTTTATTATTTCTATTTCTGAATATGTAGGATTTACAAATGTTGCTTTTTCAATATTTTCTAAAGCTTTTTCATATTCTACAGTTGTGTAATCTCCACTTATTGCTTCAAGATTTGCAATTGCTTCTGCTTTTCTTGTAGCTATCAAATCATTTTCATATTCTGTTATTTTAGCTTCATCTAATTTCATAATATGTGAAAGTGGACTTGCCATCATATAAAACATTGCTAAAATTATTGGAATTTGAATCAATGAAATTAAGCAACCCGAACACCCTGTACTACCAAGCATTGTAGTATTATTCTCTTTTAACATTTTTTGATATTCTTCTGCAAATTTTTGTTGATTATTACCATATTTTTTTTGAAGCTCTTGCACTAAAGGTTGTAGTTTTTGCGATTGTTCCAACGACTTTTGTTGTTTTATTGTTAATGGAAGTAACAATAATTTTACTAATATTGTAAATATAATTATTGCTATACCATAGTTAGATACAAGATACCAAATCAAATTCATTAAATAACCGAATAAACCAGCTATAAAGTTTAACATTATATAATCCTCCCTATTTAATTAACATTTTCTTTTAAAAGATTGGCTTTTTTTAAACATTTAAACAATTCTTTTTCAACAATTGCAAATGTTAAAGTTTGAATATTGACGTTATTTTTATAGACAATAACTATATTAAAACCGGTCAATATTTTATCTTCATTTTTTCTATAAGCTTCTCTAGCCAAACGTTTTAAGCGATTTCTCACAACGCTCTTACCTAGTTTTTTACTTACAGCGACACCAACTTTGTTAATTTCTGAATTTATCTTTTTGGTATAAGTCACTAAAGTATCAGAACTAGACCATTTGCCTGTTTTAAAAACATTTTGAAATTCCGAGCTCTTCTTTAAAGTTAGCATCTTCTCGCCTCTTTTCTAATATTTTCACTAAAAATTCATTAATTTAAATAATTATAGATAAGAAAAAAGGCCCTTCATAGGGCCATTCTATACATGATTTCTCGTTAAATTATGCAGAAAGTTTGTTTCTGCCTTTTAACATTCTTCTTTTTAATACTTTTCTACCATTAGCTGTGCTCATTCTTTTTCTAAAACCATGTTCTTTCTTTTCTTGTCTGTTTTTTGGTTGAAATGTTCTTTTCATTACTATTGCACCTCCCGATTTTGTTTTGATCTATTTGTTTATTATTATCCAAAACTCATTAGCAGTGACATTTTACAATACGAAGTATCATTTTGTCAACCTTTTTTATAAATTTGAAAGTTCTAAATCTAATACCAAATTAATAGGAGAGTTTTAGAATCAAATTGGGGAGTTTATTTACAAAATAACAAAGAGTTAAAAAAGAAAGTTCTTATATTTCCTCCATATCCATTTAATTAACTTATAAGAAAAACAAGTGTAGGAAAGAGGTATCAATCAAAATTCTATATTAATTTTTTACCTAATACTTTAAACAATTAAAATTTATAAGCTAACGATTCTAGTAAACAGGGTGTAAAACATAACATTAGAGGTTTAATAATATTAATCATTAATTTTTTATAAATTTCCAAATAAATCGAATTTATATAGAAATAATTTATTAACAATAATATCTTTTTTTACAAAAATTTTTACATTATTTTTCGACAAAATGTGAAGATTTATACACATAAATTTTCCACAATGTGCATAAAGTAGAATTCCACAAATTTATGTAAAACGTATATGTAACTTTGTGGAGTTTACGGAAATAACAATTACGGTTTTTTATGATAATTTCTTGCATTTATCCACACAAAAAGATATAATGTGGATAACTCTGTGGAGTATTGATATATCAACGTTTAACGGTTTTATATACATAATAAAAATTATGTATTGTCAACATAACAAAAACGAACGTTTATGAATAGGTGTTCGCGTGAAAAAACGTGATAAACTTGCATTTAAATTTAAAAGCTTGATATATAGCGGTTTTTAAAATTCACACACTGTTCACATTTGTTTTGTTGGGGAAATAGCCACTTTGCGGGTATTTTAACAATTTATCCACAATTTTATTCACATTTGTGAATAAAATGTTAATAACTTTGTAAATTTTGTTAGGAGGATATCATGGAAGAGATGAACAACGTTTGGGCTACGGCGAAGGAGCTTATAAAGGAAGAAGTTAATGCCTTAGCTTTTAACGCATGGATTAATAGAATGGAAATTTGTTTCCTTGATGATTCCAATGTAGTGTTTAAAGTTCCTAATATTAGTATTAAAGAAAGTATCGTTTCACGTTTTTCTGAACTATTAAAAGAAGCATTACATATGGTAACTAATCACGAATTAAACATAAATATTATTTTGGATGGGGAAGAAATGCCTACTGAAGTTAAACCTACAGAAGAAGAAAGTCCTGTTCAAAATATGCCAAAACCTACTAATGGTATTTTGAATCCTAAATATACTTTTGATTCGTACGTTATAGGTAAAAGTAATGAGTTGGCACACGCTGCAGCGCTTGCAACTGCTGAAAGTCCTGGTATGGCTTACAATCCACTTTTCTTATACGGAGGAGTGGGACTTGGTAAGACTCACCTTATGCAAGCTGTTGGTAATTATGTGTTAACAAAAAATAGACAAGCTAAAGTTTTATATATAACAGGGGAGAAGTTCACTAATGAATTAGTCTTCTCAATTCAATCTAACAAAAATGAAGAGTTTAGAGCTAAGTATAGAAATATAGATGTTTTATTAGTAGACGATATTCAATTTATTAGTGGAAAAGAAAGAAGCCAAGAAGAATTTTTCCATACTTTTAATGAATTATACGAAAATAATAAACAAATTGTTATTTCAAGTGATAGACCTCCAAAAGATTTAAATCCTCTTGAAGAAAGACTTAAATCAAGATTCGAGTGGGGACTTATCGCAGATATTAGTAAACCAGACTATGAAACTAGATATGCAATCCTAAGAAAAAAGATTGCTCTAGATCATATTGATATAGATGAAGAAATTTTGTCAGCAATTGCAAATAAAGTTGAATCAAATATTCGTGAACTTGAAGGAACTTTAAATAAGATAGTAGCAATGGCATCATTAACAAATACACCTATTACAATGCAACTTGCTGAAAGAGCTTTAAATGATTTACATCATTCTAAAGAAAAAGTTATTACTATAGATTATATACAAAGTGTAGTTGCTAAATATTACAACATTAATCAAAACGATTTCAAAATTCAAAGACGTTCTAGTGACATTGCTTTCCCAAGACAAATTGCAATGTACTTGTCAAAACAATTAACAGGACAACCATTAGTTGAAATAGGAAAAGCATTTGGAGGAAGAGATCATACAACAGTTATCTATGCAATTAATAAAATAGAAGAAGCTGTTAAACAAGATCCAAATACAAGAATGATAGTGGATAATATAAGAAAAATGATTATAAACTAACACTCGCAAACCTTACGGAAATAGTTATCCACATCTTGTTGATAAATGTTAATAACTTGTTTTATTTATTTAATGCTAGTTAGTAAGTTTTGAAAAAATTTACAAAAACTTTTTAAATCTTCTTAGAGAAGAATTACAAAAGATATTCACATTGCTTTGTGAAAAAGATGTAGAAATTTTGTTAGTAATCGACTATCCACATTTTTGTGTTAGTTAATGTTAATTATCGGTGTTGAAATTTTACAAATTATCCACATCGATTTTCACTTACGGAACAAGGCTTTTAACCACTTTTCCACATTACTAACAAACATTACTACTACTACTACTAATTTTTATTATAATTAATTAATAATACACAAAATTTTTTCCAGACATTTTTCTATACTAAAAAATGTTTAATATAAAAATTACACTAAAGAAAAAATATTTGTTTAATATATAGAAAGAAAGTTGAGGTTATTTATATGAAATTTATTTGTGAAAAAGCAAAATTACTTATGGCTTTAAACTCTGTAAGTCGTACTTCCGTAGGAAGAACAACGACTCCTATACTTGAAGGAATCTATATAAGTGTTAAAAGAAATAACGTAGTTTTTGTTACAAACGATTTAGACATAGGTATGGAGTATACATTAGAGAATGCACAAACAATAGAAGATGGAACTACAGTAGTTGATTGTAGAATGTTTAGTGAAATTATTAGAAAATTACCAGACGATGATATATCTTTAGAAGTAAATGATAAAAATCTATTAGTTATAGAATGTGAAGGATCTGTTTATAAACTTTCTACAATGAATGCAGATGAATTTCCTATGTTACCAAACATAGACGTAGAAAAATCTATTTCAGTTTCTCAAGGTGCTTTAAAAGAAATGATAAAGAAAACAATTTTTGCTGTAAGTGCTGAAGAGAATAGACCTATTTTTACAGGTTGTTTAATAGAAGTAAATGATGATGAATTAAAAGTTGTTGCAGTTGATGGATTTAGACTTGCACTTCGTAAATTACCAATGGGACCAAATGTAGGAAGCTTTAGTGCAATAGTTCCTGGTAAATATTTAAATGAAATAGTTAAAAACTTGCAAGATATAGATGATGTATTAACAATTAGCATTTCTAAAAATCAAGCTTTGTTTGAAATTGAAAATTGTAGAATCGTTTCTAGATTGTTAGAAGGAGAATTCTTAAATTATAACAGCGTAATTCCTGTTGAAAAAGAAACAAGAATTAAAGTAAATAAAAGTGCTTTACAAAATGCTATAGAAAGAGCTGCTATTTTTTCAATGTCTGCAGCAGAAAAAGAAAAGAAATATCCTATTAAGATTTTTGTTAGTTTAGGAAGCATAATTATTTCTTGTACATCACAAGTTGGTGATGCTAAAGAAGAAGTGCTTGTAGAAACAACAGGTAAAGAATTAGAAATTGGATTTAATCACAAATATTTAATAGATGCTTTGAAAGTTATTGAAGATGATGAAGTATATTTAGACTTTGGAAGTGCAATTTCACCTTGTGTTATTCGTCCAATTGTTGATAATAAATATACATACATGGTACTTCCTGTTAGATTAAAAGAGTAAAAAGTTTTACAAAAGGGGCGGTACTTAGTTACCGCCTCGTTGGAGAAAAAAATGAGAATTAATAAAATTGCTTTAGAGAATTTTAGAAATTACGAAATACAAGAGATTAAGTTGGATGAAAATATAAATGTTTTTTATGGGAATAACGCCCAAGGTAAAACTAACATACTTGAAGCTTTGTATTTTTGTGCTTTTGGAAGATCGTTTAGGACGCATAAAGATGCAGAGCTTATTAATTTTGAAAAAGAAATTTCTAAGATTGAAGTAGAATTTGAAAAAAATAATCGTGAACAAAGTATAGAGATTATTCTTAATAAAAAAGAAAAGAAAAAAATTAAATTAAACGATATTAAGATAAATAAGAATAGTGAATTGTTAGGAAATTTAAATTTAGTTTTATTTTCTCCTGATGATACAGTTGTATTAAAAGAATCACCAGCATCTAGAAGAAAATTTTTAGATATATTGATAAGTCAGTTAAGACCTAAGTATGCACATCAACTTAGCATATATAACAAAATTTTAGAAAATAGAAATACTGTTATTAAGTCTCAAAAGACTGAAACTATTGATATTTGGGATGAACAACTTGCAGATTCTGCTGAGAAAATTTATGAATATAGAGTTGAATATATTAACAAATTACAACAATTTGTGGATAAGATAGCTCCAAGTTTGACTAATGAGAAAGAAAAACTAACAATAAAATATAAAAGTAATTTTAGAAATAAAGAGGATTTTTTAAGAGTTTTAAAACAAAATCTTAGAAATGATTTATATAGAGGCTATACTACGAACGGAATTCATAGAGATGATTTTGAGTTATTAGTAAATGATAAAGAATTAAATCTTTATGGTTCACAAGGACAACATAGAACAGCAATTTTAGCATTAAAATTTGCTGAACTTGAAATTATAAAAGAGGAAATTAATGAAAATCCAATTTTACTTTTAGATGATATTACTTCTGAATTGGATTTGGAAAGAATAGGACAAATTTTTAAGAAAATTAGTGATTTTCAAGTGCTTATAACGTGTACGGATGCAAACATTTTAAGGAATATAGAAAGTTTGACAAAAGAAATAAAGTTGTATAAAATAAATAGCGGACGAGTGGACTAATTTTAAAACTCGCTATAAAAAAATAAAGGACGTGAACATTATTTATATACATATTGGAAATAATGAAATTTTAAATAGGGAAGATATTATAGCTATTTTAGATGTAGAGCAGTTGATTCAAAATAGAAATAATCTTCGTATAATAAATAGATACAAGGAACGTAATAATGATAAGGATCAATCTGTCATTGTTGTAGAAAAAGATGGCAAGGAGAGATTTGTCTTTACGAATGTTGCAATTTCTACTTTAAGGAAGAGATTGTCTCAAGAAAATGTATATGAATATTTTATAGAATAAATGCTAGATGAAATAATCATTGAAGCAAGAAGGGAAAGAATCGAATGGGTAAGGAAGAAAAAGTAACGAATTCATATGGTGCCGAAAGTATCCAAGTCTTAGAAGGATTAGAAGCTGTTAGAAAAAGACCTGGTATGTACATAGGTACTGTTTCAGTTAGAGGATTACATCACTTAGTATATGAAATAGTTGATAACTCAGTTGATGAAGCGTTAGCTGGATATTGTAATGAAATTCAAATTATTTTAAATAAAGATAATACAGCTACGATTATAGATAATGGTAGAGGTGTTCCGATAGGAATACATCCTAAGATGGGCATTCCAACAGTTGAAGTTGTTTATACAGTTCTTCATGCTGGTGGTAAATTCGGTGGCGGCGGATACAAAGTATCAGGTGGTCTTCACGGTGTTGGTGCTTCTGTTGTTAACGCTCTTTCTGAATGGTTAGAAGTTGAAGTTTCTAATGGTGAAGGTGTTTATAAACAAAGATATGAAAGAGGAAAAACTGTTTCTAAGTTAGAAAGAATTGGAAATACTAAAAAGACTGGTACTAAGGTTACTTTCTTAGCTGATGATACAATTTTTGAAACATTAGATTTTGAAAATGATACATTAACACAAAGATTAAGAGAAATGGCTTTCTTAAACAAAGGTTTAAAAATTGTTTTCAACGATTACAGACCTGAAGAACCAATTTTACAAGAGTTCTGTTATGAAGGTGGTCTTACATCTTTCGTTGAATTCTTAAATAAAAATAAAGAAGCTTTACACAAGAAACCAATTTATATTGAAGGCGGTACAGATGTACCAGTTGAAATTGCTATTCAATATACAACAGCATATAGTGAAAACTCATATTCATTTGTTAATAACATTAATACACATGAAGGTGGTACTCACTTAGAAGGTTTCAAACGTTCTTTAACAAAGTGTTTTAATGATTATGCTAGAAAGTATAATATTCTAAAAGATAAAGATGCGAACTTACAAGGTGAAGATATTAGAGAAGGTATGACAGCTGTAGTAAGTGTTAAAGTTTCTGAACCTCAATTTGAAGGACAAACAAAAACAAAACTTGGTAACAGTAATGTTGCTGGTGTTGTTTCAAGTATAATGAATGATAAGCTTGCTGCATATTTGGAAGAAAATCCAGCTGTTGCAAAAGCTATTCTTGAAAAATGTATTACTGCTTCAAGAGCTAGAGAAGCAGCTAGAAAAGCTAGAGATTTAGCTAGAAGAAAAACAGCATTAGAGAGTAACTCTCTACCAGGTAAACTTGCAGATTGCTCTTCAAAAAATCCTGAAGAGTGCGAATTGTACCTTGTCGAGGGAGATTCTGCGGGTGGTAGCGCAAAGCAAGGAAGAGATAGAAGATTCCAAGCTATTCTTGCGATGTGGGGTAAAATGCTTAACGTTGAAAAAACTAGAATCGATAAGATTTATAACAACGAAAAGTTACTACCTGTTATCACAGCAATTGGTGCTGGTATTGGAAGTGATTTTGATATATCAAAAATTAGATATGGCAAAATTATTATGATGGCCGATGCCGACGTTGACGGTGCTCATATCAGAACACTTCTTCTTACATTCTTCTTCAGATATATGAGACCTCTTTTAGAGCAAGGTAAGATTTATGCAGCTCAACCACCACTATATAAAATAGTGAAAAAAGGTTTAAAAGAAGACATATATTGTTACAGTGATGAAGAACTTGCTAAGAAATTAGATGAGATAGGTAAGGATAACACAACTATTCAACGTTATAAAGGTCTGGGAGAAATGAATCCAGATCAACTTTGGGAAACAACAATGAATCCTGAAACAAGAATTTTAGTAAAAGTAGAGTTAGCTGATGCAGCTAAAGCAGATCAAATATTCACAATTCTTATGGGTGACGAAGTTGCTCCAAGACGTGAATTTATAGAACAAAATGCTCATTTAGTTACAAACTTAGATATATAATAAATAAAAATGGGAGCGTTCAATTTTTGTATGTTCCCATGTTTTTTCTTATAGAGACAAAAACCAAATGTCCTTTTGGGGACAGTCTTAAAAAGGACATTTGGTTTGTTAAAATAAATTAAATTTTAAAATTTTTCAAATGTCCTTTTTAAGACTGTCCCCAAAAGGACATTGAACAGAAATATTAAGGAGGTTTTTATGGAAATAGCAAAGAATATTTTTCGTGTTTATGACATTAGAGGTATCTATCCTACTGAGATAGATGAAAAAGTTGCTCGTGAAATTGGTAAAGGTTTCGCAACATTGATGAAGAGAGAAGGACAAACTCAAATTATAGTAGGGCATGATAATCGTAAATCTCATGCAGGACTAAAAGATGCCATGATTGAAGGTATTACTTCAACTGGTATGGATGTTGTATACATTGGTTTTTGTGTTACTCCAATGTCATACTTTGCAAGAGTTCATTTAAACATAAAACCTTCTGTTATGATAACAGCAAGCCACAATCCAAAGGAATACAATGGTTTCAAGATTTGTGGATTAGGAACAGATACTATTTATGGTGATGAAATTCAAGCTTTGAGAGAGTTTATTGAAAAAGGTGAATTTGAAGTTGCTGAAGTTCCAGGTAAAGTTGTGGAAATGTCAATAAGGGATGCTTATATTAATTATATTGTTGATAAAGTAAAACTTGGTGATAGAAAATTAAAAGTTGCTATCGACTGTGGTAGTGGTGTTGGTTCTTTATTTGCAGAAGAAATTTTCACAAAATTAGGATGTGAAGTTTTACCTGTATGTTGTGAATCAGATGGTGATTTCCCAATACACCATCCAGATCCATCACAAGAAAAGAACATGTTAGACTTTGAAAAATTTATAGTTGATAACAAATGTGATATCGGATTAGGTTTTGATGGCGACGCGGATAGAGTTATTGCTTTTGATGAAAAAGGTAAAATTTATTTCGGTGATGAATTTATGGCTATCATTTGGAGAGATATTATTCATAAATACCCTGGAGCAAAAGGAATCATCGATGTTAAATGTACACAAGGTTTATATGAAGAAATTGCTAACCTTGGTGGAGTTCCAGAATTCTGCAAAGTTGGAAGTTCATTAATTAAAGCTCAATTAAGAAGAGAAAATCTTATATTTACAGGAGAATATGCAGGTCATATTTATTTTAATGATGAACATTATGGATATGATGATGCTATGTATGCTGGTGCAAGATTACTTAGAATTTTATCTAATACAGATAAACAAATGTCAGAATTGTTAGATGGATTCCCTAAATATCCAAGCACACCAGAAGTAATTTATAAAGTTACTGATGAATCAAAAGCTAGAATCGTTGAAGAAGTAAGAGATAGATTTAAGGCTGAAGGTTATGAAGTAATTGATATCGATGGTGCGAGAGTTATTATTGGTCATGGTTGGGGACTTATCAGAGCTTCAAACACAGGTCCAAACTTAACAATTAAAGCTGAAGCTGATACTATGGAAAATGCTGAAAAGATTCTTGAAATGATCAAACAATATATTGAAGAAGCTAAATAAATTGTAAAAATATTAAATACACCTAAATAAAATTTTAGGTGTATTTTTTTGAAACGAAAAACACCCACAGTTTTTAAGCTGTAGGTGTTTTCAATATTTGCCGATTTCGAATATTCCGAAAAGGACTTGATTACAAAAGTTCACGGTCGATGTAATCAAGTTCATCATTTACCATAGTACGAGTGCTCATAACTGCGTGACCAAAGGTGAAGACTTCTTCGAGGGTGAAGGTTTTCTTTTTGAGGATTTTCTCGAAGTCTTCATCGAAGTACTTAAAGATTAGAGTAGAAGAGCATACAGAGCTGTAGTTTCTGAGGAGCTCATATTCCTCGGATGCAGTGTAGTTTGAAAAATTGTGAATGGCACCTGCGATGTGTTTGTTTGCTTCGCGTGCGGGGATTTGTCCAGCAGCAGTTAAGAACGTATCGATTCTGTGCTGGAGAGCTTTTAAAGCATGTCTGATGTTGTGAATCTCTGTAATATCCGTAATTTTTGGTTTCATGATGTACCTCCCTTTAATTGTAGTGGACCAAACGAAATTATTTGCTAACACGGTCATTATATACTAAAATTGCGAAGTTTACAATAATTTTATGATTAACAAAAAAAAGGAAATAAGTGAGTTGAATTTCTAAAAAGGTTCGTATAAAATATTTGTGTGGAGGGATTTACGAATGAAGAAAAAGATTTTTTTGATTATTTGTATAATTGTTTTGATATTGCTTATTGTAGGAGCTTGTATATTTATAAATAAAAATTCGGATTCTAATAATGTCGATGATACTAATGAAAACTCAGAGACAGTGGATTATATTTATAATAATGAAATATTAAAAGAATTAGGTGAATTTGTTGCTACAGTAGCAAGTGAATCTAATACGATGAGATATGAAGTTGTAGATGATGTACTAGCAATTACTGATGAATTTTCTTTGAAAGTTCCAATGTTAAAGGCTAGAGATGCTTCAGATTATATGATGACAAGCGAAATTATAAGAAACAAAATTTACGATGAACTTAGCATATATTTTGCAGATGGAGCAGAAGTTACTTTAGATAATTATAGTTATGAAGCGACATTAACAAGAGATCAATTTGTAAGTATCATTTTTACGGGAAATATTTTTGTAGAAGGTGCTGCACATCCTAGTAATTTATTTATTACATTAAATATAGATATGTTAAAAGAAAAAGAAGTTAAGTTAGATGATTTTATTGATAATCAAGATGAATTTATAAAATTGTTAAAATCAGATAAAGCTATTTTTAGTGGAGTAGAAGAAGCTCAAAAATATGTGAAAAAAGAGCTTAATAAAGAAGAACTTAAAGCAGAATTATTTGAAAATAATAAAAATGTTTATTTCACTGAAACAGGTATTGCTGTTGTAATTGAGGTACCACATGCAATTGGCGATTATGCAATATTTGAAATTGCTTATGAAGATATAAAATAATAATAAAAAACCAAAAGCGATGACTCTAAAAAGATGTCATCGCTTTTTTTGTCTGTTTTATAAGTATCAGGTGTTGTAGAAAAATAAAACACTAATTAATGAGACTTCTCAAATATTCGATACGTACTTCTTTTTCTTCTGGTGCAAAACGGACAGGAATTACATTTGTCTCATCGTGTTTTACCACCAGAACATCACCTTCTTTAACTTGGCCAATCGTATGAATAATTGTGGCCAAAAGAACATCAGACATGTAGCAATCGCGTCTGGGAAAGGGAATTCCTTCGTTAGATTTAATGCTGTGTGATTCTATTTCAAGAACCGCGTAATCATCTTCGATACGATCTATTGCTGCGTAGCTTTCAATCATATCAGATGAAGTAACGTTATCAACGTTCATCATATTATTTTCCTCCTGCGAGTTCAATGCCACTCTTGTAGTCATCGGGATCTGTATCAAAAGTTATGGTGTCTGCCGTAATTGTGACAACAACTGTACCAGATTCATCGGTCCGATAGACTTCGATATTGCGTTCTTTAAGTTTGTTCATCGTGTTTTCAGTCGGATGATCGTGTTTATTTCCGACTTTGCAAGAAATTAAAGCATAATCAGGATCGATTGCATCTAAGAAATCTTCGGTAGAAGATGTGTTACTACCATGGTGACCGACTTTCAAAATTTCCGCATTGATGTTAATACCAGAGTTTAAGATATCTTCTTCAACCTCTTTTTCAGCGTCTCCAGTCATGAGAACATCCATTTCTCCATATGTTACTTTCATCACTATGGAATAGTTATTGAGATTATCGTCGGGGTCTGAAAGAGGCCCGATGACAGTCATAGTTGCTTCACCAAGCACATAAACATCTCCAACAGTGGGGTATTCAACAGTATGTTTTGCAGATTTGATTTCTTCAGTAAGCTTGATGTACCAGTTAGTTGTAACTTCACCGGTTTTGATTTTAGGCATTACGATCTTACCTATTTCAAAATTTGTGATAACATCATACATTCCGCCCATGTGGTCATCGTGGGGGTGAGTGCCAATAAGAATATCAATTTTTTCGATACCGATACTTTTAAGGTATTTCACTACATCATCACCAGTGGACCGAGTTCCACAATCAACCAAAGCGGTGTATTCACCTTGTTGGAACAGGAAACTGTCTGCTTGTCCACAATCAATCATAGTGAGCAAAAGTGAACCTTCTGGAGCTTCAATGTGGATTGGCGGAGTTTGATTCTGTTGCGAATTGGTTTGGTGGGTAGTAGATGTGTCGGAAGGAAAGAGCGTTTCGATAGGAATATCGAACACCTTCATTACGACAACTGCAATAGCAAGAATAACAATTGTGACAACTAATTTTTTAATCCGAGCTTTGCTACTTGATTCGTTTTTGACATTTGCCATGTACGTTTACCTCCTAAAAATTAATAGCGTTAGCTTGCAAAGTATAACATTAATTTTTAAGAAAAGCAAATTGTACTTAATGGAAAGACCTTGACGTCCATGAGGGGACAGTCCTTAAAAGGACAATTGTGAAAATGAGATATGTTAAGTTAGAAAGAAAATTGTCCTTTTAAGGACTGTCCCCTCATGGACGTCAAGGTCTCTCCATTAAGCATAAAAAAGCCCCCAGCTGCAAGAAGCAGTGGGGGCAAAAAAATTAAACGTTTGCGGTTGCCAGAGGTGCGCTCTTAAATAAAGCAAAACCGACGCGTAAAATTTTTGCGCCGTTCATTGGAAGGATTCCACCTTCTTTGATCGTGCCGCGGTTGTTCCAAATGTAGTTGCCGACAGGAGACTGGATGCTGAGCTGCATCGCATTGTCTTCAAGATGCATGAAAGATTTCTTTTCAGAAACGTAGCAACGAACGATTTCCGGTTCGTCTTCATCATCATCTTTCGGATACATGAGCTCGACGAACGGCATCGGATTCAGATCACGCGTGTTCTCGATGCGACGGGCATCTTCGACCTGACGAACATGTTCCGCGAGCGCGGTAGCGTACTGAGCACGGTCACCTTCATCGCCACCCCAATCACCATATTCGAATACAGGAAAAGGAGCGGTGTTACGAGGTTCTTCTGCGTAGGTTACAGCAGGTCGCGTAGTGGATCGGGTCACCGGTGCAGGTGCGGATGTTTCTTTCTTGGTGGTCTTGCGGGAAGTCGCCTTCTTGGTTGCGGAGTTTTCATTCTTACTTGTTGTTCTTGCCATTGTTGATATCCTCCTTATGGATAAAATTTATTTTGCAAGTATAGTTTACACTATTTTGCATATTATGTCAAGTTGACTGTGCAGTCAGAAAAAGCCTTTTTTACTTGATAATTTCGTGAAAATTTTGAAAAAATATCTTTGTGTGATAGAATACAAGAAGATTAAGATAGGGAGGTATCTTATGGAGAGAGCTAAATCTGGAATCCCAGTATTTAAGAATGTAAAGGAAGTAATGTATAATTCTTTGAAGTTGTATAAAAGTAACATTGCCTTCACGATTAAACATAAAAAAGATAAAAGTGTTGAGTATGAAAATATAACATATAAGAATCTATTAGATGATGTAAATAATTTCGGAGCGTCTTTATATTCAATGAAAATTAGACCTGACTCTAGAGTTGCAATAATTGGAAGAAATAGATATGAATGGATGGTAGCTCATATTACTAACTTAATGGGAGGTATGGTTTCTGTACCTTTAGATAAGGATTTACAAGTTGGAGAATTGGAAGATTCTCTTATAAGAAGTAAAGCAACTACAATTGTTTTTGATGATAAGTACTTAGAATTAATGAAAGAAATCAGAGAAAGAGGAAGAACACCAATAGAAAAATTCATTTGTATGGATGGTACAAGACCAACAGAGGAGTCAGAAGAAGAAAAAGTATTAAAGAAAGAAATTAATGCAATCAGCATGCGTTCGTTAATGAAAACAGAACATAAAAAAGAAAAGAAAGAGTTTACAAGTTACAAAGTTGATGGTAAAAAAATGAGCATTTTGTTGTTTACTTCTGGAACAACTTCTAAATCAAAAGCTGTAATGCTTTCTCAAGAAGGAATTGCTGTTAACATTTGGGACATGTTAGAAGTAGAAGGTTTAAAGAGTACAGATACAAACATTGCATTTTTACCATTTCATCATATATTTGGTTCTGTTGGACAGCTTGTAATGCTATCAAATGGTATTAAGACTGTATTTACAGATGGTTTAAGATATTTAAAAGATAATTTTAAAGAATACAAAGTTTCAGTATTTGTTGCAGTTCCTTTGCTTATTGAAAAACTTTATCAAGGAATTTTAGTTGGAGTAAAGAAAAAAGGAAAAGAAAAAGTATTTAAAATAGGTAAGAAAATTAGTGGAGCGTTAATGAAATGCAAAATTGATATTAGAAGAAAAGTATTTAAAGATGTACTTGCAGAACTTGGTGGTGAACTTCGTTTAATAATCTCAGGAGGAGCACCACTTAATAAAGAAACAGCAGAAAATGTTGAAGCTTTAGGTATTACACTTGAACAAGGATATGGTTTAACTGAAACATCTCCAGTAGTTGCAGCAGAAAATA
>CAZEVD010000019.1:0-31044 GCA_964515475.1 uncultured Eubacteriales bacterium
AATTTGCCGTGTCCCCTAAATAAAAAGAGCTCCCAAAAAGGGAGCTCTTCGTACGAATTTGTTTAAACGGGCTGGCCACTTGCTTCGAGCATCTTCTGACCGAGTTCGGTTTCAAGACGAGCAAGTTCGACTTCAGCATCTTTGCGGTGCTGAGCGCCATCGGCGTGAATCTGGCCGACTTCGTCCAGGGTTGCGATAATCTCTTCGTTGACCTTGGTAAGGGTTTCGATGTCGATTACACCGCGTTCAGCAGCCTTTGCGACTTCAACAGAACCCAGATGCAATTGTTCAGCGTTGCTGATGAGCATCTCGTTGGTAAGGTCAGTAACAGCCTTTTCAGCTTCGGCTGCACGACGAGTGTGTTCCAGGCCGAGAGTGATGAGCATCTGACTCTGCCACAGAGGAATGGTATTCACAATGGTGGACTGAATCTTCTGAGCCATCACGACGTCGTTGTTCTGGACCATGCGGATCTGAGGTGCCATCTGAAGAGAAACGGTTCTGGTGAGCTTAAGGTCATACAGCTTCTTTTCGAACTGATCGCAAAGAGCAGCGAAGTCGCTGGCAGCCTGTGCATCTTCGGGCAGGCCGGTCTGTTGTGCCTTTTCACGCAGTTGGACCAATGTGGTCTCGCGTTCCTGCTGCAGCTTCATCTCGCCGGCGATGATGAAGGTAGTCAGATCTTTGAAGTACTGCAGGTTTAGAGCATAGAGACGATCGAAGTTCTTGACATCCTGCATCAGAGTTACCTGATGCTGCTGCAGTTCTTTGCAGATTGTTCCAACGACCTTTTCAACGGAGCTGTACTCAGCCTTTACTTTGGCCAGATGGCGTTTGAAAGAGAAGAAGAGACCTCCTTTTTTCTTAGCCATATCGTTGAAGCCGCGGATGTTGACAACCAGATCAGTAACCTTGTCGCCCATAGGGCCCAGGTCGACGGCACGGACGCTCTGAAGAGCGTTGGCAGAGAACGTAGAAATGTTAGACTGCGCCTTGTTACCGAAAGTCAGGATGGTATCAGATTTGGAAAGATCGGTCTGACCGACAACGGCCATTACCTGTTTCTGCCGTTCGGGCGTAAGCTTGTCATACACGAGTGCTTCCTGCAGTTCTGCAGAAGGCGCAACAGACATGCTGGATACAGCCATCTGAGGTGTCATCAAAGCAGTCGGTACGGGTTCAGCAACGGTAGTTGTTGCGGCAGCGGAGGCTGCAGCTGCAGCCTGATCAGATGTGGATACTTGGGTTGCGAATTGATTTTCAACCATGGTTATAATCTCCTTCTTTAATGAAATAATGGGTTTACCAAACAAATATGGATATTTGCCGGTGCAATTATATAACGAAATTTATGTAAAGTAAATGTTTTTTTGAAATTTTTGTTTAAACTGCGCAGTTTTTAGATAAATATTAATAAATTTTTAAAGATGTAATTAATTTAAAGAAAAACGTAGATAGGACGAGATGGAGTAAAAAAGATATTCATTTGAATTTAAGGGGAATTTCATAAAAAGAATATGGGATAAAATAGTCTTCATACAGCTTGACATAATTATGGAAACTTGATATAATGCCAACGGTTTAAATCACTTGTTAAACTCAAATCTATATTTAGGAGGAGTAAATAATGCAATAGAAGAACCTTTAAGTTTAAACCGTCAAATTAGCACGACAACGGCCGTGCTAGGTTTAACAACGTGAATCAAGTACGGACATACCACACATTTTGGAGTTCGACAGGACGTAATCTGTCAAAGCTTTTGGAGACTTGTAAACAAATAATAGTCACCATAACAACAAGAATTTTATTAATGATCAAGAAGGAGATTATAACCATGAAACAACGTAAAGCTTTGTCCCTGATTCTGGCACTTGTAATGGTGCTCACTTGCATCTCCCTTGCGGGATGCTCTGACGGCAGCTCTTCTTCCTATGATGGCAAAACCGTCAAAATTTCCATTGATGAATGGATCGGCTATCAGTCTCTGTTGGACGCTAACGGTGGCCTCACCACTGCACCTGACAGCATTAATGCCAAAAATGGTATCAGCATCGAATATGTCGTTATGAACGATGCAAGCGCATCGTCCAACGCTCTGATTTCCGGTGAGCTGCAGGGCGCGGGTTACACTGTTAACCGTTATGCATTTTTGCAGTCTAAGTTTGATGACGCAGGTCTTGACGTGATTATGCCTTTTATCACCAACTATTCCAATGGCGGTGATGGCATCATTGCAACTTCTGATATTCTTTCAGTAAAGGACCTCGTTGGAAAGAAAGTTGCTGTTCCCAGATATTCTGAATCTCAGACTCTGGTTGAATGGCTGATTAACAACTCCGGTCTTACCACTGCAGAACAGCAGACTATCAGAAATGATATGGTCTATTTCGAAACTGCCGATGATACTGCGAAAGCATTTTTCTCTGGTCAGGTCGATGCTGCTGCAACTTGGGAACCCTATTTGACTCAGGCTGCTACCGCTACAGATTCCAGAATTCTTTTTGATACCTCGATGAGTACTAACATCATCCTTTCCGGTATTATTTTCAGAGAAGACTTCCTGGAGAAGAATGAAGAGTTTATGGTCAAGTTGATCGATGGCGTTTTCGAAGCGTCTTCGATGTACAAGAATGAATTTTCCAATATCAGACAGATGCCGATGTTCGAGCTTATGACCGATGCGGAAATCATCGATATGGCCAACGGCGCCGACCTTACTACCTGTGCTCAGAATATTCGTCTGCTTACCGATGAAGCGGTCAGCATGTATGAAGACATGGCCAACGTATGGATTGCGATTGGCGAGAAAGCGCATCCTGAAAAGGCAAAAGATGCTTTTACTGACAAGTATGTAAGTCAGTTGTCCTCTAAGTATGCTGGTATGGAAGACGATAGTGGTGACAAGGTTTTCGACGCTCCTCAGAGCGAAATCATCGAATCTCCTGATGCACTGCTGTCTTATAGCGCTGACATTCAGTTCGAGCTGAACTCTTACACCGTTAGCACAGATTCTTACGCTATGCTTGATGAATTCGTTAAGGTTGCAAAGGTTCTGAATTCTGCATATATCGTAATCGAAAGTAACGCTTCTCAGCGTGCAACTGGTATTACCGATGAGCAGATTATTGAATTTTCCTTGCAGCGTGCAAACGCAATTGCCGACTACTTTATCAAGAACGGCATTTCTGCTGAGCGTATCGTTACTGTAGGTAATGGTGACTTGGAGCTGGCAGATCCGGAGAATCCTGGCGCTCCTATCAACAGAAGAACCGAAATTTCCTTCAAGACCAATGTTGGTTATTAAGGTTTGACGCAACGACATAAGAGGCCTGGATTCCAGGCCTCTTTTTTTATTGAAGAAGGAGAAAATGCTATGAAAAAAGCAGTAAGTAAAGTGACTTTTTTAGTGGCAGTTATCGCCGTTTGGTGGCTCTTAAGTTTAATCGTTAACAAGAGTCTTTTCTTACCTTCGCCGCTCGAAACTTTTGAGATGATTGGCACTTTGTTTGAGACTGGTGCATTCTTTAAGCATCTTGGTTCGAGTTTTGCGAGAGTAACTGGTGGCGTTGTAGTTGCTACACTGATTTCCGTGCCTTTGGGCATGTTGATTGCTTGGTATGCACCAGCAAAGAAGGTTTTGAAACCTGTCGTAGATGCACTCAGATACATTCCGGTGACTTGTTTTTCGCCGATGCTTGTATTACTTCTGGGTATTGATGAATCTATGAAGATCACGTTTATCACTATCGCAGCACTATTTTCGTTTTTGCCCACTGTAATCCAGACGTGTACAGAGCCTATTGATAAGCTCGAAGAAACGGCATATACAATGGGCTTTAGCTATCCGAGGATGTTGCTTCATTGCTTCATACCGTATATCACACCGTCTCTTATTCAGTCTTTCATCACCTTGTATGGTGTTGGTTGGACGTACGTAATCATTGCCGAGGTTAACAATACGCAGTATGGTTTAGGCCACCTGATGTATATCGGCTCTGCGCGTGGTAAAACGGCAATGGTTTTTGCCGCAATTGTAATTATCATCGTGGTGAGCTACATCTTTGACAAAGTCGGTATGTGGATAACCAAGAAATGTTTTGCATGGAAGTTGGAGGTGGATAAGTAATGAGTAAGCAGAAAACAGTTACTACTGCTCAGGCGCCTGTTGCTCCTGAAAAGAAACAGGAAAATGTCCTGAAAATTTCTGATTTCACCCTTGCTTATGGTGACAATGTACTTTTCAGGAATTTTGAATATGAGTTTAAGCCGGGTATCTATATTTTCTCTGGTCCGTCCGGAGTTGGTAAGAGTACTCTTATGCGAGTAATCGCTGGTCTCGAAAGAAGATTTACCGGCAATATTGAGCTCAATGGAAAATTGATTCATGGCTTTACGCCTGAAGTCCACATGATGCATCAGCATTATACGAGTTTTCCTTGGCTTAACCTTATCGATAATACCTTGATGGTTTACAAAGGACATAAAGTTAAGCCGACTTCTGAGGATATCGCTGAGGCTATGAATGTTTTGGCAAGACTGGGTCTTGAGGAACACGTGAAAAAACGTCCGAGTCAAATCTCTGGTGGACAGGATCAGCGTCTCAGTTTTGCGAGCGCAATGATCAATCGTTGGAGTCCTGTGATTCTGTATGATGAGCCGACTTCCGCTTTGGATAACGTCAACGATGAACTTGTAGTTGAGATGATTCGTGAACGTCAGGCAAAATATGGAACGATTGAGGTCGTGATTACTCACGAAGAGCACGTGGTCAAAGGTCTTGAGGGTACGATTTTGGAGTTTTCTCCTGAATTTAGACTGAGACCTGCCAAAGAAAAACCTGTTGAGCCTACTCAAACTGCAGAAGATGAAAGCATTAAAATTACCCAGATTGTTGCAGAAGCAGCAAAAACTGAGGTTCCTGCAACTGAAAACCCGAATATTGCTACAGACGCTTCTGCGTCGCAACCCGTAACCGTAGAAACCGAATCCGGTGTCCCGAATGTTGAACAGACTGCGAGGGATGCCACGTGACAGAAAGGAATGAAGTGCAACTATGAAAAAGAACGTATGGATTAGTATTCTCGCAGGTGGCACTATCATCTACGCTGTACTTCAGATTATGACAAGTATCCCTCTGATTGGGTACATTGGTTCTGTTGCTCTTGCAGGTGTTGGTTTTATGACTGTTGTAAGTGTCCTTGAAGACAAGGAACGCAAGAAAGCAGAAATCGAAGCCGAAGCTGAAAGACTGCATCTGGAGTCCAAGAAAGCAGATGAATATGAGCGCTGCATCAAAGAAATTGAGGACATTGTATATGAATGTTCTTATCTTCGCCCTTATTACGAAAAGGTTATTGGCCAGTTCCAAGACTTTAATAGCAAGGAAAAGGGCTTGCGCAAGATCATAGACTATAACAACAATAATTCGGAAGCATTCATCACTTCTAAGAGCAATGCAGTCCGCGAGTATCTCTTGCGAAACCTGAAGCGTTTCGTAAAATGCATGGTGGCATATTCTGTTACTCGAAAGAATGCAGAGTATACCGGTTCTGTAAAGAGCTTGGATGATATCTTGAGTGCTAATCAGGAACTCATTGACTGGTATGACAAACTCATCATCGAGGTTGCAAGAATGCATGATAACTTCAACGAAGACGATGCAGACTTGCAGTCCCTTATCGAAAACCTTCAGCAGCTGAGAATGGCTAATGAGGCAGAAGACGATACTGACGATGATCCGTTCAATTAAGAAGGAGGGCACCATGAAGAAAAAGTTTGACAAAAAATATCTTATCGGTATTTTAGTTGCCGGTGCCATTCTGCTCGTATCCCTTGCGGTTACGTTTATCAAGAGCGATTTGGCATCTAACGAGTACAACGGCGCTGAAAAGGTCTATATTTCGCTTGACGAATTTGTTGGCTGGAAAGCGCTGCTCTATGCTAACGGTGGTCTTGTGACAACCGAAGACTCGATCAATGCCAAGAACGGCATTTGCATCGAATACGTCGTTATGAATGATGCTGCAGCATCCTCGAACGCATTGATCTCTGGCGAACTCCAGGGCGCAGGTTACACTGTTAATCGTTATGCATTCCTGCAGTCGAAGTTTGATGAAGCAGGTGTTGAAGTTATTATGCCTTTTATCAGTAACTATTCCAATGGTGCTGATGGTATTATTGTAACTTCTGACATTTTGTCCATCGAAGATTTGGTCGGTAAGAAAATTGCAGTTCCTAGATATTCTGAATCTCAGACTTTGGTTGAATGGTTGATTACCAATTCTAACCTCACCAAAGCTGAGCAGAGTCAGATTCGAAAGGACATCGTTTATTTCGAAACTGCAGATGAAACGGCAAAAGCATTTTTCTCTGGACAAGTTGATGCCGCAGCGACGTGGGAACCTTACTTGACACAGGCTGCTACTTCAACGGATTCGCGAATCCTTTTTGATACTTCAATGAGTACAAACCTGATTCTGTCTGGTCTTATTTTCAGAACAGACTTCCTCGATGATCATGAGGAATTCATGGTTAAGTTCATTGAAGGTGCACTTGAAGCGGCTTCTTCGTACGAAACAGAGTACGATAGCATCAAGGTGATGCCTATGTTCGAACTTATGACGAACAAAGAGATTGCTGAAATGTGCATTGGTGCAGCGATTCCTACTTGGGCAGACAACGTGAACCTGCTTACAAAAATCGGTCCTCAAATGTACGAGGATATGGCAGAAATTTGGGTTCAGCTTGGTGAAAGTGCGGTGCCTAACAAAGCATCTACTGCTTTTACCAACGAGTATGTTAATAAGCTTGCAGGTAAGTATCCGACTGATGATTTGACCTCTTTTGATTTCTCGGAAGAAGGTCGTGACCAGGCTGGCCAGATGGCAAATAACGCAGCACTTCTTTCTGTAACCTTGAACATCGAATTTGAGGTTGATTCCTACAAGATTGCAAGAAGTTCTTATGCAGAACTTAATGAATTTGCTGATATCGCTCAGACTCTTAACGGTGTATATATCCAGATTGAAGGAAACACTGCTCATGTAGAGGGCGATGATGGCGTAGAATTCTCGTATATGAGAGCGCTTAGTGTAGCAAAGTACCTGCAAGCCTTGGGAATTGATCCTGATCGATTTATTATCGTGGGTAACGGTGACAGAAAACCTGTTGACACGAATGAGACTGAAGAAGGCAGAGCTGCCAATCGTAGAACCGAAGTTTACTTCAAAGTAATCGGTTATTAATGGAGGAATAAGTTGATGAAAAAGTCAATTGCAATCATTTTATCCTTCACACTGCTTGTTATGACACTGGTTTTGAGTGGGTGTGAAGTTGTTGAACCTGTTGAAGTCACGAAGGAGAATGTATGGACAGTTCTCGACGAATATGTTACCGGAATCGGATATAAAACCAAAGATCTGGTTAAGGGAACTGTTCCTGAGAGAACGGATAACACTGACAACTCTGCCGGCGGAAGCGATATTATGTATGAGCTTCCTGATATTTCGAATTATCCTGTAATTGTCGAGGGAAAGGGCGAAATAAACATTGAAATTTTCGTTCCTACCGAAAACAATGGCAGCTCGATTGTCGAATTCGTTAAGAATGCAGCAGAGAAGTTCAATGCCGAAAGTAAAAAGCTCGATGGCAAGACTATTTCTGTCTCTATTCGTACACTTGAAGCAACACTTGCTGAGGATTACATCTTAAGCGGCGTATACATGCCGAAAGGTTATATCGCAGCTAACGAGTTGTACGGTATCCTGATGAGTGAGAACGGTATTCCTGTAACAAAAGTTGTTGAGAAGACCATCGGAAATACGATGGGTGTTGCAATACAGAAAGCGAAGTATGATGAACTCAAAAACGCATATTCTGAGGTGACAATCCAAACAATCGTGGATGCAACAAAGGAAGGCAAGTTGGGCGTGGGTTATACCAATCCTACAAACAATCCGACTGGTTTGAACTTTGTAATCTCTATGTTGGCATACTTTGATGCAAGCAACCCGATGAGTTTTGAAGCAACGACCGACTTTTCTGCATTCCAAAGTGCAGTGCCATTGGTTTCTTATTCCACAGAGCAAATGAAACAGGCTGTTAATAATGGTACTATCAATGCTTTCGTGGTTGAACGTCAGGCTTTTGAAGCTGACAGTGAGCTTAATAAGAATTTTGTCTTTATGTCTTTTGGTGTAAGACACGACAATCCGCTTTATGCTGTTGGCGAAGTCGCTTCTGACGAACAGGAAATCTTGAGTGCATTTGCTGCATATATGCAATCTTCTGATATTCAGTCCTATGGTACGAGCTTGGGCTTCAATAAGGACGCTACCTACACGAGTACGGTACCGACCTATGAGGGCGGCATGATCACGGAAGTGTTGAGTGTTTGGAAAGAAGCGAAAACTACTTCTGGTGGTACTTCTGTTGTATTTGTTGCGGATATTTCCGGCAGCATGGATGGTGACAAGATTGAGTCGCTGAAACAGTCTCTGCTTAATGGTATGCAGTATATTGGAGAAGAGACTCGTGTTGGTTTGATTTCTTTCGAGTCTAGTGTTTACCTGAACGTTCCGATGGGCGAGTTCAATACTGAACAGCAGGAATACTTTGCTGGTGCTGTTGATAGCCTCCGAGCAAATGGTGGAACAGCTACGAACAACGGTATTTTGGTAGCATGTGATATCCTGCACGATGAACCTGAAGAGAATAAGAAGCTCATCATTGTGCTTAGTGATGGACAGACTGGTAGTGGTTATTCTTTAAGCTCTGTAAAGAGTCTGATTGATACTACAGATATGACGATTTATACAATCGGCTATGGTAACAATGCAGATGAAAACGAGCTGAAAGAAATTGCTGAAATTAACACCGGTACCTACATCAAGGCAACTACTGATAATATCGGCTATCTTATGAAGACCATCTTTGACGCGGAAGCGTAACACAAATTACGAACGGCAGACTTTTCTAAGTCTGCCGTTTTTGTAATGTCTTTTTGTCTTTTCGGGGACAGTCCTAAAAAGGACATCAAAGTGTCCTTTTTAGGACTGTCCCTGGGTAGACTGCAAGAAACTTCCATATGAAAAATCCCTCAGCGGTCTGAACTGAACCCAAAAAGTGTCTAACTTTTTGGGTGCATTTCAGTCTGCTAGGGGATTTTCATAGTTTTAAGAACCTTTCTTTGAAAGTTCTTGCTGTAAATCTTTAGATAAAAGATATACTTGATCAAGTGCGGTTTTCGAGGTCTGATTGGAAACGAAACTGTTTTTGAGGTCGCTGATACTCTCGCAAAGACTTTTATTTGCAGTTTCATAGTCGATTGTTTCACTGCTTTTGCTTGAATATATAGCATCAACAACATCTCCTGTGCGAAGTGCGATTGAAAGTTGTTTGCGCCATGCAGGAATAGTCTCGCGATAAATTTTGCTCACTTTGTTGAGAGAAATTTTGTTCGTTTCAACGTAGGCAGCAAGTTGAGCAAGCAAAGTGACGAGCATTTTTTCTGTGACTTCAAGGGATGTTAAGCGCTCCTGAAAACTACGAACTGCAATACGGATTGTTTCTTGATGCGCATATTGCTCGTTGAAACTATCATTACTTGTTGGTGCAAGTTCAAGAGCTTTTTTTACAGTTGTAAGACGACGTTTGCCAGCTTCGATATGCATATACAAAGCTTTGTAATCTTTTTTTACTCTTGTTTGAAGTTTTGAAAGAATTGAAGCGTTCTGCATGAGGACAAGCTCTTGTTCTTGAAGAATCGCAAGTAATTTAGAAAGCTTTTCGGAAATTTTTGTATATTCCGAGCGCAATTTTTTGAATTCTTTGCGGTTTCTCATGGGGTGTTCAAGGATCTCAGCGGTAGGGGTGAATGTTTGGATTTCAGCGAGCAGATTTTGAATCACATCATACGCTTGAGGCGCCAAATCTTTTTTTAGCTGAGTCATAATTGCATTGGGAAGAGCGGCGCATTTTTTCTGTAGGGGTAATGCGTATTCGAGAGAAACTTTGGTGTCAAGGATGTTTATAGTCTCACTATATTCAGCGATTCTCCGCCAATCAGTTTCTGTCAAAAGGATAGAGTTAGAATTATCTGTTTTATTCATGGAATCACTCCTTTTTATAGTTAATTATTTGTTCAGAAGAAATATATCACATCTTTGATATTATGTCAATTTCTTGAAAATCGAGGGAATTTTTGCAAAAAAATTAAAAATTTTTTAAAATGGTAAAAATATACATTTTTGGTTTACAAAACCCGAAACCTCAATTTCCGTAAATTGTTAGGATTTGGTAAAATATCCTAAAATTTTCAAAATTACAGAAATTTACATAAATTAAAAATAATTTACATAACGTTGTTGCAATTTGGTCGTTTTTGTGATATCATAAACACGGTAATAAAATCCACGAAAGAAAGAATATAGGAGGTTTATTTATTATGAGTAAATTTAAAAGAAGAATATCATTAATGTTAAGTATAATGATGTTAAGTTTGACAATTTTACCATTATTCGTTGTAAATGCTGCCGATGAGATATCATATACAGTGAAATTAAATGGTTCTGCTATGTCTACAAGTAAAACATATGAAGTAGAAGCTGGCGATACAATAGTATTTACTGCATCTTCTTCAACAGTTGATGTTGGACTTGTAGGTTACTACTTTGATGACAATTCAAGTAATATAAAAAGTTCAAACTCTAACAAAATTACAATTACAGTACCAGACGGAGATTCTGGTTCTACAACAAAATTAAGAGTTGCTGCATCTGGTTATGATGCAGACAACAAAGTTGTACAAGGAGCTTGGTCAACATATACATTAAAATATGCTGAAGAAGTTGTAAGTGTTGATAACAAAGATTTAGTACTAAAATATGATTCAAAAACATTAACTGCAGGTTCTACAACAACTGTAGATGCAGGCTCAAGTTTAGCCTTTTCAGCAAAACCAAGTGATGAAGTAGTTGCTTTATATTATGCATGGGGAACAGAAGATTTCAGAGAAGCTAGTGGTTCATCAGCTACAATCAAAGTTCCTTCAACATTTGAAGCTGGTTCTGCTCATAACTTATATGTTACAGCTAAATATTCAGATGGAGAATATGCAGATGGTGAAAAATATATAATCAAAATTGCACAAGAAACATCTGATGTAACTATGGTTGTTAAAATGGATGGCGTAACTATGAAATCTGGCAATACATATAATGTAGAAGGCGGAGAAAAAATCGTAGCTACTGCTGATTGCTTACAAGGAATTGCTTTCATTGGATATTACTACTCAGATAATTCAAAAATCGTTGATGTATATGATGATACATTAACAATTACTGTTCCAACAAAAGCTGATGGAACAAAGATTACATTATATATCGAAGCTGTTGCAACAGATGATGATGGTGAAGATAATCCTGTAAAAACAGGCTGGGTACCATTTGTATTACAATACCCAGAAGCAGAGCCAGAAGTGGCAAATAAAGATGTTTCTTTAAAATATGCTTCAAAAACATTAACTGTTGATTCAACAACAGAAGTTAAAATTGGTGAATTTTTAACAGCGTCTGCAACACCAAGTGCAGAAGTAGTAGAATTATATTATGCGTGGGGAACAGAAGATTGGAGAGTGTTCTACAAAGCTACTGGTTCAATCGAAGTTCCAGAAACTTTAGAAGTAGGAAAATCTTATAATTTATATATCACAGCAAAATATTCTGATGGAAAATATGCTGATAGAGAAAGATATATTATTAAAATCGTTGAAGATGAAGTTGTAGTTAGTGGAAAAGCTATGAATGTTTCTTATTCAAACAATGTATTAGCTGTAAACTCAACAACAACAGTAAATCCTGGTGAATCTATTAAGCTTTCAGCTACACCATCTGCAAATGTAACAAAGTTATATTTCAAATGGGATAGCGATACTTGGGCAGTTGTAAATGGAGTAAGTTCTTATTCAACAAGAATTCCTACAACATTTACTGCTGGTTCAACTCATACATTATACGTAAAAGCTTTATATGATGATGGAAATGAAATTGCTGAACAAAAATATATTTTCAAAATCCCAACATCTGCTGCAGATATCACAATGAATGTTAAAGTTGATTCTAGAACAATGACTGCTGGTAAAACATATGAAGTTGAAGGTGGAGAAGAAGTTGTGGTTACAGCATCTGTAACAAACACTTCAGTTGATTATATCAGATATAAATTTGGTAGTGATTCATACCAATACACATATGCAAAAACTGCAAGATTTGATGTTCCTGTAAAAGATGTTGATACAACTTTAAAACTTTATGTTGAAGCTGTATCTACAGACGGACAAACAACAGGCGTTAAAACATACACATTAAAATTTGTTGATTCTTCAGATGGTACATTAGATATCGAACCATGGATGGAAGAAAATGATGAATTAGTTGAATTAGCGGTTAACTTAAGAAATGATTCTGAAGTTGAAGATAAAGCTAACAAAAATATTTATGAATTAAATGAAACAATCACATATTTCGTTGATTACAAAAACGGAACAGGTGATGATATTGAAACAGAAGTTGGTTTAGTACTTGAATTACCACTTGCATTTACAGTAATTGATGCAGACGGTGGTACAGTAAGCACAAAGAATAAAACAATTACTTGGAATTTCCCAAACGGATTAGAAGAAGATGAATCTGGAACAAAAGTTGTTAAAGTTAAATATACAGCTTTTACAAAATCTAAATATGATTCTGAAAGAATTTATCCTTCGGCTATCATAACAAAAGGCTCAAAAGCTAAAGAACAAGATAGATCAACAGTAATTAACTTAATTGTAAGCGGTTATGATGAAGAAATTGATATTGAACATGAACCATACATGTTCGGTGACGAAAATGCAAATACATTCAGACCAGATGATTCAATCTCTAGAGCTGAAGGTGCATTAGTACTTGCCAGAATTTATGGATTAAATTATAAGAGCACAAAAGTTACAGATGTGTTCTCAGACTTAGATGCAACATATGTAGAAGCTCAAAAAGCTATCATTGCTGCTACTAAAGCCGGTTTAATCAGTGGTTATACAGATGGTACATTTAGACCAAATGAAAAAATGACAAGAGCTGAATTTATGAAAATCTTAGCTTGCATGGTTGAAAAACAAGCCGCTGAAGATGAAATCGAAGGCTTAGAAGTTAAAGATTTAGAAAATAGCATTAAAGTATATGATGATTCTACAAGATATTACATTGTGGATGGTAAGAAGATTTATTCACACTGGGCACTTGAAGAAGTTACTTTACTTGCTAGATTGAACATGACTCCACTTAGTGAAGAAAATGATGAAATCGAACTTGATGAAGAAATTACAAGAGCTGAAGTTGCACAACTTGTTAACTTCTACTTATTAAGAGCTCCAGCAAATGTTACTTCAAAAACTAAATCTGGATTTGACGATGTAACAAAGAAACATGATTTATTTGCTGACATCATTGAAGCAACAAGAGATGCTCATACATTCTCAATGGAAGAAGAAGACGGAACAGAAACAGCTGAATAATTAAATAAACCGTTTTTAAAAAGACTTAGGATTTGTCCTAAGTCTTTTTGTTTGATTTCTACTTTTTTCTTTTTCTTAAAATTTTTTCCAAATATTTTTTTGCTATTGATTTTATTATTTATAATGGCTAAAATATTATTGAGACTTAGTATGTGAAAGGGGTTTACAGATGAGAAATCTTACGAGACTTTTTGTAATGACAATTTTATTATCGATGCTATTTGTTGGTACTGTATTTGCTGCGGAGAACAAGTACGTTGTTACTAAAGAAATGATATATGAAAGTATAGGAAAAAATAGGGTTTCATCAGGATTTGTAGAAATTTTAATTGGTAACATGAATTTTACCGAATATCAAAAAGATAACGAAATAATTATCACACCAACCCCGGATGAGATAATTACTGATGAATTTGGAAATATGTATGCCAAATTTGATGTTTCTGGGTTATTAGCTACCCAACAGTTTAGAGTAACGATTAAAAGAGATTGTGAAACATCAACTTTTATAAAAGATATTCCTGAAAGAACTAACACTGTTATAAATAATGAAACAAGTGTTTTCTTGGAATCAAAAGAAATGATTGAATCTGATGATCCGGAACTTATATCTAAGGCAAAAGAAATAACAGAAGGGTTATATACAGATTATAAAAAAGCACAAGCTATTTTTGAATTTATAAATGTTAATATGTCTTATGATGAATCATCTACTTATGCTAACAAAGGTGCTCTATCTGCATTAACATCGATGCGTGGAGTGTGCTATGAGTTTGCAACGTTATTTTCTGCAATGTGTAGGGCGGTAGATGTTCCTTGTAGAGTGATTGAAGGTTATAAAGTAGAGTCTGCACTAAATGCTAGTGGTGATATATTAGAAAATCAATACACATTGGTTAATCATTTGTGGGCCGAAATTTATTTAGAAGATATCGGTTGGGCTCCAGTAGAACCAACGTATATTTATCTAGTAAATGGTGAAAGAAAACCTCATTTTGATTCGTTTTGTAGATTTGAAACAACAGACTATATTGCTGTTGGAATTTACAATTATGAAAAAGCAAACAGAAGAATGAGAGGCGTTGAAGAAACTTCTTATGAGGAAAAAGTAGTTGCAAAGAGTACTATAGCTCCAGAAGTTCAAAATACGTTTGCAGATACTAATAGTGTTACTTGGGCAAAAGATGCTATCCAAAGTTTATATGCTAAAAATATAGTAAATGGATATTCAGCAACAGTTTATGGTCCTGAAAATAATATTTCTAGAATTGAATTTATGTGTATGTTATCTCGTATGTTAAGATATAACGAAACAGCATACGTTCAAGATAAAGGTATGTCATATTATTATTCGGATTATGACACAAATCATTGGTCTAAAGAAGATTATGATTTTCTTATGAGATGTTATCAAGCTATAAATCCAGGAGATAAGTCTTCAATGGGATTTGAAGAATTAACAGATGTATTTGGTGTTGGTTCGTTAAAGATGGATAAGGCAATTACTCGTGCAGAGGTTGTTGCTTTGATGCATGAGTTTATGGAAGATGGATATGAAACAACATCATTTACAGATGTTTCAATATTTACACCATTTTATTCAAGTATAATGAAAGCATCATCACTAGGTTTAATTGTCGGTTATCCAGATGGTACTTTTAGACCAAACGCACCAATAACAAGAGCGGAAATGGCCGTTGTTTTAAACAGATATTTAACAAATAATAACTATACATTAGTTAAAGAGTAAAAATTAATTTAAATTGGCCTTGCAAGTTTTCTGTAAGGCCAAATTTATTATAGGAGATAATATGTATAAACTTATTGCTATTGATATTGATGGTACATTACTTAATTCAAGAGGTGAACTTTCTCCAAGAACAAAAGATGTAGTAAGAAGAGTAACAAGCAGTGGTGTTGAAGTTGTTCTTACATCCGGAAGAGTTAGTGAATCAGTTAGTTTTATTGCTAATGAAGTAAATGCAAGTAAATATATAATTTGTGATAATGGCGCTCTTATTTATGATAATACTGAAAAAGGAATTATTTTTGCTTCATATATAAATAAAGATACAGTACTTAAACTTATAGAGACATGTGTTGAAAATGATATTTATTACATGGTTTTCACAACAAAGAGAATTATTGTTAAAGATTTAAAACATATGGCACTTGCATTTTATAAAAAACGTCACAACTTAAAAGAAGAAACTTCTGGTATGGCAGAGATTGTATTTGGAGGAATTGACTTAATAAAAGAAAGCGAAGAACCATTCACCAGAATTGTTGTTTGTGATCAAGATAGAGTAATATATAATTCAATTGTACATAAATTACAAACTTTTGATGATGTCGAATTGATGGCTGTGCCACATGTTTCTAATAAAGTTATTAGAGAAGGAGATAAGGAGATTTTCATAAGTTATAGTTACGCTGAACTTTTGGCGAAAGGAACCAATAAGTGGACTGCGATAACAAAACTTGCAGACAAACTTAATATAAAACATAATGAAGTAATGGCGATAGGTGATAATTTTAACGACATTGAAATGATAAAAAATGCGGGGTTAGGAGTAGCTGTTAGTAATGGTTCGCCGGTTGCTAAAGAAGTAGCGGGAGTGATTGCTCCTTCGAATGATCAAGATGGTGTTGCGGTAGTTCTAGAAAATTATGTCTTAAGGAAAAGAAATTAATATCTATACACAAACAAAAAGAGTGCGAATTTGTTCGCACTCTTAAATTTTTATTTTGATTCATAACGTGAATTACATATTGGACACGTCGAAGGAGATGTGGTACCGATGTGTGTGTGCCCACATTTTTGACATACCCAAACTATATTTTTTGTTGGATTAATATTATTTTTTGCTTTATCTATAAATTCAGAAAAATAATTTACAGACGCAATCGAATAACCTAAATCGTTTGTTTGATTAAGGTTTACATTAGGTAAAAAGAAATGTTTTTTATATGTTGATGTTAGTTCCATATTATCAAGCCTCCCAACTTTCAAGTCTATGATAAACCAGCAATCATATTTTACCATATTTGGATCATATATTCAACACTTCCAAAATATAATAAATTTGGAGGTGCAAGAAAGAATGGAGAAAAGAAAAAATATTATATTTCCTTTGCTTAAAGGAGTTTTGTTAACTTATATTTTGAATGTACTTTTTATATTGATTTATGCAGCGGTACTTTCATATACAAGTGTTTCTGAAAGCACAATGCCTACTGTAATTTTCGTTATAAATCTATTAGGGGTATTTATTTCTAGTTCGATTTTGGCTATTAAAATTAAGGCAAATGGAATGAAATACGGTGGGCTTTTAGGACTTCTGTACATAATTATTTTGTATTTAATAGGTTCTTTTTCAAATGTAGGATTTGCTTTGACATCATATTCGATCGCTACGATAATATTTAATGTTCTAATAGGAATGGTGGGTGGAATTATTGGGGTTAATCTAGCTAAAAATTAAAGTTTTTCTTGTAAAAGTTATTTATAAAGGATACTATAATATCGAGGTATCTAAAATGAAAGGTGGAATATAAATGGTAACATATCAAGACATCGTTAATGATGAAGAAATACAATTACTAATTGATACAGCAGAAAGACAACTTGTTGAAATTGGATATACAGAACATGGTCTTAGACATTTAACATTAGTTGCAGATAGAGCATCATATATACTTAAAGAGTTAGGATATTCTGAAAGAGAATGTGAACTTGCAAAAATAGCTGCACATCTACATGACATAGGAAATTCTGTTAATAGAAATGATCATGCACACACTGGAGCTATCATGGCATATAATTTGTTGAAAGAAAGAGGTATGGATAAAAAAGAAGCTGCAGAGATTATGATGGCAATAGGAAATCATGATGAACAAACCGGAAGTCCTATAAGTCCGCTTGCGGCAGCTCTACAAATTGCTGATAAATCAGATGTTCATCGTTCAAGGGTAAGAGAAGCTAATAAATCTAGATTTGATATTCATGATAGAGTTAATTACGCTGTTGAGGAAGCTTTGATTGAAGTTATAGATTCAACCAATAGTTTCCATAATTGTGATAAAGAAGTAATTTTGAAGTTAAAAATTGATACAGATATTTGTCCTGTAATCAAGTACTTTGAAATCTTTTTGGGAAGAATGCTTATGTGTAAGAATGCAGCTAGTTATCTAGGTGTTTGGTTCCATTTAGAAATGAATGGTACAATATTGTTGTAAGTAAAAAGACCGCAAACTCTGCGGTCTTTTTTAACATGTCTTTTCGGGTCTTTTCGGGGACAGTCCTAAAAAGGACATCTTTTGCTAATTCAAAGATAAAATTTTCTAACATGTCCTTTTTAGGACTGTCCCCGAAAAGACACAAAAAAAGAAGACTGAAAAGTCTTCTCTTTATTTTTAGTATTGTATTGGATTAAAAGTTGTTGTTGAATCAAGATCAACGTAATTGTTATCTTGAATATATTTTTGAACTGAATTGAATGATACACCTGTTGTTGCAGAAACTGAAGAAATAGAGTCGAAAGATGCATTTTCATCAAAATAGTTTTTTAATAATGTTTTTTCATAAGATGCTTTATTTGCACATGTTGCACAAATAGTTGCACCTGAAGTTATAAAAGATCCGCAGCTAGCGCATTTTTTTATTTCCATATAAAAACCCTCCTTGATTTCTTTTGTAAATAATATATTTGTCCGTATCTTTATATTTAATATAACGAATTATATCATAACATGTAATGATATGCAAGAATGAAGTTGTCATAAATAGGATAAATTATTAATTAAAGAACGGTAAATAATAGAGCAGTGTTTTATCGTTCTGGAAGTTGACTTTTAGTGGCAAAATTGATATATTTTTGTGGAGAGTAAGTATGCGAAAAAGTGCGTGCTTTCAAATAGTTTTAATTGGCAAGAAAGAAGGATTTTTTAATGTTAGTTGTAATTTATAATGTAGTAATTGCGCTTTTAGGGCTAGCCATGGTGCCAACAGCTACAGCGTTAGTAGATATATTTTCTAAAGAAGAAAAAGTGACTATAAAGGCTATAAAAGAAAAGAAAAAGTTTAGCTATATGATGGGATTGATTTTACCAATTTCTTTAATTATTTTATTTTATGCTTTTGGGTTAACATGGAAATTTGCAGTATATGCATTTTTGGCAGTAATGCTTATAATCGATGCATTTGTTGATGTAAAAGCGCAAATAATACCAAATGAACTTAATTTTATAGGTTTCTTAGTTGGAATAGTATTAACATATATAGCTTTAGTTAAAAATACAGAAGTTGGCCTAGATATGTTATTGGGTATGCTTACTGGTGGTGGAATCTTTCTTCTTATCGCATTATTTGCTTTTGTAGCATATAAAAAAGAAGGAATGGGATTAGGCGATGTAAAACTTATGGGAGTTTTAGGTTTATTCTTTGGAGTTTTTAACACAATACAAATCTTTATATTATCCTTTGCGATCGGCGCTGTGGTTAGTATTTTATTGATGATTTTTAAAATAAAGAAATCTACAGATTATATGGCGTTTGGTCCATTTATTGTAATTGCAACAGTTATTACGATGTTTATACCATACACAGTTATGTTTCCTTGGTATATGAATTTGTTAAGTTAATTTTAGGAGATTATGATGAGCGTTATAAAAACTTATGATGAAATTGAGAAGTTAAGAAAGGCTGCGATTTTAGCAGACAAATGTTTTGAACATATTTGTGGTTTTATAAAGCCTGGGATGACCGAGATAGAAATAGCAAAAGAGATGGATGATTTTTTTGTGAAGAATGGAGCGAGTGGATTATCTTTTGATACTATTGTTGGAGCTGGAAAAAACTCAGCATTTATTCATTCGACACCAACTGAAAATAAAATTCAAGATCAAGACATTATTTTGTTGGATTTTGGTTGTGTATTAGATGGGTATTGTTCTGATACTTCAAGAACAATTTTTGTTGGAGAAATTACAGAAAAACAAAAAGAAATTTATGAATTAGTAAATTTTGCGCATGATAACGCGGTAAAAAACATTCGTATTGGTGATACATTACAAATCGCTGATTCCTATGGTAGAAAAAATATTCAAGAAGCAGGGTATGATTACGCTCATGCTCTTGGACATGGTGTTGGAATAGAAGTTCATGAAGATCCTGTGTTGTCACCCAAAAGAGAAGGTATATTAGAAGAAAATATGGTATTTACAATAGAGCCAGGAATTTATCTTGAAGATGAATTTGGTGTTCGTATAGAAGACACAGGTGTACTTACAAAGGAAGGTATAGAATTGTTTTCGAATGCAAGTAGAAAGATTATTATACTTTAAAGGAGAATTTTAATGGAAAAAGAAAATGTAGAAAAAAAGAAAATGGGATTTTTTAAGAAAATAGCATTAGCCATAACTGATTTTAGATTTTATCCTTTGATATTAAAATCTGAATCATCAACAAGAAGTTTTGGTCATTTCTTTATGTTTTTGATGTTATTAACACTTATCATATCTGTAAAAATGGCTGACACGATGTTTGTGAAATTCAATTATTTTTTAGAACAATATGAAGAGTTGGTTCCGGAATTTTCTCTTTCAGAAGGTGTTTTGGATGTTGAATTTGATGGAACAAAAGAAATACGAAATGACATGATTGCAGTAATTGATACAGATTATACTTATGCAGAATGTGTAGATGCTTCGGAGTATGAAGGCGTTTCAAAATATGACAATATTTTAATGATAAATAATGATGCAATAACTTTGATTGATTCATATGGAATGGCTTACCAAGCAGATTTGTCTATGATAAATGATGCGTTTGATAAAACTTCATTTCTGGCATATATAGAAAGAACGTCAGAGACTTTTGGTGCAAAAATGTTTGCGTTATCAGTAATTTTCATAGCAGTATTTTTTGTATACGCGATTTATAAATTTATTGAAGTTCTATTCTTTGGAATCTTAGCAATGTTTATTAGCGTGCTTGCGGGAATACGAATTAATTTTAAAGCGCAAATGAAAATTGTTTATTATGCAGTGACATTACCATACATTGTTGAAATGATTGCTATTGTTTATACAGGAGCCTTAAAAGAATATGCGGTGCTAGCTTCTGGAATTTTGGCGTATGTTTATATATTCTATGCAATTAGAGCAATTAAATTAGATATGTTGCTAATGATTATGAATAATGATAAAAAAGGTGCTTTCAAATTAAAAGTTGATGAAGAAGGCAGATATGAATGCAAAAAGATTGAAAATCAAAATGAAGAAAAACTTAATGAAGATGTAAGTGAGGTTGCTAAAGAAATAGAAGAAAAAGCAGAAGGACATGAAACAACTCATGAAAATAATGGTGAAGAGAACAAGTAATTGGAGGAAGTAAGATGAATGTTTGTGGAATTATCGCTGAATATAATCCTTTTCATAATGGACACAAGTACCATATAGAGGAAACAAAAAGAATAACCGGTTGCGATGCAGTTGTCGTAATTATGAGTGGGAATTTTATACAAAGAGGTGTTCCAGCATTATTCGATAAATGGACTAGAACTAAGATGGCTTTGGAAAGTGGTGCTGATTTGGTTATAGAGCTTCCTTTATATTATTCGATTTCAAGTGCGGAATATTTTGCACAAGGAAGCATTTCTTTACTTGATGGATTAAATATTGTTAAGTATGTTTCGTTTGGTAGTAATACAACTGACTTAGATGCATTAAAAAGAATTGCTAATGTTTTGTATTTGGAACCTGAAAATTATAAAAAGCTTTTAGAATCAGAATTAAAGCGTGGTACATCATTTCCTATTGCAAGAAGCAATGCGTTAAAGAATTTTTTAAAAAAAGAATATGATTCAAAATATATTGCAGATATTTTATTAGATTCAAATAACATTTTAGCAATAGAATATTTAAAAGCGTTATTATATTGTAATAGTTCAATTAAACCGGTGGTTATTGAAAGAAAAGGTGGAAATTATAATTCGACAGCTATATCAGATGACCATATTTGTAGTGCGACTGCTATAAGGGCATTACTTGAAAAAGATGATTTAAAAACAGTTAAAGAGGTTGTGCCAGAAGCAACATTTGATATTATAGATAAAAATATTCTTAACGGTAAAATGCCGATGTTTTTACGAGATTTTGAAGACGAAATTTTATACACGCTAAGAAAGAATTCTTCGCAAGATTTACTTAACATTGCAGATGTGACAGAAGGTTTAGAAAACTTATTAAAAAAAGCATCGTGTGAAGGTATGGAATTAGATAGTCTTATAGATATTGTGAAAACAAAGAGATATACAAGAACAAGGATTCAAAGAATTTTATTACATACTTTATTAGATATTACAAAAAGTGATGTAGAAGACTATAAGTACAATCCGCAGTATATTCGTGTATTAGGTTTTACAAAAAAAGGTGAGAAAGTTCTTTCTACAATTACTAATAATTCTAACTTGCCAGTGGTAACTTCAGTAAGTAAGTTCTTAAAAAATGCTAACGAAACATCAAGAAAAATGTTAGAAAAAGATATTTTATCAACTAATATTTATACTTTAGGTTATCAAATTCCTAAGTATAGGGATGTTAATCTAGATTATACAACACCGATTGTTACTGTTTAATGGAGGAATTATGGAAGAGGTAATTATTTATACCGATGGTGCGTGTTCAGGAAATCCTGGAAAAGGAGGATGGGGCGCAATATTAATGTATGGCGATGTAAAAAAAGAAATTAGTGGTGCCGAGAAAATGACAACCAATAATCAAATGGAACTTACAGCTCCTATTGAAGCTCTTTCTTTACTTAAACGCCCATGCAAAGTAAAAGTATATAGCGATAGTGCTTATCTAATAAACGCCTTTAAAGAAGGTTGGATATATAATTGGCAAAAAAACGGATGGAAAACAGCGAGCAAACAAAATGTAAAAAATAGAGAATTATGGGAAAAGATATATTCTTTTACAAAGATTCATGAGATTGAATGGATAAAAGTAAAAGGACATGCTGATAATGAGTATAATAATCGTTGTGATCAACTTGCGGTTCAAGCGATTCAAACAATTTAGAACACATTAATGTGTTCTATTTTTTTGGTACAAGCATATATTTTAACAAGAAATAAAGTGAAGTAAAAATATATGTTTAGGAGTAAGTTATGATTATAGAAAATTTTGAAAAGCAAAATAAAAAGATTGCACCAAAAGAATCTGTAATAGAAAAAACAGAAGTTGTAAAACAAATAACAAAAGAAAGAACCGGAGAAAGATTTTTTTTAGCTGAAAGAAAAAAGGAATTAAAGGTAGAAGAAAATATGAAACTATATATTGTTGTTTCAATTATTTTTCTTTTAGGTTTTTTAATAGGTATTATTTGTTTTAAAAGAGTAATTAATGATTCTAAAATAAAAGAGGAAGTAATAAAGTATGATTTCTTTTTTGAAAAAGTTGAAGATAAAAGCATAGTTGTTGCGGATATGATGTATGAAAATATTTCAACAATACTTATTTATTGGGTGGTTGGAATTTCTATTGTTGGAGCACCTTTGTTAATTATTTTTTGCTTATACAAAGGAGCAGCATTAGCAATAATTATTTCTAGCGTATTAATAAAATATGGTTTTGAAACAGGATATACAATGCTGATAAAAAATGTATTTTTACAACATTTTTTGACAGATTTTGTAATAGTTTTTTTGACAGTAAGTTCCATTAAAGTTATGTACAGAATTTTATTCCAAAAACATGAATTAAAAAGTGAATTAATACGTCATTCTGTGCTTTGTATAATAGGCTTATTAACATTATTTACAGCAATTGGAATTAACTGTATGACGATACTTAATAATTTTACATAAAAATAATAAAAATGCTTGCATTATAAAATCTTTTTGTATAAAATAGCCTTAGTTAAAAGGGAACATATTTAATATATGAATCGTTCAGCATGTTATGGAAGAAAATGTAGGAAGTTTTTACTAAAGAAGAATTTGGATGTAAAACCCTATGTTGGGTGTCCAAATAATTATGTAGAATACAATGAAGAAAAAAGGAGTATGCGGGGATGGAAAAAAATTTAGTTGAAAGTTTTTTGGATTTTCTTCAAAAAGATAAGAAGTTATCAGATAATACATTACAATCTTATAATCGTGATATAAAGTTGTATTGTAACTACTTGGAGTCTTCAAATTTAGACCCAGTAAAAATGAACGAAAAGGGGTTAAACGATTACTTAGATTCTTTAAAAGAAAATGGTAAAGCAGTTTCTACAGTTTCTAGAAATTTAGCGTCATTAAGATCTTTCTATCAATACCTTTATAAAACAAAGGTAATTACTGAAGACCCAACAATTAATTTGGAGTCACCAAAAATAGAAAGAAAATTACCAAAAGTATTAACATCAGAACAAGTTGAATTATTGCTTGAGCAACCAAAGAGTGTTGATTTAAAAGGATATAGAGATAAGGCAATGCTTGAGCTTGTTTATGCTACAGGAATCAGAGTAACAGAGTTGATTTCTCTAAATGTAGGAGATATTAACCTTGAAAATGGATATATTAAATGTGCTGGAAAAACTAAGGAAAGAATTATACCAATAGGAACATTGGCTGTAAATGCTCTAAAAGAATACATGGAAAAATCTAGAGCAATACTTTTAAAAGATGAAGCAGACCAAGCTTTGTTTGTAAATGTTAATGGTCATAGATTAACAAGACAAGGTTTTTGGAAAATTATAAAACAATATAAAACGCAAGCGAATATCGATGTTGATATAACACCACACACATTGAGACATTCTTTTGCAGTACATCTATTAGAGAATGGTGCTGAGCTTAGAGCTATTCAAGAAATGCTTGGGCATTCAGACATCTCTTCAACACAAGTGTATGCACAAATTGGTCAAAATAGAATAAAAGATGTATATATGAAATCACATCCACGCGCTTAATCATATATGGACATGTATCTAAACGTTTCTTTCGATTAAGGAAGAAACGTTTTTTATGTCATAATAAAATTAACAATGCAGAAAAATAAAGGAGAGTAATTATGAAAAAAGTAGATATTAAATCTTTATACAGAAACACTGAAAATTATGCTGATACTGAAATTACTATAGCAGGCTGGGTAAGAACTGCTAGAGATTCTAAAACATTTGGTTTTATTGAAGTAAATGATGGAACTTTCTTTAAGAATGTTCAAGTTGTATATGAAAACAATTTACCAAACTTTGATGAACTTACAAAAATAACAATTAGTTCATCATTAGTTGTTACTGGTAAATTAGTTGTTACACCAAATGCTAAACAACCATTTGAAATTAAAGCTACAGAAGTTAAGATTGAATGTGTATCACCTGCAGATTATCCATTGCAGAAAAAAGGTCATACAGTTGAATTTTTAAGAGAACAAGCTTATTTAAGACCAAGAACAAATTTGTTTAGCGCTGTATTTAGAGTAAGAAGTGCTGCTGCTATAGCAATTCATAATTACTTCCAGGAAAGAGGCTATGTATATTTCCATGCGCCACTTATTACAGCTAACGATGGTGAAGGTGCAGGAGAAATGTTCCAAGTAACAACTTTGGATTTAGATAAAGTTGCAAGTTCTGGCAAAGTAGATTATTCAAAAGACTTCTTTGGTAAAAAAGTTGGATTAACAGTTACAGGACAATTAGAAGGTGAAGCTTATGCAATGGCTTATGGAAAGATTTATACTTTTGGACCTTCTTTTAGAGCTGAAAACTCAAATACAAAAACTCATGTTTCTGAGTTTTGGATGATTGAACCTGAAATTGCTTTCTGTGATTTAGATGGATTAATGGATGTTGAAGAAGAAATGTTAAAATACATCGTTAAAGATGTTTTAGAAAAATGTCCAGAAGAAATGGAATTTTTAAATAAATTTGTTGCTCCTGGTTTAATCGAAAAACTTACAAAATTACTAGAAAGTAAATTTACAAGAATAACTCATGACGAAGTTATCACAATATTAAAAGAAGCAAAAGTAGAGTGGGAATTTGAACCAGAATATGGTGGCGATATTGCTAAAGAACATGAAAAATATATTACAGAACATTTTAATGGACCAGTATTTATTACTAACTGGCCAAAAGATATTAAAGCGTTTTATATGAAACAAAATCTAGACGGAAAAACTGTTGCTGCAGTCGATCTTGAAGTGCCAGGTGCAGGAGAACTTATGGGTGGAAGCCAAAGAGAAGAAGATTATGATAAATTATTAACTCGTATGAATGAACTTGGTATGCATCCAGAAGAATTAGATTGGTACTTAAATTTAAGAAGATATGGAAGTTGTACACACTCTGGTTTTGGTATGGGATTCGAAAGACTTCTAATTTATTTAACAGGTGTTGAAAACATTAGAGATGTAATTCCATTCTATAGAACACCAGGTAACTGCGATTTCTAATTTAAAATATTTATAAAGGAATGATATTATATGGCAATTAGTAGAGAAGAAGTAAAACATATTGCAGCATTAAGTATGCTAAATTTATCTGAAGAAGAAATTGATAAGTATACTAATAATCTGCAGGAAATAGTTGAGTTCGCAAATAAAATAAATGAATTAAATACTGATGGTGTTGGAGAATCTGCTTTTGCTATAGATTCTTTCAACGTATTCAGAAAAGATGAAATTAAAAATTCATTAGATAGAGATTTATTACTTAGTAATGCTCCAACAAGTAATGGAGAAGCATATTCATTACCAAGTATGAGAAATTAAAATCTAAATTAAGGAGAGTACGATGAAAAATATTTGTGAATATACAGCTCACGAAATACATGAGAGATATATAAATAAAGAGTTAAAAGTTATAGATGTAGTAAAAGCTTTCTTTGATAAAATAAAAACAGATGATGAAAAGATAAAAGCTTATATTACATTGTGTGAAGAAGAAGCTTTGAAAGAAGCAGAAGAAATTCAAGCACGTATTGATAATGGAGAAGAGGTTGGTCCTTTAGCAGGTATTCCAATTGCTATAAAAGATAATATGTGTACAAAGGGCGTTAAAACAACCTGTGCATCTAAAATGTTAGAAAATTTTATACCACCTTATGATGCAACTGTTATTACAAGATTAAAAGAAGCAGGTGCGATAATAATTGGTAAAACTAACATGGATGAATTTGCAATGGGCGGTTCTACTGAACATTCTGCATTTTTTAAAACATATAATCCGGTTAATTTAAATAAAGTTCCTGGTGGATCATCTGGTGGTAGCGCTGCTGCTGTTGCTGGTAGTTTAGCACCTATTTCACTAGGAAGTGATACAGGTGGTTCTATTAGACAACCTGCTGCATTTTGTGGAATAGTAGGATTAAAACCAACTTATGGCCTAATTTCAAGATATGGTTTAGTTGCGTTTGCATCATCTTTTGATCAAATTGGACCTTTTGCAAAGGACGTTGAAGATACAGCTAATTTATTAAATGTAATTGCTGGTCATGATGAAATGGATTCAACATCTGCTAAATTAGAAAAAATAGATTATACAAAATCTTTAGTAAATGATGTTAAAGGTATGAGAATTGGTGTACCAAAAGAATTTATGGCTGAAGGTGTAAGTGAAGAAGTTAAAACAGCAGTAAATAATGCTATTGAAAAATTTAAAGCGTTAGGTGCAGAAGTTTCAGAATGTTCACTTCCTGTTACAGAATATGCATTACCAACATATTATATCGTTGCTTGTGCTGAAGCTAGTTCAAACCTTGCAAGATTTGATGGTATTAGATATGGATATAGAACATCTAATTATGAATCTTTAGATGATATTTATAAAAATAGCCGTTCAGAAGGATTTGGAGAAGAAGTAAAGAGAAGAATAATTCTTGGTACTTATGTGTTATCTTCTGGTTATTATGATGCTTATTATAAAAAAGCACAAAGAGTTAGAACTTTAGTAAAAGAAGGTTATGAAAAAGTATTTGAAAATTATGATTTAATACTTACTCCAACAGCACCAAGTGTTGCTTTTGATATTGGTTCAAAGATAAATGATCCACTTGAAATGTATATGTCAGATTTATTAACAGTTTCTATTAACTTAGCTGGAGTTCCTGCTATTTCAATACCTTGCGGTAAAGATAAAGAAGGAATGCCAATAGGTTTACAACTTATTTCAAAACATTTTAACGAAAGTAAAATTTTACAAGCAGCATATACTTTCGAAAAGAATATGGAGGTGTAAGCATGGAATATGAAGTTATAATTGGTATTGAAGTTCATGCTGAACTTTCAACTAAAACTAAAATTTATTGCGGATGCTCTACGGAATTTGGTGGAGATCCTAATACACATTGTTGTCCTGTTTGTACAGGTATGCCAGGTGCACTTCCTGTATTAAATGAAAAAGTTATTGAATATGCTGTAAGAGCAGGTCTTGCTACAAATTCAACAATATCAAGAAATTGCAAGCAAGATAGAAAAAATTATTTTTATCCAGACCTTCCAAGTGGATATCAAATTTCACAATATGATTTACCACTTTGTGAAAAAGGAAAAGTCGATATTAATGTAAATGGTGTTAGTAAAGATATCGGAATAACAAGAATACACATCGAAAATGATGCTGGAAAACTTATTCATGATGTATACACAGGTGGAACATTAGTTGATTTAAACAGAGCTGGAGTTCCGCTTATAGAGATAGTTTCTGAGCCTGATATTAGAAGTGCTGATGAAGCTGTTGCATATGTAGAAAGATTAAAAGGTATATTAGAATACATCGGTGTTTCGGATTGTAAGATGCAAGAAGGTTCGCTAAGAGCTGATGTTAACTTATCAATTAGACCAGTAGGACAAGAAAAATTTGGAACAAGAACAGAAACTAAAAACTTAAATTCATTCAGATCAATTGCTCGTGCAATTAATTTTGAAATTGAAAGACAAAAAGAAGTATTAGAATCTGGCGGAGTTGTATATCAAGAAACAAGAAGATGGGATGATGAAAAAGGTGAAGGGTATGCAATGAGAGCAAAAGAGGAAGCTAATGATTATAGATATTTCCCAGAACCAGATTTAATGCCTATTAGACTTTCTGAAGAGTACATTCAAAATATAAAAGATACATTACCAGAACTTCCAGAAGTTCGTTATAAGAGATATGTTGAAGAATTGGGATTACCAGAATATGATGCTGGAATTATTACTTCTTCAAAATTATTATCAGATTATTTTGAAGCTGCTGCTAATGAATGTAAAAATGCCAAAGCAGTTAGTAATTGGCTTATGACAGATATCATAAGAGTTGCAAAAGAACTTGGTGTTGAATATGATGAACTTCCTGTAAGTGCTATTCAACTTGCTCATCTAATTGCATTAATTGATAAAGGAACAATTAGTGGTAAGATTGCTAAAGATGTATTTGCAGAGATGGTTGAAACATCAAATGATCCTGAAAAAATTGTTGAAGAAAAAGGAGTATTACAAATTTCAGATGAAGGTGCAATTAAAGAAGTTGTTGATAAAATAATTGCTGCAAATCCTCAATCTATAGCAGATTATAAAGCTGGTAAAGATAGAGCTTTAGGATTTTTAGTTGGGCAATGTATGAAGGAAATGAAAGGTAAAGGAAACCCACAAATTTTAAATAAACTTATACTTGAAGAATTAAATAAATAAAAATTCATATAAGTGTCAAAATTTTTACACATTCTTTAGATAATATATTTTTAAAGGATGGTGATGCTTATAAGATATTGAATAATTTTTAGCAAGTAAACAAAAAGAAGGTGCTAAGTTAAATTAGCACCTTCTTACTACTTGATTTTATAAATTAAATAAGTATAATATTTATTAGTTGCCAATATGGCTCAGTCGGTAGAGCAACTGATTCGTAATCAGTAGGTCGCCGGTTCGATTCCGGCTATTGGCTCCAAAAAAGCTTACGATTATATAGTCGCAAGCTTTTTTTATATTAATATTCGGCATTCCATTCAGATAAAAATTCTTTTACAAATTCTTTCATAAAAGTAATTCTTTTCTCAGATAATTTTTTTGCTGTCAAAGTATTCATATTATTTCCTAGTTTAAAAAGTTTGTGATAGAAGTGATGAATTGTTGATTCATCATATCCTTTAGATTCAGAGTAATTAAAATTTTCATCTAGTGGAGTTGAAGGATCATACATACTTATATTATGTGCGCCACTATATGCAAACGTTCTTCCAATACCAATTGCGCCGATTGCATCTAAGTTATCTGCATCTTGTAATATTAAAGTGTTAATATCATCAACGTTATTGTTATTCCAGTTATATTCTTCGTGAAACTCTATACAAAAACATATTTTATTAATTTGCTCGTTTGTTAAATCTGTTTTAGAAAGAATATTTTTAACAATAGGTAGTGAATCTTTTGGAGAAACAAACGTGCCAGTTTCATTTTGCATTATACGATGAACATCGTGAAGAAATGCTGCAATTCCAATTATTATTTTGTCGCCACCTTCTTTTTCTTGCAAGTATAAAGCTGTATTCATAGTTCTTTCTAAATGGCTAATATCGTGTCCACTGGAATCATCTTTAAATAAATCAAGAACAAAAGGTCTTATAGTTTCTATATATTTTTCTAACATATCAAATCTCCTTTTTTTATATGATAACTTTATTATAAAATAAGTTTTGCTAAAACTCTATATGATGTTGTAAGAATATAGAAAGTGTTATAGAATTTATTCGTGTAAAGGAGATGGAAGTATGGAAAAACCTATTATGATTCAAGGTGCTTTGCAAAGCGAAATTGATTACCTCTTAAATATATTCGATGTGAGAGAAAAAGTAGAATTTGGCGGATACACATTTTATGAATGCTCTTATAAAGATCATGATATAGTGATTTGTAAAACTAAAATGGGGGAAATATCTAGTGCTATTGCAACAACGTTAGGAATTCAAAAATATAATCCGGAGTTTATCATAAATCAAGGAACAGCTGGTGCTCTAGTTGAAAGTATAAATAAAAATGAGATTGTTGTAGGCACGAGTGTGTATTATATTTCGCAATTTTCTACAGATGAAAACAAAGAGGTAGAAGATATAAATCCGTGGAAAAAAGATGAATATAGAACTATAGATGGTGAAGTAATTTCATATAAAGCAAATGAAGAACTAATAAATAAATTAAAAGGTTTGGAATGCTTAAAATCTGCTGGAATACATTTTGATGTGATAGGTAGTGGAGATGTATGGACAAAAGATTTTGAAACAATGAATAAAAATAATAAAAGACATGGTGTAGTATGTGAAGCGATGGAATGTACAGGAGCTTATATGGCTGCTAATTCTTTAAAAACGCCATTAGTTTCAATAAGAGTTATTTCAAATAATGAAATAAAAGGGCAAGAATATGATCCTGAAACTGGGATAACGTCACAAAAAGTGATAGTTAAAATTTTAGATGAAATGTTTTAGTTTTATACAATAACAAAGGAGCGCACTCACAAGAGAGT
>CAZEVD010000020.1:0-29389 GCA_964515475.1 uncultured Eubacteriales bacterium
TTTTATTGTAAATTTTAGGTGTTGCACTTGAAAGTATAATTTGCCCTGTCCCCTAAGTCTGAAAATTTGACCTTGGGACACTCTTTTAGAAAATAAAAATACCTGCTAAGAGGTTCCTTAACAGGTGAAATATTTGCCTTGCCATAAGTCGTCTTGGATTAGTTTTTGTGTGATACCATTCATAATCCATTTTTTATGAAGGTTCCATTCGGGAGCAACAAGTAAATCTTTTGGTGCATCACCAGAGATACGGTGAATAATTATATCTGGCGAAATGTGAGTTAGTATGTGCACAGCTACTTCAATATATTCTTCAAGTGTTAATGGTGTGTAATTTCCAGCTTCATATAACTCACAAAGTTTTGTATTTTTTATAACGTATGTTGAATGAATTTTTAATCCTTGTATATTGTGTTTGTTTATGAATTTTACAGTTTCTTTGATATCATCAACTGTCTCATTTGGTAGCCCTACCATAATGTGTGTTACAACGTCTATCTCATATTGGTTTAAAAGTTTTACAGCTTGGGTAAAGACGTCTGAAGTATATCCACGATTTATAAGTTTAGCAGTATTGTCATTTGATGTTTGCAAACCTAATTCAACGTACACATAGTATTTATTTGAGTATGATTTTAAAAGTTTTACAACATCTTCGTTGATGCAGTCTGGTCTTGTAGCGACTGCTAATGCAACAATTTGTGGGTTTTGTAAAGCTTCATCATATTTGTTTTTTAACGTTTCGATATCCGCGTATGTGTTTGAAAAATTTTGAAAATATGCGATAAATTTATTCGCTTTTTGTGTCGGACGAGGAGAAACAATTATATTTTGTGATTTATTTAAATGTTCGCCTGAACCACGTTCGCCACAAAAAATACATCCGCCAGTTCCACATGTACCATCTCTGTTTGGACATGTAAAACCGCCATCAATGCAGATTTTCAAAACTCGTTCACCAAATTTATTTTTTAGAAAATCATTTAGATTGTTATATCGTTTATTATTATCCATTTTGTACTCCTTTTCTTGGTGAAATTTTAACATGTTTTGATAATATGCTCAAGCAAAACACCAGATGTCGAAAAAACACGAATGAAATATTTTGACCAAAGCATTTGTCGAATGTATAGTTTAAGTATCCTTCTTGAAGGAAATCTTTGAGAAAGGAGGCACTATTACATGACAAAAATACAAAAGAGAATCTTAATACTAACTTGGATAATATACATATTATTTGAAAATGTTGTGTATTAAGTAAGAAAAAAGACTAGAGTAGGTGGCTCTAGTCTTTTTTTTTACACTATATACATGACATAGATTTCGTTGAAATCTACTGTAAGTATATATTATGAATTAATTGGTGTCAAACAATAAATTGCATGAAAGTAAATTATAAAGTTGCTACAATTTTTAAATATTGTAAAAGATAACCAAACCCGCAATAAATAAAGGTTTTTTGAGTGTGAATTTTGGATGTTTTTCGTTGAAAAATAATGCTAAATATGATAAGCTATAACAGTTGAAAATAAAGGAAGAGGAGGGAAAAGTGTACTTTAGGTAAGTACACGCGATAAGATGTTTAAGAAATTATCTAAATTTATTGGTGAGTATAAATTGCCAACAATTATTACACCAATTTTAGTAGCGCTTGAAGTAGTAATGGAAGTGTTAATACCTCTTGTAATGGCAGATTTAATTGATAAAGGTATATATGCTGGTGAAATGGACACAGTGTATAAACTAGGATTACAACTTGTTATTTTGGCGTTACTTTCATTAACTTTTGGCGCTACAAATGGTTTTACGGCCGCTAAAGCGTCTGCAGGTTTTGCAAAAAATTTAAGACAAGGACTTTACTATAAAGTTCAAGATTTTTCATTTGCAAATATAGATAAATTTTCTACTGCAAGTTTAGTTACTAGATTAACAACAGATGTATCAAACGTACAACAAGCTTTTCAAATGATTACAAGAATAATGATTAGAGCACCACTTATGTGTGTTACTGCTTTTATTGCGGCAATGAAAATAAATGCAAGCTTGGCTTTGATATTTGTTGCGGTTATTCCGGTTTTAGCATTTGCTATTTTTAAAATTATTTCTAAAGCGCATAAGATAATTGAAGCTACGTTTAAAAAATACGATAAGTTAAATAATGTTGTTGAAGAAAATGTTAACAGTATGAGAGTTGTTAAATCGTTTGTTTTAGAAGATGAAGAAACTGAAAAATTTGAAGGTGTTTCAGAAGTGATTTGTAACAACTTTGTAATTGCTGACAAAAGAATGGCTTTAATGCCAGTTGTAATGGATATAGCTGTGTATTCATGTGTATTATTGGTTGCTTGGCTTGGTGCTAAAATTATTGTTACACAAAGTCCGGAAGCGATAGCAAATGGTACTGCAGCACTTTCAACAGGTGAACTTATGACACTTATTTCATATTCGATTCAAATTCTTATGTCTCTTATGATGTTATCTATGTCTTCTTTAATGCTTACTATAGCTAAAGCTTCAGCAGATAGAATTGTTGAAGTATTGGATGAAAGTTCAGATATTGTAAATCCTGAAAATGCAAAGACAGAAGTTAAAGATGGTTCAATTGAATTTAATAATGTTTCATTTAGCTATGTAAATGATAAAGATAGACTTTGTTTAAAAGATATTGATATAAAAATTAAATCAGGTGAGACAATTGGTATCATTGGTGGAACAGGTAGTGGTAAATCTACAATTGTTAATTTAATTCCAAGACTTTATGATGTTACAGAAGGTAATGTAAAAGTTGGTGGAGTTGATGTTAGAGAATATGATTTAACTACTTTAAGAGCTGAAGTTGCGATGGTACTTCAAAAGAATGTTTTATTCTCGGGAACTATTAAAGAAAATTTGAGATGGGGAGATGAGAATGCCACAGATGAAGATATCATAAGAGTTTGTAAATTAGCACAAGCAGATGAATTTATTCAAGGTTTTCCAGATAAGTATGATACATACATAGAACAAGGTGGAACGAATGTATCTGGTGGACAAAAGCAAAGACTTTGTATTGCAAGAGCACTTTTAAAGAAACCTAAAGTTTTAATTTTAGATGACTCAACAAGTGCTGTTGATACAAAAACAGATGCGATGATTAGAACTGCGTTTAAAGAAGAAATTCCAAACACGACAAAACTTATAATTGCACAAAGAATTAGTTCTATCGAAGATGCAGATAAAATTATTGTACTAGATGATGGTATGATAAATGGTTTTGGTACACACGAGGAACTATTAAAAACAAATGCAATTTATAAAGAAGTATACGAATCTCAAATGAAAGGAAGTGAATCATAGTGGCACAAGCAAAAGCTAGAGAAATGAAAATGGGTAGAGGTGCTGCTATGATGGGACCAAAACCTAAAGTAGAAAAAGGTACTTTTTCTAGAATGTTTAAATACATTACAAAAAATTATAAGATTTCATTTTTTGTAGTTATTATTTGTATAATAATTTCTTCAATAACAAACGTATGGGGAATGGCTTCATTAAAAGATGTTATTGATGGTTATATTACACCACTTCTAGGAACTCAAAATCCTGACTACGGACCACTTTTAAAAACAATATTAAAAGTTGGTTGCATATTTGCAATAGAAGTAATTACAGTTTTTATTTATATGAGATTAATGGCAACAATTTCGCAAAGTGTACTTCGTGATATAAGAAATGATTTGTTTAGAAAGATGCAAAAGCTTCCTATCAAATATTTTGATACAAGAACAACTGGTGAAATAATGAGCTTATATACAAATGACACAGATACATTAAGACAAATGTTATCTAGAGCTTTGCCAGATTTGATTTCATCTGCCATAACAATTGTTTCAGCATTAGTTGCGATGCTTGCAATAAGTGTACCACTTACAGGATTTGTTTTAGTATTTACATTCTTAACAACTATGATTGTAAAAACTATTGTTAAGAAAAGTTCGAAATTTTTTGTTAGCCAACAAGAGTCTTTAGCAACAGTAAATGGTTATGTTGAAGAAATGATTAATGGTCAAAAAGTAATCAAAGTATTCACTCACGAAGATAAAGCAAAAGAAGAGTTTGATGTATTAAATACAAAATTAAATTCAGATATGTATAATGCAAATAGATTTGCAAATTCACTTATGCCTATTGCAGGAAACTTAGGTAACTTACAATATGTGTGTGTTGCAATTGTAGGAACATTAATTGCACTTGCATCAGAAAATCCTGTTGAGTATATTGGTTCAATTGTTATTTTCTTAAATTTAACTAAAACATTCTCAAGACCAATTACACAAATTATGAATCAATTTAATTCAATTATTGTAGCACTTGCTGGTGCTGGTCGTATATTTAAAGCGATTGATGAAGAACCAGAAGTTGATGATGGAAATGTTACTTTAGTTAATGTTGAAAAAGATGGTGAAAACTTTAAAGAAGTTGATCATCAAACTGGTACATGGGCTTGGAAAGTTCCAACAGAAGATGGCAAGTTTGAATATAAAGAATTAAAAGGTCATATAGAACTTACAGATGTTGATTTTAGTTATGATGGAGAAAAACAAGTTTTAACTGATGTTACTCTTTATGCCAAACCTGGTCAAAAGATTGCATTCGTTGGTGCAACAGGTGCCGGTAAAACGACAATCACAAATTTAATAAATAGATTTTATGATATACAAGATGGTGCAATTCATTATGATGGAATCGAAATCAAACAAATCAAAAAAGATGATTTAAGACAATCACTTGGAATGGTTTTGCAAGAAACAAATTTATTTACTGGAACTATAAAAGAAAATATCAGATATGGTAGATCAGATGCTACTGATGAAGAGGTAATAGAAGCTGCAAAACTCGCGAATGCACATAGCTTTATTAAAAGATTACCTCAAGGATATGACACGATGCTTACTGATAATGGAGCGCAACTTTCTCAAGGTCAAAGACAGTTAATTGCTATTGCGAGAGCCGCAATTGCAAATCCACCTGTTATGATTTTGGATGAAGCTACGTCAAGCATTGATACTCGTACTGAAAAATTAGTTCAAGATGGCATGGATAAATTAATGGATGGTAGAACTGTTTTAGTAATTGCACACAGATTATCTACTGTAAGAAATTCAAAAGCAATAATGGTATTAGATCATGGAAAAATTATAGAACGTGGTGAACATGATTTCTTAATCGATCAAAAAGGAACATATTATCAATTATATACTGGAGCATTTGAATTAGAATAAAAGACGGCACTTCCGAAAGGGAGTGCTTTTTTATATATAAAATGCGGAAACCCCGCGGACAGGTCCGTGGGGCAAACATTTTCCTAAAGTAATTACAATTACTTTTTTGCGGTGAGCAACTTAAGATCGTCGACAACTAAATAAAGAAATTCGCTGGTTGTCGGTGCTTTGTCTTTCATGAAAACATCAAAGAGATGAGGGTGTTTTGCATAAGCAGATTCGAGAGAATGTCGTATTGCGCGCTCAACATTTCCCCACTCAATATCGCCATCGGGCTCGTGATGCTTTGCGACTCTCGCATATAGTGCGGTAATCTTGGTGGTGAAATTGTTCTTCTCTTTGAGCATTAATTTAATCGCGGTCCGTGTATAGTGATAACCATCGAGATGAGGGAGCAGACCATAGCTACGTATATGGTTGGTTATGATTTCATCAAGATTATCAGAAGTGTGGGGCGAATAAAAGAATTTGTGAAGTGTGATGAGGTCTGCGGTAGGCTTTTTTTCGAGCTCTTCTAAAAAGCCGTGCAGAGTTTCGAATTCTGTTTCGGAAAGAGTTTCGAATTTGCTCAAAAGTTCGCTAAGGGTCTGCGGAGTCATGAAGGGTAATGCTGTGAGCTTCTTGAAGCAAGCGGACTTTACGTCAGTTCTCATGGGACTAAATCTCCTTTAAATAAAGAATTTTGTAGGATATTTGTAAACCGGATGTTTACGGGAGTGATTATATCACCGTATACATATTATGTCAAGCTTTCAAGAAGAAATTTACAATATTTGGAATTGACGTAGCTGAAATTTTGATGTTGAAGAAAAATAATATTTCGAGTTATAAACAACAAAAAAGGACTGTTTTTACAGTCCTTTTTCTATGTTTGTTTAAATCATTGCTTCCAATTCGTCTTCAATGACTTCATATCCCGGGATTTGAGGAGTAGTGATAACTTCTGTTTCAGAAGGATTTCTGATAGAAGAACGAGTGATTTTGGCAGAGCCATCTTCGAGAATTTCACAAGTTCCTCCTGGCAGACTCTGAAGTACTTTCCAGAGTGCTGGTTGCAAGATTTTGTCGAGTAGTGTTTCCACGTTTCGAGCGCCCATGGAGGAGTTTACGACCTTTTCTGCAATGTTTACAATGAGGAATTGATCAAATATAAATGTGAAGTTTTTGGTTTTGAAAAGGATGTCATACTTCTCGAGAACACCGTAAATAATGTCAATTGCAACATCTACAGTCAATTTATTCAACCGACAAATACAAGGGACTCGAGCGACAAATTCGGGGATAAAACCGTATTCAATTAGATCTTCGGGGAGTACTTCTGGAGTGTCATCTTTTGTGACAGGATCTGAATTAAATCCGATTCGCTTAGGTGAAGTTCTTTTTTCGATGATTTCGTCAAGACCGACAAAAGCGCCCATCATGATGATTGTCAAATTACCGGTGTAAAAAGGCGTAGTGTGCTTGTTGATCCAAACCGTCGAAGGTTCCAAAAGTTTTAACAGTTCTTGCTGAACAGAGGTGCCAGTGACATCTTTGCCATTTGTAGTCAATTCTCGTTTTTTCTTATCGATTTCATCGAGAATGATTATGCCATTTTGAGCTCGTTCAATATTGTTTCCTGAAGCAGCATAAAGTCTTTCGACTACTGAAATTACGTCTTCGCCAATATAGCCAGAAGATGTAAGCGGAGTTGCGTTAGAAACAGAATGGAGCAAGCCCATAACTTTTGGGGCAGTCGTAGCAAGCAGTGTTTTTCCCACACCAGTGTCTCCGATTAGCATGATATGTCGGCGTTTAAATCCGGGGGCGCCGCCTGAATTTAGATTATCAAAAGATACACCTGATTCTTCCAACATATTTACTAATTGATTTATATAAAGGGAATAAACAACTTTTTCTACGGTTTCTTTTTGCCCAAAAACAGTCTTTTTGACCAATGCAGACAAGCTATCCAAAGAGTAGTCTAAACAACGATATTTTGCAATAAGCTCAGAAATATCTTCTTTATTGGTACTTTCTTTTGCTTCTGCAGTAGCTTCGGAGTGACTGCTGTTTTCTTCGGCTTTTTTCTTTTCTTCATTGTCAGCGCCTGAGTCTGTTTTAGTAGTTTCTGGATCAACATTTTTTGTAGTTTCGGAAGTTTCATTATCCGAATCATTTTCGGTGCTGGCGTTAGTAGAATTAAGCCAGGGTTCATAAGGATCTTGCTGACTGTAATATTCTACACAATCGGCACAAACGCATCCCACCTTATTTCCGATATGTAAAGGGATAACTGCGTATGGTTCTTGCGGTTCGAATGGGTCGCATTGCCTTGCAACAAGTTTTTTGCAAATGAGACACCGAATACGTCTTGTCTTGTTAGCCATTTTATTCCCTCCTTCATTATAGTGATAATTTGGGTAACATAAAGATATTTTGCCTGTGCAAATTATATCACGATTTGGTGAATTAGCAAGTGTTTGAAGTAACTATTTGAAAGAAAAACGCGAAATTTGTCGATGTGTTTTTATTGACTATATTAAATTAGAAATATATGATGAAATCACTCTTAAGAGATTTTATTCAAAGCAGTTCTGCTAAAATTTTTCCTTTTGCAAAATTAAATATAGAAGGGAGGGTTAGATGAAGAAAAAAACTTTCCTTTTGTTTGTTGTGTTAATTTTTTCTTTAACAAGTTTTGTTTATGCAGGCAATTTGGTAAAGAAGGTATATTTTTCCCCATATCCTATTTTAATTGATGATGAAGAATATTCGTCAGAAATGCCAATACTTAGTTATCAAGATAGAACATACGTGGCGCTTCGTGAATTTTCTGAAATGGTTGGAGTTGAAATTGATTTCATGGAAGAAACGATAATCATAAATACTAAAAAAGATTATGTTGGAGATTTTCGCAATGAGAAAGAAGATACAATAACAAAAGAAAAAGATTTATTATCTGCTCAAAATGATACTGAAATTGAAAGTGTGTCCCCATCTAAAAGTTCAATTGTATATATCACAAAGACAGGTACGAAATATCATATGAAGTCCAATTGCAGTAAAGGTAATTATTATACTAGTACCTTGGATTCTGCAACTCAAAATGGTTACACGGCGTGTAAACGTTGTGTAAATTAAATTATTATTAAAAATAGGGGTATATTTTAATAATGTCCTTTTAATAAAAAAATTCCCCATTTAAGAGCAACTTTTCTAAGTTGCTCTTTTTTGGCGTAGGGTAAATTTGTAATATAGTTTTTGATATAAAAAAAGAGACTTTTGAATTCAATCAAAAGTCTTTAGCTTTTAATAAAATATAATTGGATCTACAGATGGATCTTCATCGTTAATTCCAATTTCTTTACTATCACAATCAGAGAAATTGGTTGTGTTACAAACATCATGACCACTAACGTGTGGTTTAAAATATTTCTTGCTTGGATATTGATAGATTTGAGCAGTTACAGAAAGACCAACAAGAGTAACTCCAAGTGTGCTTAATTCTGATACTAAGTTGTCGCGTATTTTATTTGCAAATTCTGCAGGTTCTCTTTTTATATCTTGTCCGTTATAATTATTTGCAGCAAAATATGCAGAACTTTTTATTATATCATCGATACTTCTTCTGATGTTAGAAAGAGATTCTAAAACTACATCTAAATCGGCAGCTTTGTATGCACAATTAACAGTGATTGAAGCTGCTTGTCCATCATAAGTTTCGTATAAATCATTAAGTGTACGTGTTAGTGTGTTTGTTGATATCATAGTTGTTACTTTACAACCCTTTGTTAACATGTAATATCCACTACGTTTTGTTTTATAATAGTGTGAATTTTTATCAATAATTAAAACTGTATTTGGAGGAACTTTTCTTACAAAACATAAAAATATTATAACTAGAAAAATTATTATATCCATTTTTTTCTCCTTCGTTTATATGGATTTAAATTGTTCATATAAAATTATAGCATATCGAAATAAATTATCAATGGTACTTTTTTCTTGTATTTGCAAAATAAATTCGTGTTGTTAAAAGAAACATTATTTGATAAAATTTATTTGAAACAAAAGAAGAAGGAGAATTCAAATGGTTGATATTAATAAAATATTAGAAAGAGCGATTGAAGAAAAAGCGTCAGATATACATATTATAAAAGGATTACGTCCTATATATAGAATTAATAGAACGCTTAACGAAGTTGAAGATAGTGAAATAGTTACAGAAAAAGATTTAGATGTAATATTTGCTTATTTTACATTGGCTAAAGAAATTATGAAAAAGACATTTGAAGAAGAAGATAAATTAGATATAAATTTTGATTTTAATGGTATTAGATTCCGTGTAAATATTGCAAAAGCATCTGGAAATTATACATTTACTGCCAGAATTATAAGAAATGAATTACCTAAGTTTGAAGAATTAGGTCTTCCGGAAATAGTTAAACGTTTGTCTTTTTTGCCACAAGGATTAATTTTAGTAACAGGAAAATCTAATTCGGGAAAAACAACAACATTAAACACATTAGTTAATGAAATTAATCAAAGTGAAAATAAAAAAATCATGATGCTAGAAAATCCAATTGAGTATGTTCATACACCAAATAAATCTTTAATTGTACAAAAAGAAGTTGGTAATGGTAGAGATTGCAAAACGTTTGGTGAGGGTGTAAAAAATGCATTAAGAGAAGATTGTGACATTCTTGTAATTGGAGAAATAAGAGATAAAGATACGATGGAAGCTGCTATTGATATGGCTGAATCTGGTCACTTGGTAATAGGGACTATGCATACAAAATCATCAGCAGAAACAATAGATAGAGCTTTAAATTTCTTTGAGGCATTAGATCAGCTACAAATGAAATATATGTTATCTTCTGTATTAAAAGCTGTTGTAACTCAAAGACTTATTGTAGGTAAAAAAGGTTCATTAGTAATGGTTCCTGAAATCATGATTGTTGATGATGCTATTTCGGGATTAATAAGAAAAGAAAAGTTTAGCAAATCAGAAATTGAAGATGCAATACAAAGTAGAGCTGAAAGAGGAAATATAAGTTTCATAAATTCGTTAGCGAATTTAATTTTGAAAAACAAAATTTCTTTGGAACAAGCTAAACAACAATTAGACGATAAGGGAAGAGAAAATTTATCAAGATTGCTTAATCAATTGAGATAGGAGTTATGAAAAATGAAAGAAAGAAAAATTGAAATTGCAAAGTTTGCAGGTTTTTGCTATGGCGTAAAAAATGCCGTTGAAATGACACGTGAAGCTTTAGAAAAAAGTGCAGATGTTTATTCAACAAATCATATCGTACATAATGAAATTATTAATAAAGAATTTGAAGAAAATGGCTTACATTTTGTAGGAAGTCTTTCAGATATACCTGATGGAAGTACGGTGATATTACGAGCTCATGGTGTAGGAAAAAACATTATTGATGAGTGCGAAAATAAAAATTTGAAAATGATAAATACAACTTGTAAGAATGTTTTGAGGATTCACGAACTTGTTCAAAAGTATTCTGCAGAAGGATACAAAATTTTAATTGTAGGCGATAAAAATCATGCTGAAATAAATGGAATAGTTGGTTGGATAGACGGAGAGTTTGAAGTTTTATCTGATATAAATGAAGTAAAAAGTTATGAAAAAGTTTGTTTAGTTTCTCAAACAACAACTAATATTGATTTATGGAATGACATGGTGCAAAAGGTGAAAGAAAATTCTAAAGAATGTATAGTTCATGATACAATATGTATGGCTACATATAATAGACAAAAAGAAGCAAAAGAATTAGCAAAAAGAGTGGAAACTTTTATTGTAATTGGTGATAAAAAAAGTGCAAATTCAAATCGTTTGTATGAAATATCAAAAGAGTTTTGCACTAATACTTTATTTATCCAAACAGAAGATGATTTTTTAGTTGAAGAAATAAAAGGTGAAAAGGTAGGAATAACAGCAGGAGCATCTACACCTGAAAGTGTTATAAACAAGGTAATTGATAAAATAAAAAAAGGATAGAATTTCTTCTATCCTTTTTTATATTTATAAATTTTCAGCACTTTATTTTAACGCGAAGTTTTGTAAATTCCATAACCTAGAAGTGCGATAATTAAAACAATTTTGAATTTTCCATCAGTTAATTGTTGCATAACCGTATAGCCTATAATGCATCCGATTGTAATGGCGGTATATTTAGCAAATTTTGCATTCATACTTATCCCTCCTATTTTTGACAAAATAAAATAGCAAACCTTATGGCTTGCTATTTTAAATTTTTGTGGAGCGGGAAACGGGGCTCAAACCCGCGACCTTCGCCTTGGCAAGGCGACGCTCTATCAACTGAGCTACTCCCGCGTAACAATATGTATATTACAACATAAAAATAAAATAGTCAATAAAAAGTTTTAATTTTTTTGGAGGCGCCTATCGGATTTGAACCGATGATCAAGCTTTTGCAGAGCCATGCCTTACCACTTGGCTAAGGCGCCATCGATGTTGTAACGAAGTTTATTATAAGTTATTATAATAGATATGTCAAGGATAAAAAAATATGAAAAATATTTTCTGAAATTTGTTAATTTATTGCTATATTACGTACAAAAAAACATAATTACACGAGTATTAAATAATTATTACATTATAGTTACAACTATTGAAAATAGAAAAAAATCTATATAAAATGAAGGCATCATATAGAAGTAAGGCAAGAGGTGAGTTATGAAAAAAATATTATTGAAGGTAATTGTGGTTTGCACTTTGTTATTAGGTCTTGCAACAATTGTATATGCGGCTATTGATCATACTCCTGCGCAACAACAAGCAAAGGAAAGATATGGTTATCCAGATTTGGGATGGATTGTAATAACTACTACTGGTGAAAACAAAGTAGTTATCCATTCGGCTGCTAGAGAAATTAAACAAGCAACAAAAATAGGAATAATGGATGGTTATCCAGACGGAACTTTTAAACCAAATGAACCAATCACGAGAGGCGAGTTTATAAAGATGCTTATAGGTCTTGCAACTAACAGATCTTTTGATTTTGGAAGTGTTGATACGGCATATTCTCAATGGTATGGTCCATATGTTACTATTGCTGAAATGCAAGGCGTAATAGAAAAGAATCAATATACAGAAGATGAGTTAGAAGAACCTATAACAAGAATTGAAATGATTTTAATGTTAGCTAAAACTCAGATAAAAATGAAAAATATACCTCAAACTCAAGTAGAAGATAAGCTTAGATATACCGATATTGGGTATCTTACAAAAGAAGAAAGAGCACTTGTGTTGCATGCGGCTCAATACGATTTACTTGAAGGAATGAAAGAAAATCCAGAAGGTAAATTAAATCCAAATGCTAATCTTACGAGAGGCGAAGCTGCTATGGCTATTATGAGGGTGTATTAAAATACTTAAGAATTTTGATGTACAAGAGATAATGGATAGAGTACGAAAGATGTTTGAAAAACCAATGATTTTTTGAGTACAAAAGATTTAGAAAGTACATAAGAATTTTTAAGTACAAAAGAAAAAGAATAAAAGCAGGAACCAAAAATGAACTGCACCCAAAAAGTGTCTAACTTTTTAGGTGCACTTCAAAAGGTTTCTGCTTTTTTTGATACTTGTTATTTAGGAAGTACAATTTTTGGATCTTTTTTTGCTCTTTTATATAGTGTCAATTTCTTTCCAATGATTTGAACAATTTCCGCTCCTGTTTTTGCCGCAATTTCATCTGCAATGGATTGCTTGTCTTGAGGTGTTGAGTCTAGCATTGTAATTTTTATTATTTCTCTAGCTTCAAGAGCATCGATTAATTGTTTTACTTGGTTATCATTTACACCATTTTTTCCAACTTGAAATATAGGATCAAGAGTTTGAGCAATACTTCTTAAATAAGCTCTTTGTTTTGATGTAATCATATTTTTACTCCTTTATATATATTCTAATAATGTATATTAACAGAAAAAGTAAAAAAAAGCAATAAAAAGGTTGACAATGTTAAAATCGAATGCTAAAATGCGTACGGTTTGAAATGCGTTTTTTAAAAACACAGCAAAAATACAGATAATTTTGTTTTAGTATAGCAGCATAGTTTAAAGAAGTTGAGGTTGCGTATTTATCGTTATACACGTGTGAAGGTTAGTACGTTTCTTTTTCTTAGGAAGGAGAAATAGTAGAATCTTTTGATTTCAAGGCGGTTGATGCGCGTTGTAACCAAGACAAGAGGTAAAATACCAAGGGCATTTCTTGGAGATCTGATCAATCTCTAACAAAGTTTTCGCAAGAAACCTTTGTATATGAAATGTGGCCGGGAGTTGCGAGTTCGAGTCTCGCTGTTGCTACCAAAAAATAAAAAGGAGACAATCATTCACAAGATGATTGTCTTTTTTGCTTTGGAAATTTCTTGCTTGAGTATGAGTTTAAAGTATCATATAATAATTTTATAATATAGATTAGAGTCGTAAGAGAGGAAGAAAATGAATAAAAAAATAGTATACATTGTTTTGATTTTGTTACTTATAATTGCCTCACTTTTTTGTTATTTTAACTATGATGAACTTTCAAAATATTTTACAAATGAAGAATGGAAAAATGCTGAAATAGCAGGAAGTGCTGGACTTGAAAATTATTATTCAATAGATGGCACATCTTCAAACTTGATTGTTATAGGTAATAACTATATGAGAGGTTATTCTAGTGTTTCAAAAGAAAATTTTGACGAGAGTGTTTCTTTAAAAAATGCAACAACATCTGCTGACGGAGAATACTGCATAATTGGTGAAAAAGATGGTACTAAAATATACATGATTAACACAAATGTTAAAGTGTGGGAATCTGAAGTTCAAGGAACTATTCATGGTGTGAGTGTTAATAAAAATGGATATTCAGCTGTTATATATAAACAAACAGGATACAAGACTCTTATAAAAGTATTATCTCCTCAAGGAAATGAAATTTTTACAAGTTATTTGGCTTCAACTTATGCTATTGACGTAGATATTTCAAATGATAATAAAAAGCTTGCAATAGCTGAAATTAGTACAGAAGGTATTAATGCAACATCAAATATAAAAATTATAGATATAAATAATTTGGAACAAAATGATATAATGTTAGTTCCGTTAGAAGATAATTCTCTTGTAACAAATATTGAATATACAAATAAAAATGAATTGTTGATTCAAACAGATAAAAATATTAAAATAATAGATGACGAAGGCTTAAGAGAATTAACAAATGAGTTCGATAAGGATACTTATTTTTCATCGATTGAAAATGCAAATAAACCAATATTGATATCTAAGAATGAAAATGGATTGTTTGATGTTAAATATAAGATTTCTATTTTTGAAATAGATGGGGAAGAGATTGAATATACATTAGAAAAATTACCAACGATTATAAAAACACAAAAAAACAACATTGCGCTAGTTATAGAAAATCAAATTTTAATAGTAAATACAAATGGTAAATTAGTTAAACGTTATGAGGTTTCAGGAAGTGTAAAAGATTTATGTTTCTTTGAAGATGGAAATTCTTTAGCGATTGTGTACAGAGATAAAATTGATTTTATAAAAAATATTTAAATCATAAGGGGGAAATTATGAACTGGTTAATTGATGGGATTGCGATTGTTATAATTTTAATTGCTGCTTTTTCAGCATATAGAAAAGGTTTTGTGAGAACTTTTTTTGGATTGATATCAGTAATTTTAGCAATAGTTTTGGCTAGTATGTTCCATAAAAATTTGGCTGCATACATAAAAGATACTACTGATTTAGATGAATGGATTAATTCTGTTATTGTTGAATCAACAGGCAATATAAGTGAAGATGTGAATAAGACTAGCAAGAAAGAAAATGTAAATACGGGCTCTGTTTTCGACATGGCACAATATGCTTCTGATTCAAATCTTTATGAGACAATCGATGTTTCTACTTTGATTCCAGAAGAAGGATTTTTGAATTCTTTACCGGATGTTCTAAGTGAGAAAATGGGATTGGATGATTTTAAGCAAAATGCAGCTCAAAACATCACTCTTAAAATTTCTGATGCTGCAATTAACGTTTTAAGCTGGTTTATAATCTATGTCGTTGCACAAATTATTTTAAATATTATTGTTGCAATATTAGATGGAATAATGAGCTTACCACTTTTAAGAGAGATTAATAATATTGCTGGTTTAGGAATCGGTATATTAATTGGTATTTTTAGAATATATATAATTTTAGCTGTAATATACTTTATTTCTACGGTTATTAACATTTCTCCAGTAATGAATGTATTAAATAATTCAGCATTAGTATCTGCGATGTACAATAATAATTTATTGTTAAAATTGATATTTTAAATAAAAAGAAAATAGCGGGTGGAAACCTGCTATTTTTTTGCGCAAAATTGCTAAAAAATAACACAAATATAAAATTTGTTGATAGTTAAAATATTATTGTATAAATTGTTGTTTTTTGATATAATGTAAAGCGCATGAATGGAATTTTTACATATTTTGGATATGCTTAAAATATATAGAAAATAGAAGGGATAAATAGATGAAAGGGTTTGCTAAATTTTTAGTTGTTATATTAATAATTGTATTTATGATAGCACTAGGTGGAGCAGCTGCTGTTTATTATGAAAATTGGGAGAAAAATTTAGGTGAAAGTGATTCTAAATTTGCTCAATTTTTAAGCCAAAGCTTAGGGAGTAATCCGGAGGAAAAAGTCCTCGAACCTAATTTTACATGTTTGATAATGGGTAAAAATCAAGCACTGACAGATTTTATAATGCTCTGCCAATATAATCCTAATACAAGAGAAGCATCATTGATGTCTATTCCAAGAGATACATTTGTTGGAAATGCATCTTATGATGGAAAAATAAATTCAGTTTATGCTAATAAAGGTGTTAATAAAATGTTAGAAAAAGTTACAGAAATTACTGGTGTTGAAGTTGAACACTATGTGATTTTTGATGCAAAACTTTTAAAGAAAGTTGTTAATGCAATTGGCGGTGTAACTGTAAATGTACCAATAAATATGGATTATGACGACCCAGTTCAAAATTTACACATCCATCTAACAAAAGGTATACAAACATTACAAGGTGATGACGCAGAAGGGTTTGTTCGTTTTAGAAAAAATAATGATGGTACGGGATATCCAAATGGTGATATTGGAAGAGTTGCAGCTCAACAAAGTTTCATAAAAGCAATGATTGAACAAATGCTAAAAGCGGATAATATAAAAAACATTTCGAATATTGTTAATATTGTTTTGGAAGGAACAAAAACAGATGTGACTATGGATGTTGTTGAAGAGTATATGGATGATGCGATTACTTTTAAATTGGATAGGTTAAGAGTTGGTACATTACCTGGACTTGGACAATACGCAAAAGGTCCTGATGGATTAACTAGATCATTTTATATTTATGATGAAATAGAAGCTGAAAAAGTTATTAACGAATTATTCTTTATGAGTATTGCTGAAATTAATAAGCAAAATTCAAGTGGTGAAAACATCGAATTGAATGATTCTAATTTAGAGGATGAAGCTCAAAAAGATGATGATAAGACACAGCAAGTTATTTCTCCAAATTTAAAAGATGAAGAAGATAAAAAAGAACCAATTGAAGATGAAAATAGAGAAGTTAAAGTTGAGGTACTTAGTGCTAAAGCTAAAACTTCAAGATTTAATAAATTGGTTTCGGATTTAAATGCAAAAGATTGTAATGTTATTAAAATTGGTAATTATCCAACAACAAAAGTTGAATCATCAAGAATTATTGTGTATGGAAAACATACAGAAGAAGAACTTGAATTAATAAAAGAAATTAGTGGAATTAAGAAAGTTGAACAAAGTACAGAAGATACCAAGGTTACATTTACAATTGTAATAGGAGCAAATTATTAAAATAAAGAAGGTATTAGTTATGGAATATAAACATTTAGAAATCGAGCCTAAGTGGCAAAAATATTGGGAAGATAATAAAACTTTTAAAACAGACACAAGAGATTTTACAAAACCAAAATACTACGTATTGGATATGTTTCCTTATCCATCAGGTGTAGGTCTACATGCTGGACATCCAGAAGGATATACAGCAACAGATATAGTTTCTCGTATGAAGAGAATGCAAGGATTTAACGTATTACATCCAATGGGATTTGACTCATTTGGATTACCAGCAGAGCAGTATGCTATTGATACAGGAAATCACCCAAATGAATTCACAATGAAGAATATCGAGACATTTAAAAATCAATTAAAGAAATTAGGTTTCGATTATGATTGGGATAGAGAAATTAGAACATCAGATGCAGATTACTATAAATGGACACAATGGATTTTTAAACTATTAGTAAACGATGGTTTGGCAAGATGCGTTGAAATGCCTGTTAACTGGTGTGAAGAATTAGGAACAGTTCTTGCTAACGATGAAATCGTTGATGGTAAGAGCGAAAGAGGCGGTTTCCCTGTTGTTCGTAAAAATATGAGACAATGGATAATTGATATTCCTAAATATGCTGAAAGATTGTTAGAAGGATTAGAAGAAATTGATTGGCCAGAATCTACAAAAGAAATTCAAAGAAACTGGATTGGAAAGAGCATTGGTGCTCATGTAGATTTTAAAGTTGATGGAACAGATAAATCATTCACAGTATTTACAACAAGATGTGATACATTATTTGGTGCAACATACTGCGTATTATCTCCAGAACATCCTTTAATAGAAGAAATTACAACTGCTGATAAAAAAGCAGAAGTTGAAGCATACAAAGCTGAATGCGCTAAGAAATCTGATATGGAAAGAACTGAATTAAACAAAGATAAAACAGGTGTATTCACAGGAAGCTATGCAATAAATCCTGTAAATGGAACAAAAATTCCAATATGGATTTCAGACTATGTATTAGTTACATATGGAACAGGTGCTATCATGGCCGTTCCTGCACATGATGAAAGAGACTATGCATTTGCTAAGAAATTTAATTTGGAAATAATTCCAGTAATTGAAGGTGGAAATATTGAAGAGGAAGCTTATACAGGTGATGGACTTCATATCAATTCTGGTTTTATGGATGGATTAAATAAACAAGACAGCATCGATAAAATGATAGCTTGGCTTGAAGAAAATAAATGCGGAACAAAGAAAATTAACTATCGTATCCGTGAATGGATTTTCGCAAGACAAAGATATTGGGGAGAACCAATCCCAGTTGTTCATATGGAAGATGGCGACATTGTTTGCTTAAGCGATGATGAGTTACCACTTGTATTACCAGATTTAACAGATTACAAGGCACATGGTGGAGAATCTCCATTATCAAATGCTAAAGATTGGGTTAAAACTGAAATCAATGGTAAAGTTGGTATGAGAGAAACTTGTACAATGCCAGGTAGTGCTGGTTCAAGCTGGTACTTCTTAAGATACATTGATCCAAACAATGATAAAGAATTATGCGATGCTGAATTATTAAAACACTGGATGCCAGTTGATTTATATGTTGGTGGTCCAGAACACGCTGTAGGACATTTATTATATTCAAGAATGTGGAATAATTACTTATTTGATAAAGGTGTTGTTTATACAAAAGAACCATTCCAAAAGCTTGTTCACCAAGGAATGATTTTAGGTGAAAATGGTATCAAGATGGGTAAACGTTTCCCTAAATATTGTATCAACCCACTTGATGTAATTAATGAGTATGGTGCAGATACACTTCGTATGTACGAAATGTTTATGGGACCTCTTGAAGCTGACAAACCTTGGAGTGCACGTGGTGTAGAGGGTACTAGAAAATTCTTAGAAAGAATATTTAGAGTGTTTGATAGTGGAAAAGTAGTTGAATCCGAAAACAAAAATCTTGAAAAAGTTTATCATCAAACTGTAAAGAAAATTTCAGAAGATTTTGAAAAATTATCTTTCAACACAGCTATTAGCCAAATGATGATATTCATAAATGCAGTTTATAAAGAAGATACATTGCCAAAAGAATATGCTGAAGGTTTTGTAAAATTATTAAGCCCTGTATGCCCATTCTTAGCAGAAGAATTATGGAGCATGCTAGGACATGATAATACAATTGCTTATGAAGCATGGCCAATTTATGATGAGGCAAAACTAGTTGAAGATGAAATCGAAGTTCCTGTACAAATTAACGGAAAAGTTAGAGCAGTTATAAAAGTTGCTAAAGAAGCTACATCAGATGATCTTGAAAAAGTTGCATTAGAAAACGAAGATGTAAAGAGATTTATTGATGGAAAAGAAGTTGTTAAAAAGATTTACGTGCCAGGAAAGATTTATACAATTGTAATTAAATAATTTGAAAGAAGTAGGCGGGAAGCCTACTTCTTTTTTCGCGACTTGACCAAACGGGGACGTCCTCATTTGGACACTTCCCAAACTTTGAAACATGAAAATGTTGATTGAGAAGTGTCCAAATGAGGGCGTCCCCGTTTGGTCAAAATTTCGAAAGTTTCATTTAAGGTGGTCACCTTTTTTGTGTTTTTTACTTTTTATTATTCTACTTTAAATTGTATGTTCAATTCTTGTTCAATTTGTTGTTTGTTTTCATTTATTGCTTGTATGAAAATTTCTGCAAGTTTAGGATCGAATTGTGCACCTTTGCATCTTTCGATTTCTTCTAATGCTTTGTCTAAAGTGTATCTTGGTCTATAACTTCTATCAGATGTCATAGCATCAAAAGCATCTGCAATAGAAACTATTCTTGCGTGTAATGGTATATCTTCACCAGCAAGACCAGAAGGATATCCGCGACCATCGTATCTTTCATGATGATGTTTTACCATTGGTAATAATTTATCAAATATTTTGGCAGGAGAAATAATTTTTGCTCCAATTGATGGATGATTTTTTATATCATCGTATTCCTCATCAGAAAGTTTTGAAGTCTTTTGTAATATAGCATCAGGAATTCCTATTTTGCCTATATCGTGGAATAAACCTCCATCTTTGATTAAAGTTACATCTTCTTCAGAAAGATTTAATTTTGAGGCTAATAAAGCTGAATAATACGAAACTCTATCTGAATGATTTTTTGTATAAGAATCTTTTGCATCAACAGCAAGTCTTAATGATTCCATTGTGCCACGATATGCAGCAGTTAATTCCTCATATGCATTTTCTAATTGTGCATTAATATCTTTTATAACTCTCATTTGAGAAACTGATTTTAAACCAGATTCAACTAATAAAAGTATTTGATCAAATTTATCTGATTTTTCACAATAGCCTTGTATGTCTAATCTTTTTATTGTTTCAAGTGGAGGAGCTAAATCCTTATGACCTGTAAGTAATAATACGTATAAGTCTTTATTAAATTTTCGGATTTCTTCTACAACTTTATCTCCATGTATTGGCATCATTATAAAGTCTAAAATTAATAAATCAAAATGTTCATTTCTAACTTTTTCAATAGCTTCTAATGGATTGGTTGTACCAACGATGTGATAATCATTTAAGAAAATAGCAAGTGAATCAATGATTCCTTGTTCATCATCAACTACTAATATTTTAAATTCGGATTTTTTTACAATATCTTTTAATCTCATTTGTAGTTCTCCTTACTTCTTTTATTATTTAAGGGGTATAGTGACTTTAAATGTTGTACCTATATTTTCTTTTGATTCAAACTCTATATCTCCACCAAAGTTTCCTTTTATCGTTGAATAAGACATATATAGACCTATACCGGTTCCGTTTTTTCCTTTAGTTGTAACCATTTCTTTGAATAATTTATTTTGAGTTTCTTTTGACATTCCGCAGCCGTTATCTATAACATAGATGTGTACATTTTTTTCATCGCTATCTACAACTAACTGTACTTTTTGATTCGGTTTTCCGTTGTACGATTGTGATGCATTAGAAATTAGATTTACTAACACTTGGATAAGTGTATTAATATCGCCTTTTAAAGTTATTGCTGGATCACATTCGAATTTTGTTTCTAAAGTTACCAATGAATGTTTTAGTTCATGTTTTACTAAAATATCAGATTTTTTTACTAAATCGTATAATGTAAAGGTAGAAAGATCAGAACCAGCAAGTTGTGAAGCTTGACCTTTTACCGCTGTAATAATATCAGACATATATGATGTATGTGTTTTAATTTTTGTAATCCACTCTAACATATCTTTTGCAATTTCTTTATGATCTTCTTTTGTAACTGTTGGGTTATCAATGGAAGCGACATATTCTCCAACTAATTCTGTAAGTCCTTCAGCAGCACCAGCTACTGACATGATAGGTGTTTTCATGTTGTGTGCAATACCACCAATCATTTGACCAAGTGATGCTAAACGTTCTTTTTCTAGTAACATCTCTTGGTTTGATTCAATTTGTTCGACATGTTCCGTTGTAAGTCCTTGAATGTCATTAAAGGCATCTACTAGATCTCCTAATTCATCGTTTGAAGTAACGTATAATTTGCTATTGAAAATATTTTTTGAATTTTTTGCAATTCCTCTAAGGTTTTCTGCAACAACAGAAATTTCTCTAGTGATTGAAGTTGCAAAAAAGTAAATTGAAATACCACAATATACAACAATGATTATAAGATTCCTAAAGGTTTCGCCTAAAAGTTTGTTAGATAAATCGTAGTGAACAACTACGTTTAAATCTTTTCTGTTAATAGTTACTGGTATCAAAACACCTTGAGCTTCTGTTCCATAGTAATCGTAGATTGTATTGTTGTGACTTGAAGCTAATTCTTGTGCGTATTTAATGAAAAATTCAGAGATTGAATCTTTGTTATAATGTGGTTGATTGTTTTCGTCTAAAATAAAGACAGAATCGCTAGACGAAATAAATTCGATTTTACTTAAAGTAGAATATAGCTCATCAATATTTTGAGGTTTCTCGTTTTCTATTAATGTGTTTACTTCTGATGTATAGTGACGATGTAAAATCATTGATTTATCATCCATATTGTTAGACTGCATTAGTAAAAATGTATAAATAACACAAACTAAAACGATAGATGAAATTTGTATTATAGAAGATGCAGTTAATGAAAATCTGTTTTTTGTTGGCATTTCGGTATTACCGATTACTGTTAAAACAGATTTAAATATGCTTTTTAAAAATATGAATGCTAAGGATGCTCCTAATATAGAAATGATTACAATAACCAAAATAACTTTTACGTCAGCAAACGAGGTAAATCCCAAGAGTGCAAAAACGCAAGTGATTGCTAATGCAGGCACTAATGAAATTATAAAGAAAAGTTTTTGAGGTAATGTTATACATTTTCTAACTAATGCATCTAATTTTTGTTTTGAATTACTATTGATATATGCTTCATCTCGAAGATTTTTTAAATTCTTTAAATCACGAGTTTGTCTTAAAATGAAGAACATGCCGACAGCTGTTATAGCTAAATAAACTAAGACGAACTGCATAAAGTAAGTAAGACCACCAGAAACATCCTTGTCAAAGGCACTGTTGATGGTGCCTGGACCGTAATTAAGTAAGATAGGTAAGAAGTAATAGGTCAAGGCAACACCAAGAAATATAATCAGTGCAAAGACAAGGCAAGCCGATAGTCTTAAATTTTTATTTATAAATTTAGATAATTTACTTTGTTTCTTCCTTTGATTCATCATTTGTTTCCTCCAATAAATTTCTAACTAGCATTTTTAAATATTCACTAGAAATTTTTGGCCATTTGAAACCGTTTTCTTCTAGGAATAATTCTGTTAATTCTGTATTTATTGTGATTGTTGTATCATAATCTAATGAATTCGAATTATTTAAATCTGTTATAAAGTTTTCTAAATAATTTGAGTTATCATCGTTGTGAATAAAATCATCAAAATCTTTTTCAGAAATAAACTCTACATTAATATTATAATTTAATAATTCAGAAATCAACTGTGTTATTTTTATTAAGTTTTTATTTAAAAGATGGAAAACTTTATTTTTATAAACCATAAGTTTAACTAATGCTTCGGCACAAGAATCAACTGGTGTAAATTCAAGGTCTTGATTCAAAAGATTTCGTGGTAATTTTTGAAGTTTTGCGAAACCTAATATTCTTTTTAAGTAAGCATTGTCTAAACGATTTATTTGGAACACGCCATCGCTTATACGAGGCATCAAATTTCCAACTCTAAATATATTTACGTTAATACCTTCGGCTTGAGCTTTTAACATTTCTTCTTCAGCTTCAAATTTCGTACGAACATATACATTGTCTTTATAATTTTGACCGATATAAAAATCGTTTTCTGTATAATCATATTCAATAGAATTTTTTACTAAATAATTACCAGAAACAGATGTTGTCGAAACATGATTTATTGATGCATTAGATTCTTTAGCAAATTTAATAATATTTTTGGCAGAAACAACATTTGAGTTATAGAAAGTGTTGTAATCTCCAAAATGTTTTACTAAAGATGCACAATGAATTATAGAATCTATTTTTGTTGTTAATTCTTTATATTCAGTTATATCCATTCCCATTTTATCTCTAGATAAGTCTCCGGAAATAACAAAAACTCTATCATTTATCAATAAGTCATATTTAGCACCAAAATAAAAATGTAAAACTTCCTTTAAACGTTTTGTGTTTGTTTTATTTGGTTTATTTCTAATCAAGCAATATATTTTAGTATCTGAAAATCTATTTAATAATTCAGCTAATATGTGTACTCCTAAAAATCCTGTAACTCCAGTTAAAAGAATATTCTTTGGCATAGGATTCTTTTTAGTAACATCATTTTCAGAATATCCAATAGGTGAGATGTAATCGTTATTATCTTGAACAATAATATCGGATTTGCTAGATAAGTAATCAGATACCATCCTAATTGTTGGATTCTCAAATAATGCTTGTGAATTAATTTTTACATTATCTTTAAATAGAATAGATTGAATAGAGATTATAGAAAGCGAATCTCCGCCTAAATCAAAAATGTTATCATCTATTCCAAAGTTCTCTTGTTTTAAAACCTTTTTCCAAGCGTTCATAATCTTAGTATCTAAATCATTTCTTGGTGCCGTTATAACAGAATCTTTTTGTTTATAATAAGTTTTTTCAAGAGTTGTTCTATCAATTTTTCCGTTAGGTGTCATTGGGAATTTTGGTACTAAGTTAAATTCTTTTGGAATCATGTAATGCGGTAAGAATTTTTTTAATTCTTGTTTTAAAACTGTTATATCTAATTCTTCAGTTGTTTCTATGTACGCTGCCAAAACAGAATTTATAACATTATCTTTTAACAAAACAACTACGTTTGGTATTTTTGTATGTAGCGAAATAGTGTTTTCAATTTCGCCTAAATTGATTCTGTATCCGTTGTATTTTACTTGATAATCCACACGTTCATGGAATGTCATTAACCCATCAGGGTTAATAGATACAAGGTCTCCTGTTTTGTACATGAGTGAATTTTTTTCAAAAGGATTTTTTATAAATCTTGTTTCATTCAATTCTTTTACGCCGATATATCCACGTGCAAGACCAGGACCGCTAACATATAATTCACCTTTTGAATTATATGGTTGAAGTTGCAAAGCATCGCTTAAAATATAGCATTTGCAATTATCAATTGGTCTACCTATATATACGACTTCATCGTCTTTATTAAATTTATAAAAAGATGTACATACGCTATTTTCTGTTGGACCATACTCGTTATAAAGTTCAACATTTGGCAATAATGAAAAATGCTTCTTAACAAGTTCAATTGAAAAACCTTCGCCAGCAACTGTTATGTATTTAAAGTTTGTTAAGATATTAGACATTTCATTTAATAATACATTATAAAAACTTGGAACAACTAACATGTGGTTTGCATTATGTTTGATTATAAGTTCCCTTATTAAATTTAAATCAAAATTTGAATTGCTTTGATCCACAAGTACTAATTTTGAACCTGAGATAAGAGGAGTGAAGATATCTTCAACAGAACTATCAAAAGCAAAACTTGGTATTTGTAAAACCGTTACATTTTTGTCAAATTTATATTCGCGACATCTCCAATATAATGTATTTAAAATACTGTGATGTTCGATCATTACACCTTTTGGTTTTCCTGTAGAACCAGAAGTGTAGATAATATAAGCTAAGTCGTTTGGCAAGTTTATATTATCAAATGATTCTTTAGAATCTAATTCTTCAGATTTAAAAATAATTTTAGTTATATCTTTATTTTCGTATTCAATATCTTCAGAAGATAGTACAAATTTACAAGAACTATCACTAATCATGTAATCGATTCTATCTTTTGGATAATCTGGATTTATTGGCATGTATGCTGCACCAGACTTTAATATAGCTAAAATAGAGATTATCATTTCTAAAGAACGATTAAATAATACGCCCACAAAAGTGTTTTTTTGCACACCGATATTTTTTAATTCGGCTGCTAAATAATTACTTTTTTCATCTAATTCTTTATATGTTAATGAAGTGTCGTTAAAAATAACGGCAACATCATTAGGACAGTTATTTGCTATTTTTGAAACTAACGTTGCGATAGTGTTGTTATAATCAAAACCTACTGATGTATTATTAAATTTATTTAATAATTTTTCTTTTTCAGAAGGTGTTACAATTTCAATATTTTTTAATTTTGCGTTTGGTGTTAGCATCATTTGATTTGCAATATGCATTATTCGTGCATTTATTTGTTTTATATCATCTTTGTTAAAAACAGAATTTAAAAAGTCGTAAGAGATATATAAAGAATCTGTATTGTTAACATCGGTAACATTAATTACTAAAGATTCAACTTGGTGTTCTGTATAAACCCATTTTGATTCGATTTCAAAACCTATTCCTTCAGGCGCAATTCTTGCATTTTGGAAAGAAAATAAAATATCATATAAATTATTCTTTCTACCAAATTGTTCTGAGTAATATCTTTGTAGTTCTTCAAAAGGATATTTTTGATGTCTTAATAATCCAACTTGTGTAATAGAAATTTCTTTAATAAAGTCTTCAATTGTTTGTTCATTATCAATTGTTTGTTTGAAAGGTAGAGTAGAAATAAACATTCCCATTGAATTTCTTTCAGCACGATTTGTTCTATTTAAAAATGGTGTACCTAAAATTACTTCGTTGGAATTTATTATTCTTGAAAAATATAGAGAATAGGCCGCAAAAAAGAATGAAAATAAAGAGATTTTATTTTCTTTGCAATACTTAATTAAATTCTCTTGGACCGGAAAAATCTTTCTTGTTGAACTAGTTTCAAAAAAACTAGAATTTGATTTAAAACTAAAGATGTCAGAACTTTCAGTAAATTTGCTTTCCCAAAATTCTTTATCTTTTTGGTATTTTTCTGATTCTAAATATTCTGCTTCAGAGTCGATAAAGTTTTTATAAGATGATACGCGGCAATTATTTGTTGTACCATTTTTTAATAATTCTGCGTATGCAATCATTGTTTCTTCTGCGATAAGTGAAAGAGACCATGCATCTCCGATAAGGTGGTGAAGGACGCAAGCAAATCCGCCTACTCCTGTAGAGGCGTTTTCGTACATTAAAAATTTAATCATTTGTCCACCGAAGATATCGAATGTTACATTCTTTAAGTAATCTTCTAATTCGTCCATATCATTTATCACAATTTTAGGGACGTCAAAAGGGGTGTAGTTCTCAAAATACTGAACTACATCTTCTCCCATTCTTATAAAACGTACACGGTGAATGTCATGATTTTTTACTGTGTAGTTTATTGCTTGCTCAAGAATCTCATAGTTAATATCTGTGTGCATATTTGTCCATGCAGGAATAACAAAGATGTGCGGATTACCATAGAAGTTTTCAGACATTAAGATGGATTTTTGAGGATTTGTTAATTCAAAAAACATTTTCTCTTGTTCTTGCTTCATATATTACCAACCTTACACTTTCTCTTACTTTTAATATCAAATAATCGTAAAATTATTCAATATAATGATATATCAAAAATAAGTAAAAAGCAAGAAAAATAGCGTATTTGAAGTGTTTTTGAGTAGACCATAATCAGTAAAAATAATTTTAAATGAATTATGGTTAAAAAAGGGGGAATAATTGCATTAAGGAGGCGAAAAAATGTATTTGTATTCGCATAATGAAAATAAAAGGAAAAATTGGGGAAAGATTTTTTCTTATTTCTTGATAATAGTGCTTTTGGGGTTAATTGCAGCCCAAAATATGTTAATGCTTTTTAGAAATGAAAGTAGTTATTACACTGCGCAAAGGCTTAATTATAGCAATAATTCGAAGAAGTATGAAGAAAGTGAAGCAGAACTTCCGGTGGTTATTGAAAATGTAAATAAATCAGTTGTAGGTATAAATTATATAGAAGTGCAAGGGAAGAATGTACTAGATATTAATAGGGATGAAAAGTGGGGGTTGGGAAGTGGTGTAATTGTTAGTAGCAAAGGATATATTGTGACAAATCAGCATATTGCTCAAAAGGTAGGTTCGAATGTAGCGGTTACTTTATTTGATGGTACAAAAGTAGATGGCAAAGTGGTTTGGAACGAAGAGTTAATAGATTTGGCGATTATTAAAGTAAAGGGAAGAAATTTAAAGGCAGCTAGTCTTGGAGATTCAGAAAATATATTTGTTGGTGACGATGTTGTTGCTATTGGAAATCCTTTGGGGAGTGAGTTTAGGGGAACTAGCACGAAAGGAATAATAAGTGGAACGAACAGAACTTTATTATTTGAAGAGAATGGTAAGGAAATTTTTATGGAAGATTTGATTCAAACAGATGCCAGTATAAATCCTGGAAATAGCGGAGGTCCACTTATAGATGTATACGGTAATGTTATTGGTATAAATACGGTTAAAATTACAGAAGCAGAAGGAATTGGATTTGCTGTTCCTATAAATGTAATTAAGCCTTTGATAGAAAAGCTGGAAAAAAGTGATATGATTGAAGAGGCTTATTTGGGAATATATGCGTATGATAGGGAAGTAATCCCTTATATGGATTCAAGTGTTGATATAGAAAAAGGTGTATATATTTCGCAAATTGATGAGTATGGACCTTGTAAGGGGAAAAGTTTGAAAGTAGGAGATATTATTGTTTCTGTAGATGGATATGAAATTAATAAAATGATTGAACTTAGAGAATATATATATTCGAAAAATCCGGGAGATGAGATAACGCTTCGTGTAATTGATGGTGAAGAAAAAGAGGTAGTAGTAAAATTAGGTAAAAAATAACCGAGGCCAACAAAAGAGTTGGTCTCGGCGGTGCGATTAAGGATTTTTAAGAGAGGGATCGATATGCAGATTTAATTTTTCTTCGATTTCTTTCATTTCTGCTTCGTGTTCTTGCCAAAACTTGCGAAGACGTTTTTTATTTTTGATTTCCTGCCAGAAAAGAACAGCATCTACTCCCCACAAAATGATGACCATTATTGTCAGGAAGAAGACTCTTTCGAGCATGATTTCAAGAGGAAGCTGGATAATGTTAAGCAGGCATAATGCGCATGCAAAACTAAAACGCAAATACGCGGCCCACATTTTATGCCGAAAACCGAATAAAAAAACGCCGAAAGGAATTAACAAAACAAGTTTGATGATGTTGATAATTGTGAATGCTGTGATCATGATTATCCTCCTTACGGATATATCTACGAGTATGTTATTCTTCTGCTTCAATATTTGGTGTGTAGATTCGTACTGTTCCGTCGGTATTGTATAAGACTGTCATTGCGCCACCGTCACCTTCATCAATATATGCGTACATTACCATAGTTTCGGGATCATAGAAGATATACTGATATACCCAACTATAGGTTGTATCGACACGATGACAGGCGATTTCGACAAAACCGGCAGGAACATGCTTTTCGGGTTCTTCAGTTGTGCTTTCCTCGCACGAGCATGCAGATAAAGCAATGCACATGATAAGGGCGATAATAATCGCTAAACTTTTCCGTGTGTTCATGTTGAATCTCCTTATTTTAAAGTCAAAAGACTGAATTTACGGCGTTATTATAGCATGGATATATTGAAAAATAAAGGATTTTGAATAAATTATGATTATAAAATGTGTGAATTTGTTAAGAATGAAAAAAGAAAAGAGTAAGAATTGTGGAATTCTTACTCTTTTTTGGTGCACCCGAGAGGATTCGAACCTCCAACCGTTCGGTTCGTAGCCGAATACTC
>CAZEVD010000021.1:0-28806 GCA_964515475.1 uncultured Eubacteriales bacterium
TTAGCGCGATTATTAATAGTGATACTTAAATAAAAAAACAGCTCTTACAGCTGTTTTTTTGTCCAATCGGGGATGTCCTTGTCCAATCGGGGACGCCCTTATTTGGACACTTAAGAAATTTATACTTAAGTGTCCAAATAAGGGCGTCCCCGATTGGACAAGGACATCCCCGATTGGACATTTTTTTATTCATCCGCTCCGAGTTTCTCTCATATAATAAAATAGATATTGTTGAGCTATTCCTCCATATTTTCCGAATCGCTTTGTCGCATATTGATTCAATTTTTGAGCACTTCCCTCTTCACCATACAATTCTAGCATAACTTTCTTTATCCAAGTATCTACAGGAAAAGCCTCTCGTTTTCTCATAGAAAATAATAAAATACAATCTGCAACTTTATCACCTATTCCAGGCAATTTTTTTAATTCTTTTTTAGCCTCTTGATATTCAAGTTCTAAAATATCATCTATATTAATTTCTCCTGTTGCTACACATTTTGCAGCATTATATACATATTTATCTCTAAAACCTAAGTTCAAAGTTCTTAATTCTTCAACTGTAGATTTAGATAATTCTTCTGGAGTCGGAAATAAATAATATTCTTTACCCTTATATGTTATTTTCTTTCCATATTTTCTAGATATATTTTCAATTGTTTTTGATATTCTAGGTATGTTATTAGCTGCCGATATTATATAGCTTATAATCATTTCCCAAGGATCTTGATTTAATATTCTTATCCCATAACCATATTTTATTGCAGCTTGCATATGTATATCATCTTTTTCGATTATCTTTTTGATATTAGAATAATCACATTCCATATCTAGATAATCTAATATATCTTTTTGCGCAGTGCTATCATTTAGAAACTCACCTTCTATAATAGCCTTATTTTCTTCTTTTCTTATATTTACTACACCATATTTTGTAACACCCGTGTAGCTACCATCATCTTCTTTTTGCCACCTAAAACATTGCCCACATTCGAAAATGTGGGCAAGTTCAAAGTCGCTTAAATTATCAACAACGACTTTCTTCATCATTCGCCTCCTTGACTAATAACAACTACTCCTTCTCTTTTTCAGCCATTCTTTGTGCCCAGTGAACCCTGCAAAGAGCGATATACTCTTTGTCTCCCACGAAGACATCAGAAGTTTTTGAACCCAAGAAAAAAGAATGTGTAGCAGTTCTTGCTTTACAGTCATTGCAAACTGCCTTTCGCTTTTGTACTTCATCCGCGATGCACAATAATTCTTGCATAATAGCAAATGGTTTGCCTTCTGCGGTCATATCGAGTCCGGAAATGTAAAAGTTTTTGCCGCTTCCTGCCATTTTCTGAAGCACCTGAATGTCACCCGTAAGGAACTGAAACTCATCGATGAAATAGTCCTGAACATCATATTTCAAAAGCTCGCTAAGATCCGAAATGCAAATTGCATCAATCGTACCACCGCGACGACTTTTTATGACATCTTTACCAAACCGACCATCGATGGCAGGTTTAAAAGCTATTCTTGTCCTTTGTGCAACAACAGAGCAATCATACTCAGCAAGCAGAAAAGCTGTCTTTTGTGAAAACATTGGTCCAGTGTAAACAATAATCTTTCCCATAATCTTTCTCCTTTGCAGAAGTATTTTTTTGTTCTACCACATCTACTATATACAAACCCAAATTTAAGTTCAAGTTGTATTTTTTTCCATTCTAATTTTTCCTTGATGTTCACACAAAAAACATATTTTTATGCTATACTCACTTTCAAGAGGTGAAATTTATGAGTTCTTATAAAATTTTAATTGTTGATGATGAAGCTCGTATGAGAAAATTATTAAAAGATTTCTTTAACACAAATGGATATACAATTTTAGAAGCCGAAAATGGTCAAAAAGCACTTGAACTTTTCGGTATGCATGAAGATGTTAATTTAGTTATATTAGATGTTATGATGCCAGTACTTGATGGTTGGTCAACACTTCGTAAAATTCGTGAAACTTCAAAAGTTCCAGTTATAATGTTAACTGCCCGTGGCGAAGAAAGTGATGAACTTTTCGGTTTCGAACTTGGTGTTGACGAATATATAGCAAAACCTTTTAGTCCAAAAATTCTAGTTGCACGTGTTGAAGCCTTATTAAAAAGATGTTATCCAAACACTGACACCGTAACAGAATTTGACGGAATAAAAATAGATACAAACGCTCACATTGTTACAATAGATGGTGTAAATGCCGATCTTAGTATGAAAGAATTTGAACTTCTTCAATATCTTATTAATAATACCGGTACTGCACTTTCTCGTGAAAGAATTTTAAATTCAGTTTGGAATTATGATTATTATGGTGATTCAAGAACGATAGATAGTCATATTAAAAAATTAAGAAAAAAACTTGGCAAAAAAGGAAACCACATTCAAACAATAAGAGGACTTGGTTATAAATTCGAATAAATCTTGGGGGAACAATATGAAAAAGCTACCTTTAAATTTAAAACTATTTTTATCTTTAGCATGCATTCTTTTAATTGTTTTACTTATGATATTATTTTTAAACTCAACTGCACTAGAAAATTATTATATGCATTTTAAAAAAGATAATTTAATAAAAACATACGCTTCTTTAAATAATACTTACAATAATTATAATCCAGACACAGTTCAAGAATCATTACTTAACCTTGCAATATTAGAAGCAAATCAAAATATAGATATTGTAATAAAAGATCATAAAAAAATAACTGTCTACTCTACTTCAGAAGATTTTACTGGAAATATGTATTTAGTTGATACGCCATCTAATATGGCAATAAATGATTTTTTTGAAAAGAAATTATCAGGTAGTGAGGAACCTTATTACACAGAACATTTAAGCGATAGTAAATTGCACGTAGACTATTTAGTATTATATGGAGTATTAGATAATGGGTATCAACTTCTACTTCGTACACCTATTGAATCTATCAGAGAAAGCGTTCAAGTAATGAACAAATTTATGGTACTAATAAGTTTAACTTCAATTATTCTTTCTAGCATATTGGCCTACTTTGTTTCAAAAAGTTTTACAAAGCCAATCACAGAATTAAACAACATAGCAAAAAGTATTACCGAACTTGATTTTTCAAAAAAATACAAAGGAAATGATAGTGATGAAATTGGAGTCTTAGGTAATAGCATAAACCACTTGTCTGAAAGTTTAAGAACAAAAATTCAAGAATTAAATGATATAAATTTAGAATTAGAAAAAGATATTGAAAAAACATCAAAACTTGCTGAAATGCGAAATCAATTTGTATCAGATGTTTCTCACGAATTAAAAACTCCTATCACACTAATTCAAGGATATGCCGAAGGATTAGTTGATGGAATAATAACTGATGAAGAAGATAAAAAGTATTACTGTGAAGTAATATTAGATGAAGCCAACAAAATGAGTACATTAACTAGAGAACTATTAGACTTATCTAATTTAGAATATGGCAATGGCGAACTAAATATCGAAACATTCGATATAGTTGAATTAATTGCAAACATCTTAAAGAAAAACGAAATACTATTTAAAGAAAAAGACTTAAACGTTATATTTGAACATACTGAAAATAGCATAATGGTTAACGGTGACATTTTTAGAATTGAACAAGTTATAAATAATTATATTAACAATGCTATGAAAAATGTTGATGATAACAAACTTATAAAAATTAGTATAACTAAGAAAGATTTAGTTTCTAAAATTGCCGTATTTAACTCAGGAAAAAATATTAACGAAGAAAACTTAGCACGAATTTGGACAAAATTCTACAAAGTAGATTCTTCTAGAAACCGTACATTAAGTGGTTCTGGAATCGGACTTTCACTTGTTCAAGCAATAATGACAAAACATAATAATAACTTTGGTGTAATCAACCAAGAAAATGGTGTTGAATTTTGGTTTGAATTAAATAACAACTAACATTTAGCGTATATCGTATTTTGATATACGCTTTTTATATGTTTACCACCATTTTAGAAAATGTTATAATTAATATAATAGTTTAAAAGGTGGTGATAAAATGATTGATAAAGAAATTAAAAGAAAAATAGATAGTAAGGAAGAAATAACAGCAACAGAATTAATTCAATATTTCAATCAATTACCCGCACCCATCGAAAAAGGATTATTTAAAAAATTCAGGCAAAGAAGATTAGAAGCAACGCATAATGAAACCAAACAATATTTACTAGACAATTTTGATACTGTGTTAAGTTCTATATCTGCTAATCAATTATCTAAATTTCTTGAAAATTTTTATGTTTTTTCACACAAAAAAGAGCTTTTTGAAAAATTGTCTGAAAATCATTTAAGACTTTCTGAACTTTTAAATAACTCTTCCGCTAGCGATTTAGGCATGAACTTCACTGCAATATTAACTAATCAACATGATGCACATATTTTTTTCGAAAAGAATTTTGAAGAGTTTTATGCCAACACAACTTCAGAACAATTTCCAATACAACAATTTTTCTTAATGAAACCATTAAGCGACAAAATATGCCCTCTAATTCTTGATGGAATGTGTGATTCATTAGAAGCAAGAAGCATTAGAAAAGAAGATATTCCCTTCTTTTTGCGCGAATACATATATAATAAAACTTCTAATGATCGTGTTTTTTGGAATGAAACACAATCACCTATCACGAAAATTCCTGAAGACGCAAAAGCACTAATTCAAAAAGATATATCTCCTGAAGATGCACTGTATTTAATCCAGTCCACTGACAAACCACTTTATGTGCGTCAACTACTACAAAGTGCGGGCTTAGAAAGTCCAGAAATAATAAATCATCTTGATACTCATCTGGATGATATTGTACAAGAAATTTCAGAATATTCTCGAGATTCTTTAACTATAAAAATGGTAATTCAAGAACTAATGGAACATGAAAAATCTAAACCTTCAGATATTAAATATTCTGCAAAAGGTGGATTTGGAAAAGTCTTTAAAATAGGAGATAAAATTTTAAAATATGGACGTAGAGCTCATAATGCAGAATTACCATACAATTCCGAACTTTTCTTGCAACCACTTGTTAGACAATCTTTGAGTGGAAGTGATTTCTTAGAAGTTTATGAACAAGTCGATGTTGGAGGTAGCCGTGAAGATATGTATCAACTATATAAATCATTACGAGAACAAGGATTAATTTGGACTGATATCAAACCTGGTAACTTTGGTCGTTTAAGAAAAGAAAATACAGTTCATTTTGAAGGAATAGATTCTGTTTCTCATAGAGCCGTTGGTTTTAGAGAAGATAAAGAAATCCCAATTGCTCAACCAGGAGATTTAGTTTTAATAGATCTAGATTTTGTATTTTTAGATGGAACAAAATTTGAAGTGCCTCAAGAAGGTACCGCAATGAACAACTTTCGTGAATTTACATCTCGTTATATAAAAGAAAAAGAAGCCGAAAATAATCCTACTCAAACGCAAATCAAAACGCCCAAAACAGATATCGGTGAAATTTAAAGCGAGTGACTTAAAATCACTCGTTTTTTACAATTTATTTAATTTGTTTTCATATATTTTTCACAATAGTTTTATATACTTTAACTGTGGTAATTAACAAAACATATTTTACCCTATGACAAACTTTGATTTTCAGGTTCCCCCTTTAATCTAAGTTTGTCATTTTTTATTAGAATTCTTTAATTATTTTTACAAGTTCCTCTTTAGGCATATATCCAACGACTCTTTCGACTTCTTCACCGTCTTTAAAAAATACCATGGTTGGCATTGCTGTAACTCCATATCTCATCGCGCAATCTGCGCTTTCATCTACATTCACTTTATATATTTCTACAGTATCTCCGTATTCTTTATCTATTTCTTGTAAAATAGGTGTTAACATTTGACAAGGTCCACACCATTCAGCAAAAAAATCTATAATAACCAATTTTTCATTGTTTAATACTTCTGATAAAACTCTTTCATTTTCTATATGATGTATCATAATTTTCCTCCTATATTTTAAATTACTACATATACTTTAGTATCTCCCCGAGTTTATCACATATCCCTTTCGTAATCAATTTACTTTTGTAGTTTTTAGGTATATAATCGTTTTGAGTTATTGTGTTGATATTTAGCTAACTCAAAGCTATTATCAAATTTACTTGTTGAATATAATCAACAGAATGGAGATTTATATGGATAAAAGACCTATCGGTATGTTTGACTCTGGTAGCGGCGGACTTACTGTTTTAAAAGAATATACAAAATTATTACCAAATGAAGATTTTATTTATTATGGTGATACAGCTCACTTACCTTATGGCGACAAATCACCAGAAAAAATAATAGAATATTGTGAAGAAATCGTTAAATTTTTCATAGAGAAAGATGTAAAACTTATTGTAATTGCTTGCGGCACAGCCAGTGCAAACGCATATGCATACTTAAAAGAAAATTATGATATAGAAATAAAAAGTATTATTGAACCAACAGCTACTTATTTAAAAGATTCTAACATTGGTGTAATAGCAACTAAAGCAACTATTAGAAGTAACGCTTGGGAAAACGAAATTCATAAATATAACCCTAGTGCAAATATAAAATCAGTAGCTTGTCCATTGTTTGTTCCTCTAATAGAAGAAGGATTAGTCGAAAATCCGGCTACAGATTACATCATAAAAGAGTATATGAACAAACTTGAAATCGAGAAAAACGATATTACTTCAATAGTTATGGGTTGTACTCACTACCCTATTTTAGCTGAAAAATTAAAAAACAATATTCCTGCAGATACTAAATTAATAAATGTTGGAGAAATATCTGCTAGAAACACTTTAGAATATTTAAAAAACACTAATCTTTGTAACGATCCTGATAACAAAGGAAGTGTAATATTACATTCAAGCGATAATTTTTCATTCTTTAAAGAAAATGCGAAAATGCTTGGATTCGAAGTTAATTAATATACAAATGAAAAGGAGAACTTTATGTTTGATTCTAATATAAAATTTAAATATCCTTGGCGTCCATACCAAGCAAGAACTTTAGAACAAATAGAAAAATATATTAATGATAAAAAATTGCATATCGTTGCAGCTCCAGGGTCTGGTAAAACAGTACTAGGCCTTGAGCTTGCAAGATTTTTAAATCAACCCGTTATCACGTTTTCACCTACGGTGACAATCAAGAATCAATGGGTTGATCGTTTTATGTCTTCATTTACCGATTTTAAAGAAGTTCCAGATTGGATAAGTTCAAATATATATGACCTTAAATTTTTCAATGTTGCAACTTATCAAGCTTTGCATTACGCATATAAAAGAAAAAAATTTCAAAATGATATAGATGATGATGAAACCGACGATGTAATTGAAGATGTGAATAATGTTACAACCGATGAATTCGCTAAAACATATGACATTGTCGCTGAATTAAAAAATAAAAATATAAAAACTGTAATTTTAGACGAAGCTCATCATCTAAAAGCTGAATGGTGGAATAGTTTGCAATTAGTATTAAGCGAATTACCAGATATAACAATAATTGCACTTACCGCTACCCCACCTTATGATAGCGAAATGAGTGAATGGAAAAAATACATTTCACTTTGTGGTGAAATTGATGCAGAAATAAATGTACCTGAATTAGTAAAAGCAAAGAATCTATGTCCTCATCAAGATTACATTTATTTTAATTTCCCAACACTTACAGATAAACATAAAATTTCTCAATACACCTCTGAGTTAAGTCATTTAATTGCAGAAATAACAACTAACACAGGTTTTCAAAACATTATAAAAACTCATAGATTCATAACTTCACCTTATGCAAATCAAGAAGAGCTTTTAGATAATGTTGAGTTTTATAGTAGTATGTTAATATTCTTAAATGCGATTGGAATACACATATCACAAGAGCATTTAAATATAATTGGTGCTAATAAAAAAATACCGGAATTGGATTTAAAATGGTATGAAATACTTTTAAAAAATTTATTAATAACAGATAGAAAAAATTTAACTCAGCATGAAGGAATGTTAAAAGTAATTGAAACTCATTTAAAAAACTTAGGTGCAATAGAGAAAAATACTTTATCGTTATCTGAAAATAAGAAACTTCAAAAATACTTTTTAAATAGTGTTGGTAAATTAAATAGTATTTCTGAAATTTATAAAATAGAATCAAGTTCACTAAAAGAAGATCTTAGAATGGTCGTTCTTACTGATTTTATTAGGAAAGAATACTTAACAGATACAACTTCTGAAGTGGACAAGCTAGGCGTATTACCTATTTTCAAAAAGTTATATACAGAACATCCAGAAATAAAAATGGCAGTTCTTACAGGAACATTATTTATAGTTCCAAACTTTTTAGAACTTCCTCTTCACGCTTTATGCAAAGAAAATAATATCGAAGATGATAAAATAGCTTTCGAAAAACTCACTTTAAATAGTGATTATTCTGAAGTAAAAATATCAAATTCTCTTCGTAATAAAATTATGAATCTTATTTGTGACTTGTTTGCAAAAGGCGAAATAAATGTTATCGTAGGGACAAAATCTCTTCTTGGCGAAGGCTGGGACGAGCCTAGCATAAACACATTAGTACTAGCAAGTTTTGTAGGTTCTTTCATGCTTTCTAATCAAATGAGAGGTCGTGCTATAAGAGTTAATGATAATCCAAATAAAACCGCAAACATTTGGCATTTAGTTTGTGTCAATAATCCAACAGAACAAAAAAACATATTAAACTCAGATTACGAATTATTAAAAAGAAGATTTAAAGCATTCCCAGGACTATCGTATAACGAACCCACTATAAAATTCGGCCTTTCAAGAGTTGGAAAAATATCAGAACCATTTAACGAAGATAATATTTTAAAAACAAATAATCTAATGATTTCTAAATCCACTAATAGAATGCAAATGTTACAAGATTGGGAAAATGCAGTTTCTAATAGAGATGTAACTGCTACATCTCTAACAAGCAAGGTAGAAGTTTCAGAAGAATCTAAACTAAAAAAAGTTTCTTCTTTCGAAAACAAATTAGGACTACTAGAAATTTTCTTTATATTCTCAATAATCTTTTGTTTTGGAATTTGCATTGGCGAAGAAAGAGTAATACCAAGTTTGCTTATATTTAATCTAATTTGGTTACTAATAATTATATTAAAGCATGTTATACACTATATTCGAAAGAAACCAAAAAACATGTTAAAACGTGTTGGTAGTATTGTACTTCGCTGTTTATATGAATGCGGACATATAAAGACGCCACTAAAAAGAATCAAATTAGTTTCTAACGAAACAGACTATGGTTTAACAACATGTCACATTACAGGAGCAACATTAAAAGAAAGTAATATCTTTGCAACTGCATTATCTGAAGTTTTTGATTCGATATCAAATCCTAGATATATAATAGCAAGACTTACAAAACGCGGTACAGACATAAAAGATTATTACTCCGTTCCAACTTTACTTGCCGCAAACAAAGAAAGTGCTCAGTTATTTTCAAATTATTGGAGAAAGAAAATTGGAAATCATACATTGATTTATACAAGAACCACAGAAGGACGTAAGAAGTTGTTAAAAATTAGAATGAAAAATATTCCTGTATTTAAATAACAAAAATGAAAATCTAAAAATCAAAGATTTTTGATTTTCATATGTCGAGTCAAGCTCGACTTTAACTCTGAAATTTTTGTTGTTTCATACGGAAAGTATTTAAGCAACATAATTAATTGAATTTCTGTTACTTTCCTATGAAATAAAGAGTATTCTAAACAGAATACTCTTTTCTTTTTATTTGCTATTTATTATTTCAATCGTAAGTTTTATTATCTCTTCCATTCTCTCATACTCCTCTGTTAAATACAAATATCCTATTAGTGCTTCAAAACCTGTCGCATATTTATAATCAACTATATCCGCGTTTTTGGCCGAAGAATGTGGATTAGCATTTCTCCCTCTTCTTACAACATCCAGCTCATCTTCAGTTAATTTTTCTTCTAACATTTTTACTGCATATGATTGACCATTTGCACTAACGTATTTGATGCTTTTTTTATGCAAGGCACCATTTTTGCAAACGCCTTGTTTTACTACATATTCTCTTACACTTTTTTCATAAACAGCATCTCCCATATACGCAAGTACTAGCGAAGAATACTGTAACACTTCTTCTTTTTTCATAAAACCTCCGATTATTTTTCAGGTACTTTTTCTAAAGTTATTAAACCAATCTTAGCAGATCTAAATTCGTCTAATATAATGTTTGCTACTTTAGTATAATCTATCTCTCCGCCTCTTACCAAGCAACCTCTTTTTCTTCCTATTTCCTCCATAACTTCAAGAGGCATCTCATATTTAAAATCTTCTGATATTTTATATCTTTCTAATAAATCTTTTTTATTATTTTCTAAAAGTTCTGCCACTAAATTAAGAGCTAATTCTTCAAGATCAATAATCTCATCTTTTATAGTTCCAATATACGCTAAATGTCTTGCTGTTTTTTCATCATCAAACTTAGGCCACAATACACCTGGAGTATCTAAAAGCTGAATCTTGTCATCAAGTCTCACCCATTGATTTTTTCTAGTAACACCTGGTTTATTTCCCGTTGCTGTTGTTTGTTTTTTGGCAACTTTATTAATAAAAGAAGATTTACCAACGTTAGGTATTCCAACAATCATCGCTTTAATTGAAGCACCAACAATTCCTTGTTTTTCTCTTCTTTCTAATTTTTCTTTCATTAATTCACATGCTGCATCAACAACATTTTTCATTCCAACACCTTGGTTAGAATTAGTCAAAATTGCAATTTGATTTTTGGAGGTGTAATATTTCACCCATTTCTTATTTTCTTCAGAATTTGCCAAATCTGATTTGTTTAAAACTATAACTCGTGGCTTATCTGCTATAATTTCATTCAAGATAGGGTTTCTACTTGCTATCGGTATACGAGCATCTACAATCTCTATAACCACATCAACAAGTTTTACGGCATCTCCAATCTCTCTTCTAGCTTTCGCCATATGTCCTGGATACCATTGTATTTGTTTTTGTATCTCTGCCATTTTTTACTCACTTCCTATTAATAAATTATTTAAAGTTAAATATGATTCTTTATAAAATCTACTACATGATCTTCATTCACTTTAAGTTTCTCTTTATCTTCATCCGTAACTTCAGTAAAATACTTATCTAAATTTTTATATTTTGAAATTGAATTTAGAGGATATCCTGGATTGATTTTTTCTGATCTAGTATCTACCATATAAAAATCCGCCTTTTCCCAAGTGTATGTGCTTTCGTTACCATTTTCATCAATCACAGCCAAACCATAAATCCATTTACAATTTAGTTTTCCTTGAACGCCATATTCTTTTACTAACCTTATATAATGTTCAATCATTTCTTCATCATTTAAAGTTTTTCCATTTACTCTTCTTACAAACAAACCTGGTTGTTTATCTTCTGGAACACCTTCTAAATAAAGCGTATCATCCATTCCCATACTTGGCATTTTAGCATTTTGAAAACATGCTCTTGCTTTTATCAAAGCATTTTCTATAGCATTTGCACCGTTTTCATTCACATCTAAATCCATCTCTACATCTTTTAACGATAATACTTCTATATCATTTTGTTCTAATCCTTTAGAAAATCTTTTAGCTTTTGTTGGATTGCCTGTAGCAAAAAGTATTTTTTTCATATTTTACCTCCTGAAAACTTACAAATTACTTATACTCAAATTTTACAACTTCACAATTACCTATACACAAATCGAAAAATGTTTCTCTTTCTGGTATTCCGGAAAAATAACACTTAGTAGGAATACTTACGCCGCCATGTGTTACAAGTAATATTTTTTTATCTTTATGAGTTTCTTTTATATCATCTAAAAAAGCATACACTCTATCAAAAAATTCTTTTAATTCTTCTGCTCCTCCAAAATCTCTTGTTATTGAAAAGCCCCAAAACTCATCAAATGGAAATTCCAAATCATTTATACCTTCATATTTTCCAAAACCTCTTTCAGAAATTCTTTCATCAATTATTATTGGAACATTTTTATTTTCGTTAATAATTTCTGCAGTCTGAATAGCTCTTTTTAGCGGAGAACAAATAATCAAATCTATCTTTTCATTTTCCAGCAATTTAGCAGTTTTTCTTGCTTGTTCTTTACCTGTTTTATTTAACTCTATATCTACTTTTCCTTGAATCTTCTTTTGCACATTCCAATCTGTTTGACCATGTCTTGTAATTAATATTTCCATTTTTTCTCCTCTTTTGTTATCTTTTTATTTCTCCATTTTCATATTTACCATAGTGATAATCCAATGCAAAGTTTTGTTCTGGTAATTGTCCGAAATATATTTCAAATTCTTGTATATCAAGTATTTCTGCTATTTGTTTTACAAACTTTAATCCCTCATCAATTACACTATCATCATATATAAAATTATCTTTATAAAAGATCAAATTACTATTCAAGTAATACCCTCTTGTTATTTTATTAAATTCATCTTTTTCTAATCCCTTGGTTTGACAATATTCAAAATGCGACATCGAACTACCTTCAGGCAAAAATTCTAAGATTCCATTTAAAATTATAAATGCTTTTCTTTGCTTATGAAAATCTCGTGCTTCATCTTTAGTTTCATATCTATAATCCATATCAAATCTCCTTTTATATTTTCTTTATAAATGCAGATTCAGATCCTCTTTCGCTTTCATATTTGTGAACTAATTCATAACCATCCTTAAGCATATTATTTATTGAATAAACATTATCACTATGAGCCTTTGTAAATAAATATCTTTTACCAATGCTTAAAGCATATTTATCTAAAACTTCCATCATTTGTTTTTGAAAACCGTTTCCTATATAATCTGGACTTACCATTATTGGTCCCAAAGCTCCAACTAGTTCTTCTTCAAAATCAATATTGTGTTTTCTTAAAGTCTTATTTTTTACAGGCATATAAAACATAGAACAAACTGGATTTTCTTTATCATAGTAAAGCCATATTTTTCCGCCATTATTAAGAATGTCTACTATTTCATTTTTTTCAAATGTTCCAAGCCACGCTGGATGTTCCATAGAATTTCTAACGTAACTATATAACTTTAAGTAGTCATCTAAATCAACACCTGTTTCTATACATTTAAATTCGTTTAACCTCATGACAAATCCATCTTTCCTATGTTTGCCGTTTGACATTATATCACAAAACTCGCTATTTTTCCATATTTTAGGCACATAAAAAATGCTTAAATATAAAATTTAAGCATTCTTTTTTATATCATATTTATATATCGAAACAATTGCAGCAATCATCAACGAGAAATAGACTAAAACTGCACCTGTATATGCCGAAATTGTATAATCATAAAGCTCTTCACACAAACAGTTTAACGACTGAACTCCTAAAGATTTTTTCCTTTCAGGTATGCAAATACTTATTACTATTGCTATAAATGCTAATACACTAAATACCATTCACTTCTCCTCTTTTACTTTTCATTTGTGATAATCAAATTATATAATATAATTATTTTGGGGTACAAAAAAACAACTATAAAACTATAGTTGTTTTCTTATTAATTATTCAGCTGATTCAGTTGTTGTAGCATCTTCTTTAGATGTGATTTTAGCTTTAACTCTAGTAGCTTTACCAACTCTGTCTCTTAAGTAGTATAATTTAGCTCTTCTGATTTTACCAGGTCTAACGATTTCTACTTTTTCAACCTTTGGTGAATTTACTAAGAAAGTTCTTTCTACACCAACACCATAAGCTATTTTTCTAACTGTGAATGTTTCGTTTGAACCACCACGTTGTCTTTTGATGATAGTGCCTTCAAATACTTGGATTCTTTCTTTGTTTCCTTCTTTGATTTTAACGTGTACTTTAACTGTATCACCAATGTTTAATGTAAGCTCATTTTCTCTAAGTTGTTCGTTTTCTATAGCTTTAATTTTATCCATTTGTTTAACTCCTTTCTTCTTTAATTAAATCAGGACGTTTATTTCTCGTTATTTCTATCGATTGTTCACGTCTCCATTTTGCAATATTAGCGTGATGTCCAGAAAGCAATACTTCTGGAACTCTTCTCCCCATAAAAACTTCCGGTCTTGTATATTGAGGATATTCTAATAATCCTTCACTAAAAGATTCATCTTCAACAGATTCTTCTTTTATGACGCCTTCAACGTTTCTGCTAATTGCGTCTATCAAAACCATAGCTGGAAGTTCACCACCAGTAAGTACATAATCACCAATTGAGATTTCTTCATCTACAATTTCATCAATCAAACGTTGATCGATTCCTTCATAATGACCGCATAGTAAAATCAAATGATTTTCTTTTGCAAGATCTCGTGCGATTTGTTGATTAAAAACTTTACCTTTTGGAGAAAGATAAATCACTTTTGGTTTGTTTTCCAAACCTTCAACAATTGACTTATAAGCATCATATACAGGTTCTGGTTTAATTACCATTCCCGCACCACCACCATAAGGTGTATCATCAACATGCTTACTTTTGTCAGTAGAAAATTCTCTAAAATTTATTAGATTAAGTTCAATAAGATTGTTATCAAGCGCTCTTCCTAAAATGCTTTCCTTTACAGGAGCAAACATCTCTGGAAACAACGTAAGTACATCAAACCTCATCGTCTTCTAACCCCCTAGGAACTTCTACATAAATTTTTCTGTCTTCAACATCGACCTTTTTTATAACAGTCGCAAGTGCTGGCAGTAACAAGTCTTTTTTATTTTTTCTTTTAATTACATATACATCGCTTGCACCCGCTGTAAACACATCTTCGACTACTCCGATTAATTCGTCTTGATATACTTCACAACCAATTAGATCAGCAATAAAATACTCATCATCTTCAAGCGCTTTAGCATCTTCACGTGGAATTTTTATGTATTTCCCTTTTATCTTTTCAGCATCTTCAATGATGTCTATACCTTTTAATTTTAGTAAAACAACATCTTTTTGATATCTAACTGATTCAACAACATACTCTTTCAAGTTACCATTAAAATCAATTAATATATTTTTCAATTTTTCATAATCCTTCATTTTAGAAGTGAACGGTCTTACTTTTACTTCACCTTTCAAACCGTGCGTATTTGATATATGACCAATCTCAAAATATTCTACCATTTAAATTCCTCCAAGATAATTAGTCTAAAATTTCTACGTTTACTTTTTTGCCAACTTTTGTAGCATATGCTCTCATAAGAACTCTAATAGCTTTTGCTATTTTTCCTTGTTTTCCAATTACTTTCCCCATATCTGATGGATCAACTCTAAGTTCAAGAGTTATATCATCACCATTTTCTTTTTCTGTTATTTCAACATTATCTTTGTTGTCAACTAAGCTTTTAACAAGCATTTCTAACATTTCTTTCATCGCATATCCCTCCAAATTAATAGATATTAGTTAGAAACTTTATCAAATAGTTGTTTTACAGTGTCTGTTGGTCTTGCTCCGTTTTTAATCCATGTTTTGTATTTTTCAACATCTATTTTGATAACAGCTGGATCTTTCATTGGATCGTAGATACCGATTTCCTCGATGAATCTTCCATCTCTTGGGAATCTTGAATCTGCAACTACTACTTTATAGTAAGGAGCTTTTTTAGCACCATCTCTTCTTAATCTGATTTTTACCATTAACCTTTTCACCTCCTCCAAATGTGCGTATACCAATATTTTAATCTATTGTTCAACTCACCTATTTATATGTTAATTAAAATTTAAAATCTTTAGCTAACCTTTTAAGATCCTCTTCTGTCATACTGTTAGGGTCCATACCTTCTGCCGTCTTCATAACATTTTTCATCATCTTGCCCATCGCACCCTTGCCACTCATCATGCTCTTCATTAAAAGTTTTGTATCTGTATATTTCTTTATGAATTTATTAACTTCTTGAACGGTAGTTCCAGCACCATCAGCAATTCTTCTTCTTCTCTTACCATTTAAAATATCTGGATCTTCTCTTTCTTCCGTTGTCATTGAAAGAATAATTGCTTCGGCTCTTATGAACTCTCTTTCATCTATTTTTGCTTTTTCAATCGCTTGATCATCTATACCAATCATTCCTAAAATTGATTTGATAGAACCAAGTTTTTTTACTTGTTTTAATTGGTCTAAATAATCTTGCAATGTGAATTGTTGTTTTCTTAATCTTTTTTCAAGTTTTATTGCTTGCTCTTCATCAAATGCTTCTTCAGCTTTTTCGATAAGAGTCATAACATCGCCCATACCAAGAATTCTTGTTGCCATTCTGTCTGGATGGAATATTTCGATGTCATTCATCTTTTCACCAGTACCTGAAAACTTAATAGGTTTTCCAGTAATAGATTTTACTGATAACGCAGCACCACCACGTGTATCACCATCAAGTTTTGTAAGTGCAACACCATCAATTCCAAGTTGTTCATTAAAACTTTGTGCAACATTTACAGCATCTTGACCAGTCATTGAGTCAACAACAAGTAGTATTTCATGAGGTTTGATTGAAGCTTTTAATCTTTTTAATTCTTCCATCAACTCTTCATCAATATGAAGTCTACCTGCAGTATCAACAATAACGATATCATTTAATTTTGAATTAGCTTCTTTCAAAGCTCTACTTGCGATACTTACAACATCTTTACATTCTTTATCTGAAAATACAGGAATGTTAAGTTGTCTTCCTAATACTTCTAATTGATCTATAGCAGCAGGTCTATATACGTCACATGCTACAAGTAACGGTTTTTTACCTTTCTTTCTTAACATGTTAGCAAGCTTTCCTGCCATTGTTGTTTTACCAGAACCTTGTAACCCAGCCATCATAATAATTGTTGGTGGATTTGGTGAAATATTTAACCCAGATTCTTCTTTTCCTAAAAGTTCTACTAACTCATCATGAACTATTTTGATAACTTGTTGACCTGGAGTTAAACTTTTAAGAACATCTTGTCCTAAAGCTTTTTCACTTATTTTAGAAGTGAAATCTTTTACTATTTTATAGTTAACATCCGCCTCTAGTAATGCAAGTTTTACTTCTCTTGTAATTTCTTTAACGTCATCCTCTGTTACTCTAGACTTCCCTTTCAATTTGTTTATAACACCTTGAAGCTTTCCACTTAAACTTTCAAAAGCCATTACTCAAAAACTCCTCTACAATATTTTTCGTAATTCTGACTTAGTGTATTCCTCATTAGATTTTTCAATAACATCCATTATTACGCTTTGTCTACGTTCTTTCGCTTTCAAAAAGCCTAGTTTTTCTTCAACATCAATAAGCTTATTTTCTCCTTCAACTAAACCTTTACGAACGCCTTGTTTTGTAATATTAAATTCCTCACCAATCTCAGCTAGCGATAAATTTTGATTATAGTACAAATCAACAATATCCGCTTGTCTTTCTGTAAGCAATTTGCCATACATATCTAGCAACATACTTATATATATACTTTTATTATAAATATCATTCTTCATATGTTACCTCCGTAAACCTTGCTTAGTTTACTCTCTTTTTTTGTTTTTGTCAAGCACTTTTACAAGCTTTTTTCACATATTTGCGACATTTTTAAAAATTCTCAAAAAATAACAGCCTTTTTTCCATAAAAAGACTGTTTTTAAGCTTCTTTTAACCATTTTATACCAGTAACATATATAAGTTCACAAGCTCCATCACCATCATCAGTTCTAGACGTACTAGATTTCCACCAAAACGTTCCACCATTTTTAGTTCTAGCATCAACCTTAACCAAATATCCTGTAATCTCGACATAATCATCTGTTTTTACTTTTTTTAATAACGATTTCACTTCATCATTAGCCGGAATCAAATGATTGTTTGATATGTATAATCCAATATTACCCCAACCACCATTACTAGAAAGCCAGGTTCTATCAGCCGTATTCCACGATAAAAATCTATTCCCATATGAAGAAAATTTAATTTTTTCTACATTTTCATCTTTCGCCATAAAGCCCCAAGCAATTCCAAAATCAAGAGGCGCTAGTTTTTCTTCTAAATCGTATTCTACATACGTTTGGATATCTACAACTCGACCTTGTAAAACATAACTTGCTAAATATGTTATATCAACAACTGAACCATCAATAATTTTTTGTGCACTACCATTTGTGCTATGTTGAATGGGCGCAGGAATATTTGTTAAGCTTGTTACCACTTGATAATCATCCGGGTTTACGCTTCCACCCATAAGTGAAGAAACAATAAAAAAAATACTCGCAACAACAAAGAGTTTTGTAAGCACACTAACAATCGTATAAGTATCAATCACCTTATGATTTCTACCATTCGCACGCTTTTCTTGTTTTGCAAATAAGCGCTGTACTTCGATTGCATATTCGTGTGCATCTATCTCTCCAGTTTCAAGCAAGTATTTTAAATCATTAATTTCATCTTCAATTTTTAGTAACATATCAAAAACCTCATATAAAAAATATAAGGATCCTTACTTTATTTTTTGTTTTGAAAAAATGTTTCTTAATCCTTTAAATATATCCACTTGTTTAAAAAATATATCTCTCCATGTAGATTTCGAAACTGTTGTTAAAGCATATTCTTTAGGAATTGTGTTAAACTGTAATTCTTCTGTATTTTTAGAATCATTTAATATATCTGACATATTGTATGTATTTAGCGCAACAGGTTCAACTTTATGCATTTCTATTTCCGAAACAAAATCTTTTTCAAAAGCTATTGGATTTTGCGCTACAGTATTTTTAGTTATATTATTAACAATATTGATATTTTTAGTAAGTGGATTTTCAACAATTCCCCCATTTTTACTTAAGAATGCCATACCGTTAATTGTTAAATCGAATGTAGGCTTATAAGTATACACATTTTTTTCAAGAGGATTGCTAAAAGAACTAACCATTGGTCTATACAAATTACTTCCGTCAATTTTCATTGAATCAAAATAGCTATTTATGCTAGACTTCATTAAATTATTTTGTACAGGTTTATCCATTTCAAAACCTGTTATTCTAGCAATTCCTGAAAATGCAGATGCTTGTTCATATTTTACACTGTCGAAAGTATCAACACCATCTTTAAAAGAAAAAGCCTTCGTATCATTTAGCGTATAGAATGAGCCCTCTTCAAGTTGAAGATTTAATTCACGTATTAACTTTTCTTTATAATCTGTTGTTAACAACTCCCAAGCACCTCCTTTTTACCCTTTGTACTATTCAATTTTATAACTTATACAATTTCTTTTCAATTACATTTTAGTTACAAATATGTTGCATATACATTGCAAAGAACCCTCTCTATGCAATTACGCATAGAGAGGGTTCTTTAGGGGGATTTTATTTTTTCAATTTTACTGTAACTTTTTCATCTACAAAATCCATCACAACTTTATTTCCATCAGACACTTCACCATCTAATATTTTTTCTGCCAACGTATCTTCAATAAGCGATTGGATTGCTCTTCTTAAAGGTCTTGCACCATATATAGGATCATAACCTTTTTTCACAATATGTTTCTTTAAATTATCGCTAACTTCGATTTTTATATCACGTGTTTCTAAACGTTTAGTTGAAGAATTAATCATGATTTCTACAATCTTGCCAATTTCTTCTTCGTCAAGTTGTTTAAATACAATTATTTCATCAACTCTATTTAAAAACTCTGGTCTAAATTCTTTCTTAAGTTCTGCCATAACATCGGTTTTAATATTTTCATAATTTTTATCTTTATTTTCATTATTATTAAAACCTATCGATTTATGCTCTGTTATATTTCTAGCGCCAACATTCGAAGTCATAATAATAACTGTATTTTTAAAGTCAACAGTTCTTCCTTGCGAATCAGTTAGCCTTCCATCTTCTAATATTTGAAGTAATATATTAAACACATCTGGATGTGCTTTTTCTATTTCATCAAATAGAATTACTGCATAAGGTTTTCTTCTAACTTTTTCCGTTAGCTGACCACCTTCATCATATCCCACATATCCTGGAGGCGAACCAATTAGTTTAGCAACAGTATGTTTCTCCATGTATTCAGACATATCAATTCTTATCATTGCATTTTCATCGCCAAATAAACATTCTGCAAGCGCTTTACAAGTTTCAGTTTTACCTACACCAGTTGGTCCTAAGAAAATGAAAGAACCTATAGGTCTCTTTGGATCTTTTAGTCCAACTCTACCTCTTCTAACAGCTTTACTCACTGCTGTAATCGCATTATCTTGACCAATAACTCTTTTATGAAGCTCCTCTTCGAGCATTTTTAACTTTTGCGATTCCGCTTCTGTAAGTTTATTTACTGGAATGTTAGTCCACTTAGAAACAACTTCTGCAATTTCATTTTCAGTAACTTTAGTAGATTCAATTTGATTCTTTTGAGTCCATTCAAGTTTCACTTTTTCTAATTTTGATTTTTCTTTTTGCTCTTTATCTCTAAGTTTTGCCGCTTTTTCAAAATCTTGCGTATTAATTGCATCTTCTTTTTCTTTTATAATTTCTTGGATTTTTTCTTCAATCATTTTAACTTCTTTTGGCGCCGTTAAAGAATTAAGTTTTACTTTTGACGCTGCTTCATCCATAAGGTCGATTGCTTTATCTGGTAAAAATCTATCGTTTATATATCTTGCAGATAATTCAACCGCAGCTTTTATAGCATCATCTGTAATTTTTACTTTGTGATGTGCTTCATACTTATCTCTAATACCTGTTAGAATTTTTATAGCCTCATCTTCACTTGGTTCACCAACAGTTACTGGTTGAAATCTTCTTTCAAGCGCAGCATCTTTTTCAATATATTTTCTATACTCATTTAAAGTTGTAGCACCGATAACTTGAATCTCAGCTCTTGCTAGTAATGGTTTTAAAATATTAGCAGCATCAATAGCTCCTTCTGCTGCACCAGCACCAACAATAGTATGAATTTCATCTATAAATAAAATTACATTGCCGGCTTTTTTTATTTCTTGTAAACACTTCTTCAATCGTTCTTCAAAGTCACCTCTATATTTTGCTCCAGCAACCATTGAAGAAACATCTAATGTTACAACTCTCTTATTCTTTAAATTTTCTGGAACCTCACCAGCAATTATTTTTTCAGCTAACCCTTCAACAACTGCTGTTTTACCAACACCAGGTTCACCAATTAAACAAGGATTATTTTTTGTTCTTCTACTTAATATTTGTATAATTCTTTCTATTTCATTTTCTCTTCCAACAATAGGATCTAATTTCCCATCAGTTGCTTCCATTGTTAAATCTTTTCCAAATTGATTTAATGTTGGAGTTTGATTTGCATTTTGTTTCTTGTGAGAAGCAGAATTACTGTTGCCACTATTTTCATCTGTTAAAACTTTTAATAAATCTGAAAACAATTTTTGAATATCAACACCAAGTTCTACTAAAATTCTAGATGCAACACTATCTCCTTCTTTTAAAATTCCTAAAAGTAAATGTTCTGTCCCTATAAAATTATTATTTAATCTTTTAGCCTCCATAAAACTTGTTTCAATAACACGCTTTGTTCTAGGAGTAAAACTATCTGGTAAAACAGTAAGTGGATCTTCTCTTCCAATAAGTTCTTCTATCAATTCACCAACTTTTTCTTCAGTAACATTTTGTTCATCCAATACTTTAAAAGCTAACCCTGTACCTTCGCAAATCAAACCACAAAGTAAATGTTCAGTGCCTACATAATTATGACCAAACTCAGCAGCAATTTTTTCTGCATACGCTATAGCTTTTTCAGCCCTGTTAGTAAATTTATAAACCATACAACTTTCCTTTCTTTAAGAATTTATTTCTTAATAATCTTTTTTATCATCTCAGCACGTTTCATTTCTAACTCAACACCTTCTAATGTTTCCTTACTAAATTTTTGTAACGTAGCCGGTTTTGTAACAACTGAAATTTCATTAACTTTTTTTGCATCTATGTCTTTGATTAATCCCATATGCACACCTAATCTAACAATAGAAATTAGTTGCTCACTTTCTTTATAAGAAAGCTTTCTCGCACATGATAATGTTCCAAAATCTCTGCAAATTCTATCTTCAAATTCAACTTCTTTACTTCTTAAGTACTCCCTTGCATTTCTCTCTTGTGCAATTAATTTATTAACTACACTTTTTACATTGTTTATTATTTCCTCATCTGTTAATCCTAAACTTACTTTGTTAGAAATTTGATACATATCTCCAATCGCATCTGTACCTTCACCATATACACCTCTAACAATTAAATTTATCTTATTAACAACATCTATTACTTTTCCAATTTGCCCAGTCATTCTTAAAGCTGGTAAATGAAGCATAACAGATGCTCTAAGACCAGTTCCTAAATTAGTAGGGCACTTTGTTAAGTATCCATACAAATCGCTATACGCATATTCAACTTTTTCAGCAATTTGATTATCTATTTTTTTTGCATCTTTATATGCTTTATCCAAATCTAATCCCGCAGTCATTGTTTGAATTCTAATATGATCTTCTTCATTTAACATTACGCAGGCATCTTCATCCGCATTTAATAACATCGCAGCATTTTTTCTTTTTAAAGCCTCTCTACTGATTATATGTTTTTCAACTAAACTAATTCTCATAAGTTCATCTAAATCATTTATTTGTATGAATTTAAGTCCTGTTACAACTTTATTTGTTTTAAATATTTTTAATATTTCTTTTAGTTCTTCATCATCTGCAACACCTGTAAATTTATGTCCATGAATGTTCCTTGCAAATCTAACTCTAGAACTAACAACTACATCTGCTTCAGGTCCATTTTCAAAATACCAACTCATATTAAACACCTCTTTCCTTTTCAGCTAAAGTTTTTTCAAGTGCTTTTATTTTATCTCGAAGAATCGCTGCTTTTTCATAATCTTCAACTTTAATACAACCAGCTAACTCTTCTCTTAACTTCTCAATCTCTGTTTTTAATTCCTCTTTTACATTTTTCTTCTTAATAGCAACAGGACGAACTCTTTCAACATTTTGAACATGTCTGTTACTTCCGTGTAGTCTTTTTATAACTTCATCTAACTTTTTATTAAAAATTCTATAACAATTTTCACAACCTAACATTCCATTTGCTGCGAATTCATCGTAACTCGTTCCACAAGCATCACAAACTAAACCTTCTTCAATTTCTAACGGTTTAATCAAAGATTCTCCACCAAACAAAGATGAAAATACATCATTAAATCCCAAATCAAAATCAAGATTAAAGTTCATATCTATGTTCATATCTCTTGCACATCTTTCACACAAATATAATTCATCTTTTACTCCATTTATATCTTGCATATATTTAATTGTAGCTTCATGCTTACCACAATTTTGACATTTCATAAAACATCTCTCCTTTATATCAAATTAATCAATATATTTTTAAATATTCTCGTTCTAACATCATCTCTATATTCTTTAGGAAGTCCTAAAACTTTATCATTAGTAGTAACTTTCAAAAGCTTAGCTGTTCTAGCATCAATAATGTTATAACCTTGTAAGTTCTTTATAATTATTTCCGCTTCTTGTTGAGATAAACTTGTATCAATAGAATTTATTAAATGCATAATATAACGATCTTTAGTAATATCTATTCTCTTTATTTTGATATTACCACCGCCACCTCTTTTACTTTCAACATAATATCCTCTTTCTGGACTAAATCTAGTACTTATAACATAGTTAATTTGTGAAGGTACGCAGTTAAAATATTCTGCAAGTTCATTTCTTCCGAATTCTACAAATTCATCGCTATCGCCCATCAAAGCTTTTATATACTCTTCTATCACTTCTGATAATCTCATCACTTCACCTCTTTTTAACTTTGACTTTCTTTGACCTTTCATCCACATTTTATCACCTTGTTCTATTTTGTCAACACTTTTTTCTTTAATATATTTTTACAATTAACGAAAAAAGCTGGCCATTTATCAGTTTTAAACCAATAAATAACTAGCTTTGTTTTATCACTCGAAAAATATCAAGCCTCTTCTTCTCTTATTACCAAAACTTTCAAAATGATCTTTTTTTAGCGCTTCTTTAAATTCATTATAATCTTCAAAATTTTTATATATATAAAATCTTGCTAACACATCCATCCATTCTTCAGCACTTATTTTTCTTTCAAAATAATTATTTTCTAATGCATATCTTGATAGTTCGTAAAACATATCAAACGACTTTTCATATTTATTAAGTACATATTCAAATGAAGTTTTATATCTTTCTGAATTATGATAAATATCAACTATTTCTTCTACATACTTTAACTTAGATAATTCTTCAAATGATATATATTTATTCTTTAAAATCTCATAAGGCGGATAACTTGTATATTCATATTCATGTATATCTTTTTCGGTAGTTATCTGACATCCACTTAACATTTTCAAAAAACCTAATTGTAACTCTGTTGGTTTTAGTGCATACACATCGTTAAATGATTCTTTAAAGCGTTCATATCCTTCAAAAGGAAGTCCTGCAATCAAATCCAAATGTGTTGTTATATTTTTATTTTTCATTATTCTATTCGTTACATTTTTTATAACTTCAAAATCTGTTGTTCTATTTATTGCGCGTATTGTGTCTGGATTTGTAGATTGTACTCCAATTTCAAATTTAAATACTCCTTCTGGTACAGTATCTAAAAACTCTAAAAGTTCTTCATCAATCAAATGTGCTGAAATCTCAAAATGAAAAGCAGATGAGATGTTATTTTCTAAAATAAATTTCCAAATTTCTAATGCTCTTTTTTTATCATAGTTAAATGTTCTGTCAACAAATTTCACAAGCTTAACTTCCGCCTTTATAAGTATCAAAAGTTCTTCTTTCACTCTTTGCATATTAAAAGGTCTAAGTCCTTTTATTGTTGAAGAAAGGCAATAACTACAATTATATGGACAACCTCTGACAGTTTCTAAATAAACAATTTTACCGTCATATTCTTTCACAATCTCTTCTGCTATTCTTGGAATTTTATCTGTGTCACAAACAACCGCAAGTTCTCCTTCAACTATGTTACTATTTTCATCTCTATAAGAAACATTCTTCAAATCTTCTTTAAATACATCTGTTTTTTCAAGTACCTCTAATAACTTAGGAAAACTTTCTTCTCCCTCGCCAATTAGTATGTAATCAATAAAATCATATTTTTCTAACAGTAACTTACTTTGATATGTAACCTCAGGTCCACCCAGAATAATTTTCACATCAGGTTGTATCTTTTTTATATTTTCACTTAGTTTTAATATTTCATCTATATTCCACAAATACACACTAAAAGCTATAACATCCGCATTTTGCATATGCATATCTCTTAAAATTTTATTTATAGGTTCATTTATAGTGTATTCCTTTAAAACAATATTTTTATCTTTCGCTGATTCATATAAATATTTAATAGCAATATTCGTATGAACATATTTTGTATTTAATGTACTTAATAATACTTTCATTTTTTCACGCTCCGTTAGCCAGAGAATATCACAAAATACAGCTTTTTACAAATATTCTCACACTTTTTTAATCGGATTCATATAATATACAAATCGCTTTGCGATAATTTATAGTTACTTTAGGAGGAATATTTTATGTTTGATAACGACCAAAAAGATTATCCTATGGATTCTGACTGTAGATCAGTTATAGAAAAATTCTTAACTGTTTGCTTACCCGTAACAACTACACCTAAAGCTTATGTAGGGAAAATTAAAACCGAATGTTGTGGCGAACCAATAATTTCATTAAAAGCTCCTTTTAAATGTTGTGATGAACTAAATAATGGTTGTTGTAATTTTACAATTGTGCAAAAAATGAAAATAGAAATTCCAATAAATTTTGAAGCGAACACAAAAGTTGATGAATTATTCGTAGATTGCGAATTCAAGAACGAACATGATTAGTTATTAATCTAAGAAATTTCAAATATTTTCGAACGCAAAAGAGGCTGATTAAAATCAGCCTCTTCTTAGTTTTCTTCATTTAAATTAGCAATATAATTTGCCCTTCTCTTTAATTCCTCTGGTGTCATCCATGCATCAAATGTTGCTACAAATTCTCCATACTCACTAGTATCTTCTACAATTCCTTTTCCGTTCGTTTTAAAACCACCTGCACTATACCTCTTTTTCCTCTCTCCCATAAAAATCACCTCGTTACTATTTTATTCATCAAAAAATTTTTTATACCACCTTAATCATTGTTATTATTATTCCAAAATGATAAAATTATAGTACTTAAAATAAAGGGGGATTTTTATGGCTGTTGCAATCATAGTTATAATCATCATCGGTATTATTTTACACAATAAGAATACCGAGATAAATTCTTTAAGCAGCAAAGTACGAAAGCTCGAAAAAGAAATTGTTAGATTAAGGACTTTACTAAAAGATAACAATATTCCTTATTCCAAAAATGCCGTGCAACAAACTAGTACTCAAGTTACTACTAATACAGTAGCTCCTCAAAGTTATCAAACAGATACTCACGTTCAAAGCGCGCCATCTTTTTCTGCTAATGTTGAACAACAAAAATCGACTGTCTCAAAACAAAATGTTAAGCATGAAAAAGAAATTAACAATTCGGCTATTCTTGCTATTGGTGCATTTTTAATTATTTTTGCTGCAATTAGCTTCTTAAGTTCTACATGGACCATTTCATCTAACTTTTTAAAGATTTTTGTATTAATAATTATTGCATTAATGTTCTTTGAAATGAGTCATCTTGCAAAAAACAAATTAAAAATTGAAAAAACAGCTAATACATTTCTATATATAGGTCTTGCTTACATACCATTAGTCTTGTTTGCTTTTTCTATATTAAATTTAATTGGCGATTATTTTTCAATATCTGGCGCAGGCAAGTTTATTTATCTTGCTTTATCATCGCTAGTTACTATGCTATTATACTTTTTCTTCGCATACAAAAACAAAGACGAAAAATTATATTTTGCAGCTAGAGCTATGCGCTTCGTGTTTATAGGTTTATTTACAGCAATTTTCACTGAAGAATACAAATATATTTTCGCCGTACTTTCTATATACACATTCTTGCTAAACTTATACAAACCTAACGTAACACCTATATTTAAGAAAAGTGGTGAACAACTTACTTTCTTCCTAACGCTTGGTATAAGTGCTATCAGCGTACCAACAATTCTTGTTTATATAGGAGATTTAGTATCAGTATTTTACTTAATTCCTATAATACTTAACGCATTTATTTGTTACGCAAGAGATGAAGAAAAAGAACTTATGAGTTGGGCAATCCCTATATCACTAGTAGTCTTACCATATATCGTTCTTATGTTAGAAAGCCTTACTTTTTCAGATATAACAAAACAAATAATAATGTTAGTATACTTAATATTAGCATTTATAATTTTCAATATAACAAGCAAAAATATAAAACATAACTATAACATTTTAAATGTTGGCATTTTCTTTATTTTCGCGTTAGGTACGTTATTTTCTGAAGAAAAAGCAATATCAAGTTTTTTAATTTTAGCAATAAACACACTTGCAAATGCATTTTTATATTACAAAAAAGAAAAGAACTCAAAGGAACTTTTAGCTGCATCTTTAATTAGTAACTACCTTGTACCAATATTCGGCGTTAATGTTACTGCAACACCAATATTAGATTTGATATGTGCTATTATAACCACTACTATCGCTACATTGGTTTATAGAAAAGATGAAACTTACAAAATTATTCCTATAGTAGGAACCTTATTATTTATATGTGCATATCAAGAAATACTTATAGGTTCTTTTAATGTATTACCAATTATATTAGGATTAGGAACAATTTTATTGACTTACTTATCACTACGTTCAAAAGATTCTGTTTTATATTTAGTAAGTTCAGCGTTGTATTTAATGGCATTTATTGTTTTATATAATGAATCACTTAACGAGCTTTTCTGCATTGGAATAATTTTTGTTTGGAGTGCTTTACATTACTTTTTCACAACTTTCAAAATCGCTGCAATCTTTGGCCTAGCAACTTCATTCTTACCATTTACAGAAACCCAAAGTTTAGCTGCATTAACAATAAATTTATTAAGCTTAATATTAATTACATATGATTCAATAAAAAATAAAAACTCTATTCCATTATATGTAGCTTCGTTATTTTTCTTATGTACTTTGGTATTTAGTTTTGATTACATCACAAACATTTATTCACAAGTATTTATGTTTGCAGTATGGAGTATCATCCAAATTGTAATGAAAGATAGTTATTTAAAAGATATTTCAAAAACAATTTTAACTTTTAGCTTCTTAGCACTATATCAAACAATAATACAAGATTTAGGAGTACAAGACATCACAGCTACCGCATTATTCGGAATTATTGTTGCAGGACAATTTATAAATAGAGGAATATTAGCAAAATATATATCATCCACAAAGGTAATCGAATACATATTTTTTGCAATAATCTATCTATCTGCATTTTCAATGTATACAGATCCAGTAGATGCGTTAATATTCATCGTAATGTTAGCAATCTTAGTAATAGCTTCCTATATATTGAAATATGGTCCAATGTTTTTATGTAGCATCGTTGCTATTGTATTAAATACACTTTTAATTACAGCTGGTTTCTGGCTAGCAATCCCTTGGTGGATATATCTAATTGCAGTAGGTGCAGCATTCCTAAGCTTTGCAATGCGTAACGAACTTAGAGAAAACTCAAACAAACCATCTATTAAAGAATGGTGGACTAATACAAAAAATAAATATGATCTTTAAAAATATAAAAGCGAAGAAAATATTCTTCGCTTTTT
>CAZEVD010000022.1:0-28134 GCA_964515475.1 uncultured Eubacteriales bacterium
AAGAGCTCTTCTTTTACATATATTTCTATTATTTCTTAGAAAATTTACATTTTGTTCGCTTGTACACTTTAAGTAACCATTGTATAATCTCGACTAGATGAGTGAAATAGCAGAGCGGTTAGCCCCAATCTAGCAAACAACTACGTTGTATGCATCATGAGAGGGGGTGATTCTATGATCAGTACATACGAGTGTTTATCTCTTATGATAACATTCGCTTTATTAATTATAGAAATCGTTAGAAATAACGATAAAAACACAAAAAAATAATCGCCCCTGTTTTAGCTGAACTAGGCGATTACATCAAATAAATAGGCTAACCGCTTGTGCGGATTTCCTCATCTATTTTTATTTTAGTTTATATTATGTAAAAAGTCAAACAAATATTACAAATTTGTTACAATTTTATTCCTAATTTTTCCATCGCTATTTTATGATCTTCTCTTGTTATATTTCCTATCCATTCTCCTTTTTCTTGCATTTCCATCATTTCGTCTATTGTTACCCATTTTGCAGCTATTGATTCGCCATCTGGGAATGTTACAAGTTCTGCTGGAATATCCGTCCTAAATATCCAATAATCTTTGAAGTATACATCTCCTTTGAATGTTCTTAGTAAAATTCCCTCTTCTTCTCTAAATACTAGTCCTAATTCTTCTTCCATTTCTCTTAGAATTGCTTGGATGCTTGTTTCATCTTTCAGTGCTGAACCTCCATTGCATTCCCACATCAATGGATATTTTTTATGTGCTGCTCTTTGGCTTATTAAAATTTGTCCTTTGCTATTCAATATTAACGCTTCTATCGCGATGTGATATTCACCTTCTTGTAGCTTTGTTACTCCTCTTTCTGCATATCTTCCTGTCTTGTTTCTTTGCTCATCATAAATATCCCATAATTCTCCCATGATTTTCTTCCTTTCTTTTTATTTCAAAAAGGCATCGAGTTTTCCCGATGCCTCTAGTTTTAATGTTCCACTTCTTCTCTTTTTACTTCTTGTGCTCTTGTTGGTGCAGCTGGCTCTTTTGTTTCCACTACTACTCGCCTGCCTAAATATCTATCTATTTTTTTGTCTCCGGTTTCAAATGTTATTCCATCAGATTTTTCTGCTATTGCTTGTAATGTTGACATTAGTTCAACTTGAGCATCTGCAAGCATTGCTTGTTTTCTACCAAATCCAAATGAGTTTAACATTGATATATCATTTACTGTTACATTTTGGCCATCACGAGTGAGTACCGCCGACCAGTTTTGTCCATTTCCTATTATATATCTATCTTGATCTTGTTCTGTAAAATCTTCTCTTCCTGCAGCTTCTCTTAATCTTCTAAAATCTTTTCTTTGTTCTGGTGTAAGTTCTGCAATTTTTATTGGTTTTGATACTCTCTCATATTTACTATATACTAATTTTTCTTGTAATTGTTCTAATGCATCTTTATCGTGTATTTTTTCAACATCAGATTTTTCACGTCCATCATATAATACTCTTTGTTCAAATGCATCTGAATATGTATGATTTACTTTTTTACGTTTTAATTTTACATTGCCATACGTTCCCCAAGCAGAAAGCATTCCCCCAAGAGGAACACCAAAAGCTAAACCACCTTCCGTTAACGTTGCACCTAATGTTCCAGCAGACGCTGCCGCAATAAATGTTGGCGCTGATGCTACTGCTATTGCTGCTCCCAAACCTATAGTTGCTGTACAAACAGGATATAATATTTTTCTAGTAACTTCCATTGCGGTAGTTTTATGAGCCTTTCTATATATTGACCTATCTTTTCTTAAAGCTGGAAGCATCTCTTGATCTTTTTTATCTACTTTTTCAAAATCTCCAAGATACATACTAACTGGATTTCTACCTATAGTTATTAATCCATTTTTAATTAAAAGATGTTCTTTTTCTTCTGCAGTAATTTCGCCTTTTTCAACTTGTTCTGTTCTTTTAATTTCATCTTCTCGGATTAGTTCATCCTTTGCAGCTTGGTAGGCATCTTTTATTTTTTGATTTACTCTTAACGCTTCTAAATCTTTTTTTCTAATATCTGTTTGATCAGGATGTTCTGCAAAATATGCTTCTATAGTTTCTAATTTTGCATCTGCTATAATCCCTTTTTTTACAAGTTTATCTAACCTCTTCATTGTCTTTGAAAAAGCAACTGCTTTTACAGGTAATTTTGCAGCATTTACTTCGATACTATCAAAGCAAACATAACTTCTGCCATCTTTATCTATTCTATGTGTAACAAAACTTCCTGCAACTGGTTTTCCTTTATCATCTCTAATCATGATTACTCTAGATGTTGCTTCTATTGCGCTATTTATCATAGAAGTTTCTGCAACATTACCTAAACGTTGACAGCACTTTACTTTCTCGCCAAAACGCATTACATTTATATCTGCAAAATCCAGCATTTCGTAATTAAAACCTTTATCTACTTTTCCTGAAACTGTTGGAAGAGATGTCTCAGTACGTCCAATCATTTGATCATATATTACTCTATATTTTTCCATCTTACTTGCAGGAATATTATGATAAGCCATATATGTTTCAAAATCATTTCCACTTTTCTCTTCAGAGATTTGCAAGTATCTTTGCACGTTTTCAGGAGATTTAATATCTATACAGTTTGAAATAGCTTGCCACTTTGCTTGAATTTGAGCTAAATTCAAACCTTGTAGCGCTTGCATATTATTTCTTATAAAATCTAAAAACTGCGGATTATATTCCATTTGCAAGTTTTTAAACATTTCTAAATCCACAAGTGATTTTCCATTCATCAGATTACCAAGCTCATGAAGTCTATTTGCAGCAGCTTCATCATTTTCAAACACACCATAAAGAAATGCCATCTTTAGTGCCATCGTCAATTCTTCATTACTAAAACCTTTAAAAGGCTGTGATTTTATTAATGTTCTCCAATGCTTTTCATTAAAGTCTTCTATTGATTCTTCTGGGAAATTTTTTAGTAAAAATGGGCTTGCAAAATTATGCGCTTCTAAAAATTTATCTATTTTTCTCGTGTACTCAATAACTTCTTCAAAAGAAAGTTCTTGTTCTTGCTTAAAAAGTTTGTCCATAGAATTAATATGTTTGCCACCTCTTGAAATCAAATCCGTTAGACTACTAATTAATGCTTGACTCGAAATTCCTTTTGATTCTAAGAAGCTTAATTCATCTTCTTTTGAATGTCCAGCTTGCAAATATGAAATTATATCTTTATATTCAATATAACTAATTTTCGCCATATTCTACACCATACCCAACTTTTTATAATATAAATCTTCAATATCTATATCTAGCTCTCTTGCAATTGTTGGACTTGCATTTATAAATGTATACTTACTTCTAACTCTCTTCATAAACGCTCTTTGATTTTCCGAATTATTAGTAAATATTGCTGAGGCATAACCTGCGCCTTCAGTATTTATGTGCTTAATAGCATCCTCAAAACCTGTAACAGGAATACCTTTGATAGATGTATTCAGACCTTCTTTTACATATATTCTTAATTCATTATCTACTTTAGATAATATTTCATTTATAAAACTTTCATTTTCCAAATCATCAATATAAATTTCGTTATAACCATATCCACTCTTTATTGTATTTAAATTAAATGCATTAATTTTGATTTGTCTTGCTTTATTACCGATAACTATAACTTGATCAAAATCTTCATTAGCCAGTTCATCGTTTTCTGCAAAATTTATTTCAACTAGACCTGATGGTTTATTATTCTTTTCCAAAATTTCTTTTATAGACTTAACGAGTAAATTGTTAGTTCCTATGTAATCATTAATTCCGATGTTTAACATTATTGCATTATTAGTCTTTAACGCTTTTGTAATTAATTCAATTGTTGTATAAACATCGCCGTTATAAAACACGCCAATAACACCTAAGTTTTGTTTAAACTCAAGTATCCTTCTTTCATCTATCATCTCATGAATTTGAGTATCTTCAAATTTGTAATCTATAGCTAACTTCACGCTATCTAACATACGCTTTATAATAAGAGGCTCTTTTTTTGCCATATCTTCTTTATCTATTTCGTAACAAGCTTTTAGTGCATCCTCATTTTTATCAAGCATTTCATAAATATCATTTAACGCGGCATTTGTATTTTCTGTACTTGCAAATGCCATTTCTCTCATAACTTTAATTTTCTCAGATACTTCGCTCATAATCTTTTCTCCTTCGTAAATCATCTAAAAAAATTCTATCATTTACGACAAAAAGTGTCAATCGAAGTGTCCCAGTCAGGGACGGAGTTTTGTCCCAGCCGGGGACGGAGTTTTTTTACAAAAAATAGTTCCCTTTCGGGAACCACCTTTTTTATCATCGTGTCAGTTGACACAAATTACAGCTGCAATAGCGAAACTTACCAGTTCTACCACAAGCAATAAGGTAAAGCAATTACCAGCAATTATTGGCATCACCGGTGCTAGATAAATTCCTGCGACTATCAGCACAATGTCTATCGCCAGACTTATGGAAGCCAGCGCAATCCGCCATTTCGATTTTTTTGAATCTTCATTCCAGCCTTCTATTCCACTCTGGAATAAATACAAAATACAAAGCGCCATCGGCATTATTACCACCACTACGACATTATCAAAATTTTCCGGAATTGCTGCATTCTGCATAATGTTTTCGATACCAGAAAAATACGATGTCATGATGAAGAGAAATACCGCCATTGCAAGCGCTATAAGCCCTAAGCCTAACCATACGTTTTTTCTTTCTGCACGATTTTTTTCATTCATTGGGTCTCCTTCCTTTTGTTGTCTTTTCGATAAATCTACAGAGACGTTGGTACTTTTAACTCGTCAGTACCATCGACGTATTTCTTTGTCTTAATTTATCCTCTTTGGCTAGAGAAAAATTATAGACCATCTTGTAACTCTATAGGTTACATAATGTATTATACTACTTTTCCCAAATAATTCAATCTTTTAAGTAAATTTTTGCTTTTAATAAAAAGATAAAAAAGAACTTTATTTATTATTTTCTTGTTTCCTTAACAATCTATTTACATTACTCTTGCTAACATTTAAATGCTCTGCAATTTCTCGTACAGTCATCCTTTTAAATTTTAACATTTTGCAAACTTCTTTTTGTTTTTCTCTTTCTTTTTTTATCCTTAATTTTGAAAAATCTCTAATTTTTTCTATTTCACCGTTTATTTTATATTTGGAAAATTCCAAGTGAATTTTCTCAAAATTTTGTAAAAAATCATTTTCACTCCAGAATAAAAGCTTCAAACATTCTGTCGTTACAATATTCTTTCTAAAAATATAATCATTATAGCTTGAATAAAAATATTGATTTATTTCTTTTACAATCCCTGCTTTCACAGGATTAAAGTGAATGTACGCCATGCACATATAGAGTTGACGTTCATTTAAAATAGGCTCACTCACAAACCTATCGCGAAATACATAACCAACTCTGTTTTCTTTACGATTATAAATTCTTGCAAATGACACATTTACTGATTGCATACATGAACTCAAACGTTCTATTTTATCTGCATAAATCAAAAAGTGCGCATGATTATCCATAATACAATAAGCCAAAAGTTTTATCTCATACTTTTCTGATTGTTTTAGCATCAATTCATAATACTTATTCTTGTATTCAAGTTTATTGAATATATATTTCTTTTCAATTCCTTGAACAATAACATGACTATAATTACTATTTTCGTTTTTACGAGGACGCCTAGGCATCGGGAATCAACTCCTTACATTTTGTTTTGTTCCCCATTTCTTATTAATCCCCCATTATCTCAAAAGCTTTATATCACTATTGTAATAAATTTTCAATATTTGATTAATAAAATTTAAAACTCCGTCCCCAACTGGGACAAAACTCCGTCCCCAAGTGGGACAAAAAAGACGCCGAGTGATCGGCGCCTTCTTAATTTTATATTCTTGCGAATCTTTTTTCGATTCTTTCTGTTCCAAGATTTTTTAGGATTTCATATAGGTCTGGTGTATTTTTTCTACCAGTTAAAGCTACTCTTATTACTGTGCTTATATCTCCTACATGTCCTTTATAGTTTTCTGGGTTTTGTTTGTATTCTTTTACTTCTCTAGCATATCCTAACTTTTCAGCTACATCTTTCATTTTACCAAACCATGTATCTTTATCGTCAGCTGCATCGTATACTTTCATATATTCAGCGATGATTGCTTTGATTTCTTCTTTGTCTGTTACACTTTGCCATTCATCTTCATGTTCTTTTTCAAAGAATACTTCATCATATAAATACTCTAAGTTGTCTCTTAATTCAGACCATTTAGCTATATCTTTTCTAACTTTTGTTCCTGTTCTTTCGATGTTTAATATGTTCTTTGTAAACTCAGCATGTATTTTCATAAGTTCAGCTAAATCTTTATCATATTCTTCAGCCCATTCTAATCCTTCACTATATACCTTGTCTGCTGTAAAGAATGATATTGTATTTTTAGCTACGTCGTTTAATTTTACTAAATCAAATAACGCGCCGCTTGAACTTATTTTGTGTGGATCAACTTTGAACTCAACTAAATCAGCATGAGGATTTTGTTTTCTCCACATCTCAAAGTTTGAGTTTAAGATATTCATTAAGTAATCGATAACTGCTTCTTTTGGAATTCCGTTATCTTTGTAATATGAAGCAGAAGCTTCTGGATCTTTTCTCTTACTAATTTTTCTCTTGCTTCCATCTTCTTCTTTCATAATTGTTGGTGTATGAATATATTCAGGCATATCAAATTCTAAAGCCTTGAACAATTCTACATGTAGTGGTACTGATGAAATCCATTCTTCTCCTCTGATTACGTGTGTAGTTCTCATTAAATGATCATCTACAGCATGTGCAAAGTGATATGTTGGAAGTCCATCAGATTTGATGATTACGATATCTTGTACATTTTCAGGGAATTCAATTATTCCTCTAATCATGTCTTTGAATCTAATTTTTCTGCTCATGCTTCCTTGTGATTTAAGTCTGATGATATATGGATCTCCTTTTTTGATTCTTTCTATCATTTGACTTTCACTCATTTTTCTACATGTTGCAAATTCACCATAGTAACCAGGAACTATTTTTAACTTTTCTTGTCTTTCTCTAATTACATCAAGTTCTTCCGCTGTACAAAAACAAGGATAAGCTAAACCTCTTTCAATTAAAGATTTTGCATAGCATTGATAAATATCTTTTCTTTGACTTTGGATGTATGGACCATAATTTCCGTTACTTCCTTCAGTACCTTTTGGACCTTCATCAAATTCTATTTCAAATACTTTAAGTCCGTTGATTACTAGATTGATACCATCATCAACTTCTCTTTTTCCATCTGTATCTTCTATTCTTAAATAGCAAACACCGTTTGTTTGTGTTGCAAGTCTTCTATCTAGGTTTGCACCAAATAGTGAACCTACATGTATAAAACCAGTTGGGCTTGGAGCAAATCTTGTTACCATAGCACCTTCTGGTAAATTTCTCTTTGGATATAATTCTTCATAATATTCTGGTGTTTTGTCTATATTAGGAAACACCAAATCTGCTAATTCTTTACTCATTGTATTTCTCCCCTTCTTTATGAAAGTTATCTTTATATAAGATTATTCTCCCATTTTTCTAGCTACAAAAAATCCTACAACTGCAGCGATGATTGATGCAAGAATTGTTATAATAGATATTCCTGCAAAACTTACTCCATACAATATTGCAAACGGAGATGTAACTACCAAACCAATTATACCCCACATTGTGGCATTTGGATATTTTTTTAATAATTTATCTATTATCTTAGCTACTATTACAATTCCTAGTAACACTCCAATTCCAAATGGTATTAATATTTGGATTGTAGATAATATTGAAGCAAAGTCTAAAGCTAAAGCTGATTTTACAAAAGCGTTTATTGTTTCAATAATTGTTTCATAGTATCCAAGCATCATAAGCATCATTGAACCACTTACACCCGGAACAATCATCGTTCCTGCTGAAATAATTCCTAATACAACAAACAACAACACTGATACTAAACTAAACTCTACAACTTTTAAAGTTTCTGCCATACCAGCAGTTACTATTGTAGGCACAATTATCAGCGAAGCCATTATCGCAAGTGTTATTAAATGTGTTGGTTTAAATTTTTCACCTTTTACTCTTTTATAGATTGAAGGAAGTCCTCCAATTATCAAACCAACAAAAGCAAATAATGTAGGGATTTGAAAGTTTGTTAAACAAAATTCAATTAAGAAAGCAAAACAAACAATACCAACAACAAGTCCGATTCCATAAGGAAGTAATGTTTTTATACTTCCTTTGAAATCTTTCCATATATTATTAACTGCTCCTAAAATCTTTTCATAAACTCCCATTGAAAGTGCGATCGTACCCCCACTAACACCAGGAATAATGTTTGCAACACCTATCATAATACCTTTTAAAATCTCTTTTAAATATCCCATCGCTTTTTTCCTTTCGTGAATTAACTTAGGTTTTAATTATATTTCTGAAATTATCGGAATAATCATCGGGTTTCTTCTTGTCTTCGCAAACACGAAATCGTGAACTGTATCTTTAATTCTTGTTTTGATTGTTCCCCAATCTTTAATTCCGTTTGTTTGAATTTTTTCAATATCTTTTAATAATTCTTTTCTCATAGCTTCCATTAAATCTTCAGATTCTCTTACATATACGAATCCTCTTGAAATAACGTCTGGGCCTGACATGATTTGACCAGTCTTGCTATCCATTGCTATTACTACGATTATTAATCCATCTTGTGATAAATGTTGTCTATCACGAAGTACGATATTTCCAACATCACCAACACCAAGTCCATCAACTAATACTTGACCAGCTGGTATTGTGCTTGTTACTTTACAGAAATTTTTATCTAATTCTAATACGTTACCATTTGTTAATAAAGCAATATTATCTGGATCCACACCAACTTTAACAGCTGTTTCAGCATGTGCTTGAAGATGTCTAAACTCACCATGAACTGGTATAAAGTATTTTGGTTTTACCAAAGATAAAATAAGTTTTTGTTCTTCTTGACAAGCATGACCAGAAACGTGAATATCTTTTAATGTGTGGTAAATAACTTCTGCACCAATTTTAAATAAATCATCAATTACGTTTGAAACTAATTTTTCATTACCTGGAATTGGTGTTGCTGAAATGATTACCAAATCTCTATTTGTAATAGTAACTCTTCTATGAGTACCAGCAGCCATTCTTGAAAGACCTGACATTTCTTCACCCTGACTACCTGTTGTAATAAGAACTAATCTTTCAGGTGCATAGTTATCTATTTCATCCATATCTATTAATATGCCATCTGGTATATCTAGATAACCTAAATCTTTTGCTACGTTCATTACGTTTTCCATACTTCTTCCACAGATTGCAACTTTTCTATCATTTTTAGTTGCTGAATTAACAATTTGTTGAACTCTGTGAATATTAGAAGCGAATGTTGCAACAATTATTCTCTTTTGACAACCTGCAAAGATTCCATCAAATACTTTACCAACATTTCTTTCAGACATTGTATAGCCTTCTCTTTCAGCATTAGTACTATCTGCCATTAATGCAAGAACTCCTTGTCTTCCAAGTTCTGCAAATCTTGGTAAATCTATAACTTTTCCATCAATAGGAGTATAGTCAACTTTAAAGTCACCTGTGTGAACTACTGTACCAACAGGTGTTGTAATTGCTAATGCAACAGCATCTGCGATACTATGATTTACTCTAATAAATTCAATTTTAAAGTTTCCTAATTTGATTATATCTCCAGCTTGAACACATTTTAATGATGTTCCTCTTACTAATTTATGTTCCTCTAGTTTATTTTTGATTAAACCTAAAGTTAATCTTGTTCCATAAATAGGTGTATTAATTTCTTTTAATACATAAGGTATTGAACCAATATGATCTTCGTGACCGTGAGTAATCACCATACCTTTAAGTTTTTCTCTGTTCTTTGTTAAATAAGAAAAATCAGGTATTACAAGATCTACACCTAACATATCATCTTCTGGGAAAGCTACACCGCAGTCAACAAGTATCATTTCGTTTCCATACTCAAATACTGTCATGTTCTTTCCTACTTCTTCTAAACCACCTAATGGGATAATTTTTAATCTATCTCTTGCGATTCTTATATTTTTCTTTTCAGCATTTTCTGAATTTTCTTTTTTGGCTACTGTCTTTGAGTTTCTCTGGACTTTTGCTTCCGGCTTACTCTGGACTTTAACCTCAACTTTCGCTTGAGCTTTTGTATTATCCTTTTTCTGTAGTTTTGGTTTGGCTGTTTGTTCTAACCTCTTTCTTCCAGCCATTTTGTTTTTTGCAAATCTTGAAGAAATATCTGTATTAATTTCGATATTTACTTCTTCGTTTGCTACAACATTTTCTTTAGAAACATTTTCATTCTTTTTTGTATTTTTATTTTTGAAATTTCTATTGAACGTTCTTCTTGGTTTCTTTTGAACATTCTCATTCGATTTTGTTTCTTCTGTCAAATTCTACCCTTCCTTTCTTTTTTATGAGATTCTTTCGTATTTCATTTTTGGATTTTTCTCCATAATATCTAGCCAATAATATAAATCGAATGTAACTTCTTTTTCTCCGCCTCTTGCACGTACTCTAGGCAAAGTTAAAAGATTATTCTTTCCTGATGTAGGTGAATACACAGGTTCAGCACCTACTAAAAGAACAATTTTATTTTCATAGCTTTTTCCTTCATAAGAACCTTTAGCTATATAAGATCTATATTCTTTTGACGATACTCCATTAGGTAATGCAAGAGACTTAATTTCATAACCATTAGTTAGTTCCCTTACCATATTGGCAACAGTTCCTACTTCTTCTTGAATTTCATCTTTAGAAGCTTTGCCAAGATTTGCATGTGTGTTAGTATGATTTCCAATTTCAAATCCACGTGAAATTAAATAATTTAATTTTTGTTCGTTTGTTCCTTTACTTCCAAAGAAACCTGTTCCGTTTATAAAGAAAGTTCCATTTAATCCAAACTCAGGATACTGCTTATAGAACTTTTCCATCACGCCAACTGCAGAATCAGGATTTGCTACTAATTCACCTTTATCATTTTCAATCAAATTAAATTGACCTTTTGATCCATCATCAAAAGTAAAAATGATAGGTGTACAACCAACCGGCACTACCATAGTATTATTTAAGTAATCATTTAAAGCTACACTTCTATAACCATGATCATAAAGATACTTTAAATCTTTGTAAAAATTATCATAAGAACGAGTCCACTCATCACTTTCTGTGCTCGAAAACTTATGGTACATTGCAATAATAATTCTCCCCGATTCATTGTATACACATTTTTGTTCTATATTTATCTCTTCTTTTTTGATTTCTTCCTTTTCATCAGAAGGAGTTACAATCTCATCTATAACTTCTTGTTTCCCTGATGCATTAGAATCATCATAATCTGTTTTTTCATCTTCACCACTTTGAGCATAAAATTTATCTTCTTCCAAATTTTGGTTTTCGTTCAAATCTCCGCTATTTTTAAGTGATTCATCAACCTCAGTATTTGGGTTATCTATAGAAATAAACAGATTTCCGCTCTTGCAACCAACGGCAATCAGTATAACATAAACTAGTAATAAAGTCAACACAGTAAACATAATACTTTTCTTCATAATTCAATAAATCCTCCTTTGTTTCTCCAAAAATTTTACCCTATTTTTACAACTTTCTCAATTTTTTACGCACTTTTTTTGAATATTATTTTAAAAAAATATAAATAATAAGTTTGAGTTCATAGATTATAAAAACAATCATCATAAAAATGGCTGTTTTTCTATGAATTCTAGGAGGTTATTATGTTCAATAAGAAAATTCTTTTAACACTTACATTAGCCTTATGTTTAATGAGTTTTTCATTCGTATTTGCAGCTAACGGTGCAAACACTGGTGTTGCAAGTAGTACAGCAACAACAAACACAACAACTACTACAGGTTCTGCCGATAGAACTATGAATAATGTTGGTAATACAGCAGGTAATGTTGTAAGAGATGCTGCTGAAGGTATTGGTGGTGTTATAAATGGTGCGGGTAGCGCTGTTAATAGTGTGGGTAATGCCGTTACTAATATGGGAACTGATTTAGATAATGGTATGTCTAACAAGACTACTCGTACTGGAGTTGATGTAGATAATACAAGAACTAATAATACTACAACTAATGGTACAACTTATGATGCTACAAGGACTGGTGTCAATGGTGGAGAAACTACTACCATGTGGACTTGGGTTATTGTAATTGCTGCCGCAGCTGCTATTTTTGGTTTAATTATGTATTATACTTCTTCATCTAACAGCTCAAATCGTGACAATTATTAGTTCGACTATTTTTATATCATCTTTTCTATTATCATCGTGTGAAATACTCGGAATTTCGCAACAAGTTGCTTATTCCTACGCGCACACTCTTCGAATCAAAAGATGATTTTAATTAATGCGTACTAAAAAAAGACTTCTTTTTTAGAGGTCTTTTTTCTTTACATTCTTCTCCATATTTTTATCATCATTATTTCGAGTTTCATCTCTAACTTTTTAAATTTCCCCTATGTTATTAGTGAATCATCTCTAACTCTTAACCTCATCATATATGTTCTCTTCGTGTGAAGTCCTCGCTCTTCGCAAAGTTCATCACTGCGGACACACTCATCGAAGATATATGATGAGACTTGGATCGGTAAGCATACTTTTTTGATAACATAAAAACAATTACCTAAAATTTAAGATATACTTTTATATCTGATTAAATATTTTTTCTCTCTTTTTGACTAGACAATCTCCAATTCAACAAAACTTCTTCCTCTTTTTAACATCATTATAATTCTTGAGTATTCATACGCATCCTAAGCGTTCGAGTTACTGCAATTTACAAATAGACTGAAAAATCCGACTTGCAGCTTTTTTACTCCTCACCGAGTAAGAAGTATCATATATCTTCGGTGAGTGTGCCCGCAGTGATGAGCTTGGCGAAGAGCAAGGACCTCACACGAAGAGAACATATATGATACTTCTATAATGTAGAGATGATAAAAACTCCGCATGGTAGTAGATTTTAGAGAATGCGTGTGTTATAATAAAACTCGTTAGTTAGGAGGAATTATGGCTAAGAATAATGATGATAAAAAAATTATCGCTTCTAATAGCAAAGCCTTCCACGATTATTTTATTGATTCGAGAATGGAATGTGGCATTGAGCTTGCAGGTACGGAAGTTAAGTCTATTAGAGAAGGTAAAGTTAATATGAAAGATAGCTACGCATCTATTAAAGATGGTGAGCTTTTTATAAATGACCTACATATTAGTCCTTATGAAAAAGGAAACATTTTTAATAAGGACCCTATGAGAAAAAGAAAGCTGCTTGTTCATAAACAAGAAATTTTAAAACTTATTGGTATGGTTAAACAAAAAGGCGTAGCGCTAATCCCTATTTCTTTGTATTGGGATAGAAATCATGTGAAGGTTGAACTTGGTGTTGCTCGTGGTAAGAAGCTATACGACAAACGTCAAGATATCGCTAAAAAAGATGCTGAAAGAAGAATTGCTCAACATTTAAATGAACGTGGTTAATAAGCTCTTTTTAAATAAGAATAAACAAAAAAGCTAGCTTTAAATAATTCTCAAAGCTGGCTTTTTTCATCAAAATATTTTACAAAAGTTTCTTTTATAAGGTTATTGTTCCATCAGAACACACAATTGTTGTTAAACTCGAATTAGTCGCCCAATTTGCTCCTTTTATAATAGCATTCCACTCTTCTATCGTTCCTCTATATGTTATTTTCTTTAACGCTGTACATCCATAAAAGGCTTCACTACCTATTTCTTCAAGCGTTTTAGGCAAAGTAACATCGTTAAGTCCAGTACAATTTTTAAATGCTTTTTCACCAATTATTTTATATGTCGCAGAACCTGCTGAAACTCCAGAAACTGTGTCATTTTCATACTTTCCAATTACCCCATCTGAACAATAAATTGCAAATGGTGGTGTTCCTCCATACCAATTCGAATCTTTTTCTATTGCATTCCATTCAGCCATTGTTCCACTAAAATTAATTCTATATAATGAAGAGCATTTATTAAACACCCTATTGCCTAGTGTTGTTAGTGTATTCGGTAATGTAATCTCTGGCAAAGCAGCACATCCCCAAAAAGCAGCATCATCAATTGTTACTAAGCTCTCACCCAACGATATACTATTTAATGAAGAACAATCATAAAAAGCATTTCCTCCTAATGTTGTTATTGTTGTCGGTAATTCAACAGAAGTTAACGATATACATGATTCAAAAGTTTGTGGTCCTATTGATGTCATTATATTTCCATTTTCAAATATAACTTCCTTTAATGCAGTTGCACCATAAAACACAAGACCCCCTATATAAGTAACACTTTTGGGTATCGTAATTTTTTCTATCGAAGTACATTCATAAAAACCAGCTTGTTGAATTTGTAAAACACCATCTTCAATTGTAACCTCTTTAACTGTATTAAAATTTCTATAACAATCCATTCCCGTAGATACAGTAAAATATAACTTTCCTTTCGCTTCAAACACAAACGGAATATGTACTGATTCACTTGTCAATGTTTTTTCGTTTGTTAAATTATCATAGGAACTTGGTGAAAAGAAATACATAACAAAATTCTGATTACAATTTTCACAAACTAATTTTTCTAAATTAATTTCATGTTTTGTTTTTGGAATTTCCAAAGTATATGAATAACCACAATCGCAAGTATATCTTTCAATACCAACATTATTACATGTTGCTATTGTTTCAATTTTATTTGTGTAAGTGTGTATTGTACTTAAGGTTGATTGACATTTAGAACATTTTGTATGCACATCTACCATACCAGCATAAATTTCAGTATGTCCTAATGCTGGAATAACATCTTGTTTGTTGAAAACTTTATCACATTTTGAACATACACTTCCTGATGTCAAACCTTCATTTGTACAAGTTGGTGATACCGCCTCTTTACTTACAATACTATGCTCAAGCATCTCCAAATTTTCCGTATATGAATCAAAACAAATTGTGCAAGCATACGTTTTCACACCAGCTTGTGTACATGTTGCTTGTTTAGTAACTTCTGATTTATATGTATGTCCTGTAACAGGAATAGAATCTATACTTACAACTTTCTCGCAAGCTTCACAATAAAATTCTTTTTTTCCAGTTGTTGTGCAAGATGCTAAAATAGCAACTCTAGTTACGATTTCATCGTGCTTACTTAAATCTTTTTCTAACGTTATTGTTTCCTTAAAACCACAAACAGAACATGTCCTAACTTTTCTTCCTAATTGTGAACAATTCGCATTTTGCTCTATAACGTATTCACCATAACTATGTGGTATCAAACTACCGTATGTGTATGTTGCGGTTCCTTTTTCAGCGCACCCTGTACATTTATAATAATATGTTGCCAAAGTTTTACAAGTTGCTCTCGTAGATAAATATAAATCCGTTGCTGTTTTCGATGAAAAATCATGTGTATGTTCTAATATATCTTCTTTTGGAATTTCCGGTGTCGGTTCTTCTACTGATGGTACATTAGTTTCACCAGACGAAATATTAGGAATTTCAATTATTGGCGCATCCATTAAACTTCCATCTATTGGATCTATAACTATAGTAAATGTTTCATCTCCTACCGTTATTTCTGATTGCATTTTATTATTTACATTCTCCATATCTGTAATGTAATACTTTTCTTTATAATCATAAGGTGGCCATGTAAAAATTTGTCCGTGCTTTGTTGTTGCATATTTTATAGGAATTACATATCCTGTTCCAGACTCTACTTTTAATAACGGTAATTCCATACCTATATCTGCTTCATCTTTTATTATCGTATATGCTGGTAACGCTCTTAAAAACAAAATATCTTCTTCTGTTTTTCCACCCTTAGCAACAAAATTATATATTTGCTCATTTCTAAGAGTTATTTCTTTAGCGAAATCCGAATTATGCATATTTACAGATGTCTTTTCAAAAAATGTTGAAACCTCGCTTAAATTATTAACATAATTTGAATAATCTGCTTCATCTATCACTTTTGTTGAGCTTGCAAACGCTATTGCTGCAAGTATAAGTATAACTATTATCGTGATAACCAACGACAGCATGGATACTCCTGCTTTTGTTTTTACTTTTTTAAATGTTACGTGTGTGTGTGTGTGTGTGTGTTAGAGCCCCAAGGGTTTCAAGGTTATTATTTTTCATATATTATTTTTCTCCTCTTTTTTCTCTCTTTTATTCTTTTTTATTATATCATTCTTTATTTTCATTTCAACAAAAGCCATGCTTTCTTTGCTATACTTTTTCAGCGCTTATTGCTTTTTTCAAAATTCCATGCTACACTCTGCTTGTAAAATAAAATTTATCCTATATAGGAGAAAGGTTCTCACCATGAAAAAACTTCTTCAACCTTGGACTTGGGGAATTGAGTACATTTTGTACGATGATCTCATCTCGTACTATGCATTCTTTTCCGCAATTCTCGCCGAAATCGCGTTTCTCTGGGCTTTTCAATATGACTTTGCAAAGATTTTTACTATCTTGTTATCTCTTTGTATTGTTAATGTCATTTTCGCTGCTTGGTCGTATGGCCACGATGGTAATTTACCTGAACGGGTAACTCATCTCATCTTCTGTGGTGTTTTTGTCGTAGCATTTATAATTGGTTGTTTTTATAGCATCATCGCAAGTATTGCTTTGTTTATCATTCCGTTTATTTTTGTCCCGCTTTGGATGTTCATCAACGGATTTTTAATTTCAATTCCTTGCGGCTATTCCGAAAATCATGTTCGAGTAAAAATCTTCAAGCTTTTCAATGCGCAAAAAATTGTGTATGGCCTTGTTCAGTTTATAAAAGTCATTGGTCCGGTTATCGTTATCGCAATTTTCCTTTTCCAAACTCCGATTGCGCTTTGGCTCAAAATCGCGCTTCCTCTCTTCTATCTTTTCCTTGCTCCCGCTATTGCGTACATGGAAGATTCATTGGCAACATTAAACATATTTGAACTTTTCATGCCATATTAATTTTTCAAAAAAGCCCTTAACCATTCGTTGGTTAAGGGCTTCAAACTTTTATTCATAATCTTTTTCATCAAATGGTGGAAATTGTTTTGTTTCAATTAGTTCTTTTAATTTTTCAACTTTTTTAAGCGCATTATATTTTTGATCTGGAGTTATTAATCCCATTTTTAATGCATCATCTAATTCATCCAAATCTACAATTTCGTACGCTCCATTTTCATGAACAATCACATCAACTAATAAATCTATTAATGTTAATTCATCATTTTCTAATGTATGTTCAATGATATCACAATACCAATATAATAATTTATCATCATGATCATAGAACTTACTTATTTTCCAACCTTTATCAAGCATAGTATAAGACACACCTCTAACAATATCAGTGCGTGGTTTTATTGGACTCCATTTAGTTACTATCATATTTTCATCTTGATAAACTATTTCATCTGAAGAGATGTCTACCACTTCATTTGGAATATATCTTTTTCTATATATTTTCATATATTGTACCTCTTCTCTTTTTATCGTTGGTATTTATTAATTTTAATATTTAACGAGAGATATTGCAAGAGTTTTTGAAGTTCCGAACAAAGGGGACAACCTTCTTTGTTCACTTTGGTTTTCTTTGCATATTTTTTATTAATTTAAAAAAAGTGAACAAAGAAGGTTGTCCCCTTTGTTCGAAGAAACTCATTCCAACAGCAACAAAAAAGTGGTGGACATTCTTTACGAACATCCACCACTAAAAAGATATCTAATTAATTATTTATCTTCTTTAATTTTTTTAGGTGATTCTTCTTTAACAGTAGTGTTATTTACAAGAAGTCCTTTTGCAGGTTCTGTAATACTTCCTACTAAACCACTTATTTCTTCGTTGAATGATTTGCCGTTTAAAGCTTTGTTTTCAACGTCTAATTTTTTCATTAATTCTGGAACACTTGATAATGTATCTAACAATACATTTCCTGTGCCACCGTTTTGTGGTCCACCATTGATGTTAACGAACTCAGCGTTCTTACCAATGTCAGCCATGATTTGAGCTGTCTTAGTAGCAATTTCTACTTTAGCATTCATTTCAATCTTCAAACGTTCAATTTCGAAGTTAACTTTTTCATTAGATGCACGGGCATCAGCAAGAGCTTTCTCACCTTCAGCCATAGCAAGTAATTTAACTCTTTCAGCTTCAGCTTCAGCTAAACCTTTTTGTTTAATGATTTCGGCTTCAACTAAACCTTTTTGTTTTACAACATCAGCTTCAGCGATACCGTTCATTTTTGTAACTTCAGCAACAGCTTGACCTTCTTGTTTAGTTTTATTCGCTTCAGCTTCAGCTGTAATTTTAACAGCAGTAGCTTCACGTTCAGCAACTTCTACAAGGTTGTCAGCGTTAATGTTATTAACGTTTGCTTGTGCTTCAGCATCAATGATTGATTTTTCTTTAGCAGCATTTGCTTCAGTAAGTAATACTTCTTTACGTTTCATAGCAGCTAAGTTTGCTTGTTCTTGTCTTACAACTTCTACATGACCTTCTTCTTCTGCGATATCACGCATACGAATTGTAGTTTGAAGTTGTCCGGCAATCATAGCATCTGCATTAGCTTTATCTGTTTCAGCTTTATAACCAGCTTTTTTCAAGTTGTTATCTCTTTGTTTTTCAGCAATAGCAAGTTCAGATTCTAACTCTGCATGTGATGCTAATTGCTCTGATTCAGCTTTTTGTTTACGAACATCTTGTTCAACAATAGCTTTCTTCTTTGCAGCTTCACGATGTTTGTCTTGCATGTCTAGAGCAGCGATATCATCATAGTATCCATTTTTATCTGAGATATCTTGGATATTTAATGATACAAGCTCCATACCCATGTTAATCATTTCATCATTAACTGTGTTTTTAACTTTTTGAGCGAACTCAACTTTGTCTCTAAGAACGGCTTCTGGTGTCATCGAAGCAACGATGTCACGAACCGCACCAGTAAGTGTTAACTTAACGTCTTGGATAATACCTTCTTGACCTCTTTCTTTAAATGAGATGATAGCTTTTTTCAAGTTATCTACATTTGAAGTATCTGGTCTGATTTGGGCTGTCCAGTCTGTGATGATTGGAACAGATGTTACTGTACGAATTTCGTCTTTGTCAGCTCGTACTGTTAACATACATAAATCAAAATATGTAGCTTTTCTGAAAATAGGAATTACGAAACTACCTCCAGAAACTACTATCTTTGGTTTCTTACCACCAGTGATAATCAACGCTTTGTCAATATCTGCTACACGGTAAATCATACATAAGAATATGATTAATAATAAAAGTGCGCCGCCAAAAATGCCGGCAAGTGTCATTGGATCCATAGTGATTCCTCCTTTGTTAATTGGTTAATATTTTAAAAAATTAAATTCCAAATATTTCTAACTACAATAATATTATACTCCTGCGAAATTTAAAGTCAATACATTTTTTCTTGCAAACCCTTGATACAAGCGCGTTTGAACCTTGTTTTTCACCATTTACCACCTACGGAAATAAAGGGTTTGCGGGCGCGAAATTTGTAAAAAAATTTTTTATTTTATTTTTTGACAAAAATGCCAAAATTCAGGTAATAAAAAACCTTCTAATCATTAATTCCCTAAGGTTTTAATCAAATTAGAAGGCTTATTTTTTGTTTAAAATTTATTTTTATTTTTTTCAAAAATTTTAAAATTTCACTATTTTTTTTATCATATTTTTTATAATAAATTTTATAAAATTTTCACTATTTTTATTAGTTTTATTCAAAATCATTCATAGAATATCCTAATTTTTTTAGCTCGTTATATATCTTATTTATAGGTAATCCTACCATAGATTTGTAATCTCCGACAAGTTCTTCGATAAATAAAGCTGCACATTCATCAGCCACATATCCAGCACAATCATAAATATTAGGTTGATTATCTATATACCAATTAATCTCATCATCAGATAATTCTTGAAGTTTTACCTTTACTCCATCAGTAAAGCTAACCCTTTTATCTTGATATAGATCAATAATAGTAACACCTGTAACAAAATCATTTGTTTTCCCAGAAAGTTCTCTCATAAAATTAAAAGCTTCCGCTCTATCTTTAGGCTTTTCAAATCTTTTATTGTCTAAATGTCCAATAGTATCAGCAGCAATAATTATACCTTCGGCACATCTTGAAGCAACATCTTCTGCTTTTTCTTTTGAAAGTTCTAAAACATAATCATTTGGATTCGTATATTCAATATTTTCATCACAATTGCTTGGTATCGCTTCACAATTAAAACCAGACATTTCTAAAAGTTGCTTTCTCCACTTAGATCCAGAAGCAAGTATTAATTTAGCCATTTAAATCCCCCATTTCATGAGGCAATTATATATTAATACGTGGTATTTCACAATAATTTATTTGCTTTATACAATTCCACACCTTGGTAATAATACTTTACAATATCTTCGTATGTCGCACCTATTTTTGCCATAGCATTTGCACCTTCTTGACTCATACCAACACCATGTCCATACCCAATTGTGTTAAAGGTTATATTTCCTTCTTCATCATAAGTAATTTTGAAATTAGTAGAACGTAAGCCTAACAAGCTTCTTAACTCAGTTGCTTTCATTTCAAAATCCCCAAATTTTACTTTGTTAACCCTATTACTTCCTGTATAGTCAACAATTTCTAACTTTTCTCCACTATAATTAGGATACTTACTTTTAATTTTTTCATTCAATTCAATTTTAGAAAATATTAATGAATCCTCAAAAGGATAATCTTCTTTAGCCTCTACACTTTTTAAATAAGGTATTTCTTCGTTTCCCCAAACATATTTAACATCTTCTGTTTTTGTTCCGCTATGCGCATGAAAATATGCTGCAATAATATCATTATCATACGTAATATATTCTCCAGAAGTTGAGGTAACAGCTTCCGAAAGCTTAGCCCATTTTGCATTTTCCTCCTCATCATCCCACGACGCAAAAGCATACTCCTTAGTTTTAAAACATTGACAACAATTAATATCATCACACATGTCTGCACCTTCATGAGCTGAAGGATTATATTTTAATTTGTGCATTGTATACGTACGAGCAACAACTGCTTGCGCTTTAATAGCTTCTAATTCATAAGTTGCTGGCACTTCTCCAATAAGCACACCTATTAAATAATCATTAAACGGCATTTCAACAATCTTATTCTCCCCGGTTATTAAAAGTTTAATAGTATCTTTTTCTTCTATATTTATATTAGTATCCTTACTATTTTCTGGTATATTTTGTTCTTCACCAGATTCATTTATATTAGTGAAAAACTCGCCAACATCTAAATTAATAACATCCCATAAAAACAGTGTAGGCGTAGCAAAACAAATAACCATAAGAATAAAAAAGAACATTATAAACTTAATCATATTTCTAAAACCTCCTTGTCCATAAAAATGTATGAACAAAGGAATGTTTTAGAACAAAAATCGGACCAATCAGTCTCATCGGGGACAGTCCTAAAAAGGACACTTGAAAATTTTGTTTTTGAAAATCTTCGATTTTACAAAAGTGTCCTTTTTAGGACTGTCCCCGATGAGACTGATTGATCCAAAAAAAGAGACATCTTACGATGTCTCAAAAGTTTTATAAACTTATTTAGTAGCTGCAGCAACAACTTGTGCGAAACCAGCTGGATCATTAACAGCCATTTCAGCAAGCATTTTTCTGTTGATGTTGATGTTAGCTTTTTTCATTCCATTAATTAATGTGCTGTAGTTGATTCCATTAGCTCTAGCAGCAGCATTGATTCTTGAAATCCAAAGTTTTCTGAAATCTCTTTTCTTTAATCTTCTTCCAACATATGCATATTGTAAAGATTTCATAACAGCTTGTTTAGCCATTCTGAATCTTGTGCTTTTTGCGCCATAGTAACCTTTAGCCATTTTTAAAACTTTTTTATGTTTTTTTCTTGTAATCATTGCAGTTTTTACTCTTGCCATTTTACATTAACCTCCTATTTATATTTTCTCTAAACTATGCGTATGGTAGCATTTTCTTAACATTTGCTTCCATTGTTTTATCAACTGTTGTTGGTCTTCTTAATCTTGCTTTTCTCTTAGCAGTTTTTGCATTTAATAAGTGTCTTCTGTTCATTCTGTTTCTTTTTACTTTTCCTGTACCTGTTAAGCTAACTCTTTTTGCAGTAGCTCTGTGTGTTTTCATTTTAGGCATGATTTTCTTACTCCCTTCAAATATATTAATTAAATTATTGTTGGTTTTTTGGATTAATCATAAGTATCATACTTCTGCCTTCAAGTTTTGGAGCCTTATCTACTGAACCAACATCACTTAGTGCTTCAGCAAACTTAGTCAAAACACTTGCGCCAAAAGCTGTATTATTAACTTCTCTACCCTTAAACTTAATCGTTGCTTTTACTTTGTCACCAGACTCTAAGAATTTTCTAGCATTTTTTGCTTTAAATTCAAAGTCATGTGTGTCGATTGTTGATGATAAACGAATTTCTTTAACCTCAACAACTTTTTGTTTCTTTTTAGATTCTTTTTCTTTTCTAGCTTGCTCATATTTGTATTTACCGTAGTTCATGATTTTACAAACTACAGGATTTGCATTTGAAGCAACCTCAACTAAATCTAATTCTCTTTCTTCTGCTATTTTTAAAGCATCAGCAATTGGTAAAACTCCAAGTTGTTCTCCGTTTTCGTCAATAACTTTGACTTCTTTCGCTACGATTTCTTCATTTATAGAAAGTTCTTGTTTGATACAAATCAACCTCCCTCAAATTTTTAAAGCCCTATGCTCATATTGGGCATAAAAAAAGACTTAAGATCAATCTTAAGCCATACCACACAAATAACTCGTAAATCAAATACTAATTATTGCTAACCGTTCATATCTCTTTATGACGGTGAGAAGTGGTTGACTTCTTCTTGAACTGGTCCTATTATAACCCCCTTAAAACTTAATGTCAAGCAAAAAGTTGGGGGATTTTGGGATTTTTTTAGTATTTGTCCTAGATTCATTTGGAATATATTGGTATTTTTTTCAAAAAACACCTTAGAGAGAACAGGTTCAATGGACCACTTTTTAACGCAATACAAAATATGTTGAGAAGTGGTCCATAGTGAGTCCGTCCCCCTAGTGGTCCACAAGTTTACTTAATCTTAACTCCAATTAAATATAACAAATCTCCAGCCTGATACTCGCCTATTTCCGCTCCACGGATATCTTCTAATGAAATATTGATTCCATCAATAATCGCGTCTGATAGATCAATTCCTTTTAATGATGTTTTAAAGAAATTGGCGCTTGTTAAGTCAGCTTCTTTAAAAGCTATATTTTTAAGTTTGTTTTCTTGAAAGTTTGCACTCTTAAGACCAGCGTTTTTAAATAGTATATTTTCAATACTTGCTAAAGACAAATTTGCGTAGTTCATATTCGTTTCTTCAAAACAAACATTATACAATCTACTATCTACAAAATTACAACCAGTAAGTTTGCAATTATTAAATTCGCATCTTACAAAACTAGAGTTTTCAAATGATGTGTTTGAAAAATTACAATTAAGAAATTCCACATCTGTAAATGAACTTTTCTCAAGATTTCCACCTACTATTGATACACCTTTTAGTATTGCTTTTTCTATATTAATTTCAGATACAATTGGATTTTCTAAAAAACAATTTTCTACTGTTATATTTTCTAGTTCAATATCATTTTTTAACTCTGACGCAAAATCTTCTATCTTTCTTAAATTGTTAAATAAAACTTTTTGTGGTTTTAATATATTCATTATTTAATCTTTTTCTCCCATACTTTTCTAACAGCTTTTAAAGATAATGTAGAAAGTTCAAAACCTATTACTGGTACAAGTGAACTAAGCCATATATTTGAAATTTTACTTATAGAATATGAATAAATAATAACTACAACATATGTTAAAATACCGATACAAAGTTTTCTAGTGCCACTTGTTTCCCATTTTTTATCTAGTTCTACTCTAGCATTTCTTGCTTTTATCTCTTGAATTTCTTTTTCTAAGTTTTCCATTACATACACTCCTATACTCTATCTATAACATTCATATATATTATTTTTTCATTAGCTTTAATTTCAATATGTTGACCTGATTTTAATTCGAATCCTTCACCTTCATGAATTGCATTTTCTTCTCCATCAATTGTTAGTGTACCTTTTCCTTTAGCAAAGTAATAAACTTCTCTCACATCTGCATCTACCACTTTGTTGATTACATCACTATCATCAAGAGCACTGTATTCAACTTTCAATTTTTCATTTTCGAAAACAACACCATAGTTAGGTACCTTACTATAATCATTCTCACTTATAAAAGTATCAACTACAAATTCATGTGATTCAGTCCATGGTGGCGTGCATACGCAAACAAAATTCATGTTATTTCTAGCATCAACAAAATGAGTATTGTTAGCAGGTATCACATAACAATCTCCTGCTTCAACTTCATGTTCATGGCCATTAATATTTATAACTCCCTTTTCATTAGAAAAGAAATATATTTCCGTAATGTTATCATGATAATGAAGTACACCTTTACTTGCTTTATCCATTTTTACTAAAGCAACGCTAGCACTTGCATTTTCTTTATCTCCAAAAATTTGGCATAAAGTAGTTCCTGTAGATAACAAATATTTTTCTGGATGTTCTTCAAAATATCCCATAAGCTTACACCTACTTATTCCTTCACACTTTTTACTTCTTGCAATTCAAATCTATGTTCTTGTCCATTCTTATTTACAACTTCTAAAAACATATCATAAGGTCTGCACCATAATTTATTATCACCATACAAAGCTCTATATGCTACCATTTTTTCTTCTGTTTCTGAGTGATAGATTATATCTTCTACCAAATACAAATCTCCTTTAAAATGTCTGTATATTCCATTAATTTTTACTTCTTCCATTTTGGTATCCTCCAATTTATATATTAGAATTTTTTAATTTTTCTGCTAATCTTCTATAAATATGTTTCATCTTTATTTCAGTATTACATGTTTCAAGTTCATCTATTGGTATCCATTTAACGCCACTATTTTCATCTTCTTTAATTCTTAAAATTTCATCTTCACTTGCTTCAAATAAATATTCAACATCAAAATGAAGATGTGAATTTACTATCTTTCCTCTTTTAATATGATTATCTACAGTAACAATATTCACGCCATATATTCCATCTTGCAAAAGTTTTACATTAGTTAATCCAGTTTCTTCTTCAATCTCTTTATTTATAACATGAAGTAAATTTTCATCTCCATCAGCATGTCCACCAACCCATGCCCAAGCATCATAAATATTGTGATAAATCATAAGTACTTTCGTTCTATCCTTGTTAGTGATCCAAGCTGATGTAGTCATATGTCCGATTTTATTATTTCTTGTTAATACATCTTCATTGTTTGCAATAAAATCTAAAATAACTTCTTTATCCTCTTTTTCTTTCTCATCATAAGGAACATACCCAGAAATTTTCTCGTACAAATACTTATTCATAATAACCTCCAAAAACTAATCTTCTTTCTCAGTAAGTCTTTTCTTTTGCCAACTTTTTTCTGCACATTTTGGACATCTCATATATCTTGTTCTACCAACATGTGGTGCCAAAAGCACACCCCAATATTTAGGAACATGTCTATGACCACATTTAGCACACTCATAAAACCCAGCTTCTGCTTCAATTTTTATGCCAAATATCACTGCAATTATAAGTACAACAAATGCAATCGTAATCATGCCAATGCGCCATGCAAGAATTTCGGTTGCATATACAGCTGCAAAGATCAAAGTAAGAAATGAAATTAATGCAATATAACAAATCACATTTTCATACATTAAAAACTTTTTGTTAATGTCACGTTGTTCATTTTGCTTTGCTTTTTTGCCAAATAAATCCATAAAACCAACTCCTTTATCGACATAACTTATTTCCTTTAAATTACGCCATTTCACGTCAAAAATTATAACATATTCTTCTATCAAATTAAACAAAATAAAAGTATATTTTGTTGTATATTATTTTTAATTAATGTGATACAATTTTTCTTAACGAATTAGGAGGGATTATTTATGAATGCAAATATAACTTCAATGGACGATTTTTTTAATGTTAAATATATAAGACAAGAATTAATACAAACTCTAAAAGAACACGGTATTCCAAAGCAAGAAATTCAAAATTTTATATTCGAATGTGACAGACAATACAAAACTAATAAAGTGCCTTATCCTATGCCAAATGAGTTGACATTCTAGTGTTTGACAACATATTGGTATGATGATATAATTCAAATAGATTTAGAGATAAATCTCACGCATTTGTTATAAAAAAAAGACTAGAGCCCTAACTCTAGTCTTTTTTCTTGCCTTAATACACAACATTTTCAAATAATATGTAAATTATTAATGTTAGTATTAAGATTTTCTTTAGTAAATCACGCATTTGTTACCCTCCTTCCTTAAAGATTTCCTTTTAGAAAGGATAATTCAAATATACATTCGACACTTATTCTAGTCAAAAACTTTCATTCGTTATTTTTCGACAATTCTGGTCACAACTGTAAATTAGAATTATATTGATGCAAACACAAAATTGATGATATAATACTTTAAACAGGAGTTAGTAGGAAAAACGTCTTGTTTGAGAAATTCTAGGTTCGAGTCCTAGCTGTTTTTGACACTTCACTAAATGAAGTGTCTTTTTTATTGCCTTTTTGCCTTTTCGCTGTTATACTCTCTCTGTATCAAATAACGTTTATAAGGAGGAACGCTCAAGTGAAAAATATTCATCGGATAGTGCTCACAGGCGGACCATGCGCAGGCAAAACAACTGCTTTCGCGCGCATAGATGCCGAACTCACAAACCTTGGCTACAAAGTTTTCTTCGTGCCAGAAACTTTCACCGAAATGTACAGCGGTGGTATCAAACTTCTTGAATATCCAAACGTCGAATTCCAAAACATGCTTTTCAGGCTTCAGTCTTTCAAAGAAGATATTTACGATGAAGCTGCTGAAAAATGCGAAGAAGAAAATGTCGTCATCATGTATGACAGAGGTCTTATCGATGGACTCGCTTACTCAGACATTGATGATGTTGCTGAAATCTTCAAACGCAACCAAACTTTTTACAATAGACTCATGAACAAATATGATGCAGTAATTCACATGGTGACCGCTGCAAACGGCGCTGAAGAAGCATATATCGCAAATAAAGAAAGTAACCCTGCACGTCATGAAGATTTAGAAGATGCAAGAAAGGCAGACCAAGCTTTGCAAAACAGTTGGACAGGCCACCCTCATCTTCGCATTGTAGACAATAGCACCGACTTTAACACCAAGATTAACCGTGTTTTGGCAGAAATTTTCGCAATTCTTGGTAAACCTACACCTCTCGAAATCGAAAAGAAATTCCTTGTCAAGAAACCAAGCATCACTGAAATCTCGCTTTTCACCAAAGTTTCTGAACAGCAAATTATTCAGACTTACCTTTGCGATGATGGCAGTGGACTTGAAAGGCGAATCCGCATGCGTGGTATCGAAGGTGATTACACTTTCTTCTATACTGAAAAGAAATCTATTCGTCCCGGTGTAAGAGTGGAAATCGAACGTAAAATCACCGAAAAAGAATATCTCAATTACTTATTTGAAACAGATTGTCAAAAACGTCAAATCAAGAAAACCCGCTACTGCTTCATTTATCACAACCTTTATTATGAGCTCGATGTCTACCCATTCTGGGGCGACAAAGCAATCCTCGAAGTCGAACTTTCTTCTGAAGCTTCGGCATATGAAATTCCGAATTTCATCACGCAAATTAAGGATGTCACTTACGATTCTACCTATAGCAATTATCAGCTCGCAAGTAGCATCCCCGACTAAAAAACAAAATATTTTCCCTGCAGATAAAACTGCAGGGAATTTATAGGTTTAAAATAGATATGTCACAAAAATAAATATTGAAAGAGAGTACCGA
>CAZEVD010000023.1:0-27319 GCA_964515475.1 uncultured Eubacteriales bacterium
TACGGGTATTTCCTTTTTTTATTTCTTACTGTGACATATCTATGTTAAACCATCATGCAATAAAAAAGCGACCTTAACGGTCGCTTGATGGTGTATTTATAAACTTGTTATATGTTTTTAAAGCTATATTTGTTGTAATAATTGCCACAAAAACGCTTCCTACTATAATTAAGACGCTTTTCATTTGCATATCGATATAGTTTACTAAAAAACCAAAAAACAAAAACATGGTATTTAGCCCAACAGCTAATCCTAACTTAGTTTTTAGAAGATTTTCCAACATTGTTAAAGTAATTGCCATTGGGAAATTAAAAACTAATATTCCCCAATAGCCACACCAACTATATTTGTATCCAATTAACAAAGTAATACCAGATAATATAAAGGATACGTTTATTATTTTTGACAAACCAATTTTATCGCCAATAATTCCTCCAAAAAACTTTCCTAAAACAACACATATTGCATATATAAGTCCATGAGAAAAAGTTATTTTCCAATCGTATACTAATACACTACCAATTATTGATCTTACAATTATTGAAATGCCAACGAAAAAAGTAATTAAAATTACATGTTTTCTATCATACACCGTTTCTTTTTCTATTAAGATATTCTCTTCGTTAAATTCACTTACAACAAATAGTAAAATTATAGCTAGAATAATTAACAAAAACGGTAACATCATAAATGTTAATTTTATATTCATTCCTAAGAAAATTCCTAACGCACCAGAAGAAACAAAAATTCCGTTTAACGCGCATTTCCCATCTGAGATTCTATAGATATTTATTCCACCGTCTAAATGAAATAAGGCATTTCCAATCCCTAAGATACAAGCATTTAATATAATATTTTTAAAGAATAATAAATACACACAACTAATTAAAGATATTCCGCTAATTCCTATATAATTATTTATTTTAAATTTATCAATTAGCATTCCCAGTGGTACCTGAAAAGCAAAAGCAAAGAAATTATATAATAATATTGCAACCCAATAGTTCTCTGTATAATTAGACATTGGTAATAAATTCACAATAAAAAACGCACATAAAAAATCCACTATAAAGTGACATATCGTATACGTACTTACTATAAATATTTTCTTTTTCATTTTTCACCTATATAATCTTCTATAATAATTTGAAAGATAGTTTCCTGTGAATTTAATGTATTATACCAGATAGAAAAAATAGATTTATATTCTTCTATAAGTAAAGTTTTATTTATAATATTTTCATAAGACTCATCTAACTTTACTCCATCTATACAAAAATAGTAATAATCATTATATTTAAAACTTTTTCCATTTATTTTATAAAGAATCTCATTTTTATAATATAAAAAACTATCATTTTTAGCATTTTTTAAATAATCTGAAATATCTACTTTTTTATAAATTTCCAAATTTTCATACTCGATAATATCTTCTTTTATACTTAAAAAAATAAATTTTAAAAAAACTTTTTCTCCTATATTCAAATTATATTTATCATTATTTTTTACAGAAATGGTCTCTGTTTTTAAATATGTCTTTCCGTAATCTGAAATTTTAAAAATTATTACATCATCGTCAATTTTTTCTACAATAGCTTTTAAATTCGTGTGTGGCACATTTATACATTCTTTACACTCTTCTAATAAAACTAGTTGTTTATTTCCAACACATTCTACGAAACCGCTACTATTGTCAATAAAATTTATATTTAAATTAAAAGCAAATGTAAATATAAATATAACGATAATCATATAAAAACTTATTAAAAATATTTTCTTCATTATGGTTCCTTTTATTTTGATATGATGCAGCCCAACAAATAACTAAAAGAATTTAATATTAATGAATTTACGTACCATATATTTTTATTTTCATTAAGAAATACCTTGTATAACTTTCCTTCTATCACTACAACAATCACTTCTAGAATAATTGTAATTACTAAAATATATTTAAAATTTATTAAATATAATATGCTATAAATTAAAACAATAGTTGGATTCGTTATTAAATTTATAAGAATGAAAGCTTTTAAATAATTCTTCTTTTCTCTTATAATAAGCTCCATAATAATAAATTCAATCATTATTGTTAAGAAAAAAGATATTAACATACTACATAATATTAACTCTATCATTCTTTTCTTCCTTCTTAATCATTCTCGATATAATAAGTATTGCAATTATGGCTGTTATACAAGGTATTATAGAATCAAGCAATATGTCTCTTAGCGAATATTTTATGTCTATATCTTTTTTTAATAATATTTCGGAATTTTCTTGCGTTTCTCTATCAGATATCTTCTTAGTAGCTTTATCATATTCTTCTTTTGTTATATTCTCTACATTTCCACTCCTGTCTATTTTTTGATACCTGCCAAGATATTCAAGTAAACCTATATGTTTATATCTTTCAAAATATTCTTTTTCAAATATTTTCATATCATCATTTTCAGCGTATTTTGAAAGAAGTTCATTATATTCTTTATCTTTTCTCACCTCAACTAATTTTAATCCATATGCATACTCTTTATCAAAAGCACTCAATTCTACGTATAATGGAGGTAATAGGATTTCTCCATTATCTCTTATGTATCCATATAAAAATTTATTGCTAACCCCATGATAATGCGCAATGGATACATCAAAAACTTTTTCAAATCCGATTTTAGCAACGTCCTCATAAAAATCTTCTGCATAGTCATATTGGGGTTCTATTATAACATTCTTTGACTTATCCTCATAACCGTACTTTATATTGATATCAGTATTAATAATAATAGTTTTTTTTATATACCCTATTGCTATTGAAATTAATATTATAGAAACAAAAACCCCTACACATTTTACTATTTTGCTTTTTTTACTTTTTTCTTTGTTTCTTTTCAATATTACTTTAATCAAAATACCATATAAAATAATTAATGGAATTATAATATAAAAATTCCCAACTAATTCCGTGTACTCACCTATAACTTCAAAAGCCACATCGATAGCTGATGACATATAGACAACATCTGCATAACAAAAACTGCTAATCCCTAATAACATTATCAACATCAAAATACTTGCTTCAATTTTTTTCATTTTTATCCCCCACAAATATTCACATATAGTTTATTTATATCAAAAAAGGAAATAATTTGCAACCAATTATTCTTCCGATTCATAATAGCAAAAAAAAGCGACCTTAAAGGTCGCTTAATAATACAATACTTTTATATTTAGAAAGTTGTTGTATCATTTGCTGCTGTTTCAACACTCTCAAGAACTTCAGAAGCTTCAACTACTGGAACAGCCTCAGTTGCTGTTGCCACTGCTACTTCTGCAACTGCTGATGCTGTTGTAGCACTTGCAACAGGAGTTGTAGTTTGTCCAAAAGAAAATACTTTCTTTTCGCTTCTAGCTTTCTCTTCAAATTTCTTTTCATATTCAGCTTTAACAGCATTTAATGTTTCTTGCATTGCTGCAAACATTTCATCTACGTCTTGTCTTGTAAAATCATAAGCCGCACTTCTTGCCATTGGCTCTAATATTTGCATATCATGCATAACGTTGTTTACTCTTTTTCCTGCAAACTCCATAAATTTTGCTCTTTTTTCTTCATTTACTATCATTTTAATTACTCCTTTGTTTCTTAATATCTAGGTTAATTACCTTGTTTAATCTATAAATTATTTTATTATAAAATATTTTTAATACAAGAATTGACTTTTTAATTTAATTGCGTATTATGTGATTTTATTATATTGCCATCAATATCTTTTAGCTTAATTCCTTCTTCATTTATTATCAAATAGCTATGAGGTGTATCGTTCTTTGGTAATGTTATCGATCCACTATTTACACAAATCACTCCATTAACCTCTTCAATAAAACCTGTATGAAAATGCCCATAAACTAATACATCGATTCCTTCTGGTATATTATCTTTATTCTCGTGATGACCATGAGTGAAATAATATTTTTTATTTCCTATTTCTAGTTCAACATGATCATTAAAAGAAAATTCTGAAATCATTTCATCAACTTCTGCATCACAATTTCCTTTAACGCAAATTATTTTATCTTTAAAAGAATTTAAAATTTGTGATACTCCTATTGGATTATATTCTTCTGGCAATGGATTTCTAGGACCATGATAATATAAGTCGCCTAATAATATAACTTTATCTGCATTTTCTTTTTCGATAATTTCTTTCATCTTATTAGCATAATATAACGAACCATGAATGTCCGAAAAAACTATATATCTCATATAATTCTCCATTCTATTCAAAATCAACAACGTTTATCCAACCGCTTAAAAATTCTCTTTCTTCTGGTTTTTCTTTTGTCATTTGGGTTGCAGCAACTATTGGAATCCACCTTTGAATATTTCTAACTGTTACCCCACTCTTTTCTGCAAACAAGTTCATATACTTATCTGCAAGTTCAGTTTTTCCCTCCATAGAAAATAATAAGAATGTTCTAGCTGCATCCGCTGCGCCACTTCCTCTTGTAACGTGTGACCAGTCAATTATAAAAGCTGTTCCGTCTTCTTTTATAATAATGTTACTTGGATTAAAATCTCCATGACAAAGTTGTGTTAAATTTTCTAATCCTTCAAGTCTTTGCATTAAATCAAATTTTGTATTTTCTTCAATACAATTTGTATGGTGTAATTTTCTTTTAAATTTATCCTTAATTCTATTTAGTAATGGAGCTGTACGTTCTTGAATCATCAATTGTAAATCTACGAATAAATTTAAATATTCATCTTCTTTTTCTGGATGTTGTTCCATCAAAACATTAAGTGGTGTCCCATCAACATGTTCAAAAACTAACGCCCATCTATTGCCTATCTTTCCTACTTCGATTAATTTAGGAATATTTAAATCTGTTGCTTCGATTACTCTTGTTTGGTTTAATGCTTCATTTAGAATGTTTGATTCTAAATAATTCTCAACGAATAACTTAATTGTTTTATCGCCATCTCTATAAACAGTCTTTGTAGCTCTTTCAGCTATTGGATTATTTAAATTATATTCCATTATCTTTCACCTCCATAGTATGCGTTTAGATACATCTCTTTTATTTCTTCCATTAATGGATATCTTGGATTTGCACCTGTACATTGATCATCAAATGCTTGCTCTACCATGTCGTCTAATCTATTTAAGAAATCTTGTTCGTCGATTCCATATTCTTTAATTGATTTTTTAATTCCGATTTTTTCTTTTAATTCAGCAATAGCTTTAATTAAGTTATCTACTTTCTCATCATCATTTGCTCCACCTAAACCTAATGCTTCTGCAACTTCAGCATATCTTCTTAATGTGTGTGGATGAGCATATTGAGAGAATGTTCCCATTTTTGTTGGAACTTCAACTCTATTAAATTTAATTACCTCTTCAATTAGTAAAGCATTAGCAACACCATGTGGTAAGTGATGGAATGCACCTAACTTATGAGCCATTGAGTGACATACTCCTAAGAATGCATTAGCGAATGCCATACCAGCCATTGTTGCTGCATTAGCCATTTTTTCTCTTGCTTCTGGATCTTCTGCACCTTTTTCATAGGCTCTTGGAAGATATTCAAAAATATTTCTTAATGCTTCTTTTGCAAGTCCGTCTGTATATTCAGTTGCAAGCATTGATGCATAAGCTTCTAAAGCATGAGTTACAGCATCGATACCTGAAGCTGATGTTAAACCTTTTGGTGCGTTCATCATTAAATCTGCATCCACAATTGCCATTTTAGGCATTAATTCATAATCGGCAAGCGGATATTTAGTACCAGTCTTTTCATCTGTTATAACAGCAAACGGTGTTACCTCAGAACCTGTTCCAGCAGAAGTTGGTACTGCAATGAAATATGCTTTTTCGCCCATCTTAGGGAATGAATAAACTCTCTTTCTGATATCCATAAATCTCATAGCTAAATCCATGAAATCTACTTCAGGATGTTCGTACATTACCCACATAATTTTCGCAGCATCCATTGGGCTACCCCCACCAATTGCAATAATACAATCAGGTTTAAAACTATTCATTAATTTAACACCTTCAACTGCACAAGCAAATGTTGGATCTGGTTCTACGTTTGAAAATGTTGCGTGATCTATTCCTAATTCATTAAGTTTATCTGTAATACATTTTGTATATCCATTTTCGAATAAAAAGTTATCTGTAACTATAAATACCCTCTTTTTATCTAATACGTGTTTTAGTTCTTCTAAAGCTACTGGTAAACAACCTCTCTTTATATAAACCTTTTCAGGCGCTCTAAACCAAAGCATATTCTCTCTCCTCTCAGCAACAGTTTTAATATTTAATAAGTGTTTAACTCCAACATTCTCAGAAACTGAATTTCCACCCCAAGAACCACAACCTAAAGTAAGTGATGGAGCTAATTTAAAGTTGTAGATATCTCCAATACCACCCTGAGATGAAGGCGTATTAATAAGGACCCTACATGTTTTCATGCTGTTAAAAAACTTAGCCATTTTTTCTTTTTCAGTTACTGTATTTATATATAGTGAAGATGTATGACCAATACCACCATCTTCAACAAGTCTTGCCGCTTTACTTACTGCATCATCAAAATCATTCGCCTTATACATAGCAAGTACAGGAGATAATTTTTCGTGTGCAAACTCTTCAGAAAGTTCTACGCTTTCAACTTCACCTATTAAAATTTTTGTGTTTTCTGGTACTGATATACCAGCAAGTTCTGCTATTGTGTGTGCTTTTTGTCCAACTATTTTTGCGTTTAGCGCACCATTTATGATAATTGTTTTTCTTACCTTTTCAGTTTCTTCTGGGTTTAAGAAATAACAACCTCTTTTCGCAAATTCTGCTTTTGCTACTTCATAAACTTTATCCAAAACTATAACTGATTGTTCAGATGCACAAATCATTCCGTTATCAAATGTTTTAGAATGGATAATTGAGTTTACCGCTAAAGTTATATCGGCAGTATCATCAATTATTGCAGGTGTATTACCCGCTCCAACGCCAAGTGCTGGTTTTCCACTTGAATATGCTGACTTAACCATTCCTGGGCCACCAGTTGCAAGTATCAAATCAACCGATTGCATTAAGCAAGTTGTTAAGTCTAATGATGGAACATCTATCCAAGCAATGATTCCTTCAGGCGCGCCAGCCTTTACCGCAGCCTCTAAAACAATTTTAGCTGCAGCAATTGTAGAATTCTTTGCTCTTGGATGTGGACTTATAATAATTCCATTTCTTGTTTTTAAAGCAAGTAATGTTTTAAAAATTGTTGTTGATGTTGGATTTGTTGTAGGAATAACAGCTCCTAAAATTCCAACCGGTTCAAGAATCTTTTTAATTCCATACACAGGATCTTCTTCAACCACACCACAAGTTTTTTCTGTTCTGTATTTGTTGTAGATATATTCCGTTGCATAATGATTTTTAATAACCTTATCTTCTACAACTCCCATTTTTGTTTCTTCAACTGCAAGCTTAGCAAGCAATATTCTTGCGTGGTTTGCAGCCATAGCAGCAGCTCTGAAAATCTCGTCAACTTGCTCTTGCGAAAACTTTGCAAATTCAGCTTCTGCAGCTCGTACTTCTTGAATGACTTCTTTAAGTCTATCAACGCTGTCAACTAATCTTTCTTCTGTACTCATCCTCATTACCTCCGTTTGTTTTTATCTATATGTTAATTAAAATTATGATTTCCGTATTTTAAAATCTTAGACTATTAGCTTTCCGTTTTCAAATCTAGTCGGAACAACTTTTAGAATCTTATTTAATTCTTTCTCGTTTTCTGAATATACTTCTATGTAATTTGTAGTATGTCCATCATGTCCATTTTCAAATAAAACATCTATTTCTTTTCCAATATGTTTACTTGCAAATTCTCTTTCGTTATTTTCAGATAATTCTAAAAGTTTTTCGCTACGCGAATCTTTCTTCGTGCCATCAATTTGATTTGGAAATTCGGCCGCTTTTGTGCCAATACGAGGAGAATATTTAAACACATGCATCTTAGAAAATTTAATATCTTTTAAGAAGTTATATGTTTGTTCAAATTCTTCGTCCGTCTCACCTGGGAAACCAACAATAATATCTGTTGTTAATGCAACATCTGGCATGTGCTTTCTTAATAGTTCTACTCTTTCTTTAAACTCTGCCGTTGTATATCTCCTGTTCATCCTTTTTAAAGTTTCATCACAACCACTTTGTAAAGACAAATGAAAATGATTGCAAACTTTTGGCAAAGCTTTTAATCTTGTTACAAATTCTTCATCTATAATTAAAGGCTCTAGTGAACCTAGACGTATTCTTTCGATTTCGTCTATATCACTTATCTTCTCTAGTAAATCTATAAGTTTAGGTTTATCTGCCAAATCTTTACCGTAAGAAGAAATGTGAATTCCTGTAATAACAATTTCTTTAATTTCTGTTTTTGCAACATGTTTAATTTCTTCATAAACATTATTCATATCTCTACTTCTAACAGGTCCACGTGCATAAGGAATCAAACAATATGTACAATACCTATCACACCCATCTTGCACTTTTATTTCAGCACGTGCTTTTAGCGAATGTGGTTTTTCATTCCATTCAACATACTTTCTTTCTGAAAGGATATCTGTTACTTTAGAATATCTTTCTTTATCATCTAAGAACTTATTTACTATGGATAAGATTTCTCTCTTATCATTTGTTCCAAGTATAATATCAATTTCTTTTAACTCTTCTAATACATTTTTAGCAACTTGTGCATAGCAACCAACCGCGCACAAAACCGCGTCTGGATTAATCTCTTTTGCACGACGTAAAATTTGTCTAGATTTTCTATCGCTCATATTTGTTACTGTACATGTATTTACTATATAAACATCTGCATATTCTTCATAATCAACAACATTATAGCCATCTTTTTCAAATATGCTAGTCATAACATCTGTTTCGTATTGATTAACTTTACATCCTAATGTGTAAAAGGCAACTTTTTTACTCATCTTTCTCACTCCTTTTTGCCACTAATATATTACCACAAAACCCCCTCTTTGCAAACCTCATTTCGTACTTTAGGGACACTCCTTGTCATCAAATTTTTTTATTACAAGGACTGTCCCCCAAGTTTGAATTTCAGCAATTGGGGACACTCTTTAAAGTAAAGAAAAAAGCCGGCACATAATCGCACCGGCTTTTCTTGAAGCTATAAAGTTAGTTGAAATTATTCTTCTTTCTTTTTTGTTTTTTCTCTATGTTCTTCGTATGCTTTAATCCAGATTTCAAGGATTTCACAAAGCATTTCAGTTGGTAAAGTACATGGAACCATTTCAGGATTTTCTTCTTCAAAATCATAAGAAATTGTTGTTGTATCTTTGTGTACTAGTACGGTATAAGCATTTGAACCCAGCATAACTTCTTCTTCATTTGGATTAGTTAAAAACTCTTTTACTTTCGCTAAATCTCTCCAACCTGTAGAAGCAACATCGCAAGATAACCAACCACCTATATTATGATGATATCCTATAACTTTTTCGTTTGGTTCTAGTCTAAAAATAATTCCTCCACCGACTTCAACAAATGAATATTGTAATTCCATTTTTCCTCCTTACTTATGAACAGGATACGCCGAAACAACTTTACCGTTTTTATTTAAATTTATTTCTAGCATAATTCCAGATTTCATAGTATATTCAATTTGATTCGAATCTGCATAAAAAGTTCCTTTATGATACGCCTCGTCAATTGCATCTAACACTTGCTCTGGTGTCCAGCTATCAGGGAAAAATGTTTTGGGTTTGGGATAAACCTTTCCATCTATTTTTACCTTCGCTGTATACACTCCGAGTTCGTTTGCCTCATCGACAATTTCAAGGACCTCTCCGTTCGCACCACTCAACCCGTTATAATGCAAACCACCTCGAGAATTGCCGTAGAATATGTGCTCTAATACGCCATCAGCATATATGTCTGGATCCTTAGCTAATGCTTTTAAGTCATCTACACTTTTTATTGCAGCTTTTGATGCTGTAACATACCTTTTGAAGCAAAGTATTTTTAGTCATTATACTAACTTTTTCAAAAGTTATCTACCTTTTAGTTTAAAGTTTGAAAAAAGCCGGCACATAATCGCACCGGCTTTTCTTGAAGCTATACAGTTAGTTGAAATTATTCTTCTTTCTTTTTTGTTTTTTCTCTATGTTCTTCGTACGCTTTAATCCAGATTTCAAGGATTTCACAAAGCATTTCAGTTGGCAAAGTACAGGGAACCATTTCAGGATTTTCTTCTTCAAAATCATAAGAAATTGTTGTTGTTTCTTTGTGCACCAATACTGTATAAGCATTTGAGCCCAACATAATTTCTTCTTCATTTGGATTTAGTAAAAACTCTTTTATTTTTGCTAAGTCTCTCCAACCTGTAGAAGCAACATCACAATCTAACCAACCTCCAATATTACCAAGATAACCAGATATGTTTCCATTCGGCTTTATCTCAATATCAAGAAAACCTTGCTCATATATTAATTCATACTCAAATGTCATACCTTAACTCCCTTCTTCATACTTTGGATAAGCAGATCTAATTTTGCCATTATTATCCAGATTAATTTCTATACTAACTCCAGAATCCAAAGTATATTTTATTTTTCTTCTTGCTGCTATTTCCCCTTTTTCATACGCCTCATCAATTGCATCTAGAACTTGTTGTGGAGTCCAATTGTCTGGGAAAAATGTTGAATATTTTTCAGCACCATTAATTGAAACTGTTGCACCATATATTCCATACTCATTTGGCGCTTTTTTTATTCTCACAACCTCTCCGTTCGCACCACTCAACCCGTTATAATGCAAACCACCTCGTGAATTGCCGTAGAATATGTGTTCTAACACACCATCAGCATATATGTCTGGATCCTTAGCTAATGCTTTTAAGTCATCTACACTTTTTATTGCAGCTTTTGATGCTGTAACATACCTTTTGAAGCAAAGTATTTTTAGTCATTATACTAACTTTTTCAAAAGTTATCTACCTTTTAGTTTAAAGTTTGAAAAAAGCCGGCACATAATCGCACCGGCTTTTCTTGAAGCTATACAGTTAGTTGAAATTATTCTTCTTTCTTTTTTGTTTTTTCTCTATGTTCTTCGTACGCTTTAATCCAGATTTCAAGGATTTCACAAAGCATTTCAGTTGGCAAAGTACAGGGAACCATTTCAGGATTTCCGTCTTCGAAATCGTAAGAAATGGTTGTGGTATCTTTTCTTATCAATGCTTTATATGCGTTTCCCCAAAGCAACTCTTCTTTTTCACCATTACTTTGAAGAACTTCTTTTATTTTTGTCAAATATTCCTCGCTGAAACACTCCGCATCACTCTCTAACCAACCTGAAATATTACCAATATATCCCGTCACTTTCTCATTTGGCTTTATTTCCATATCCAAAAAACCATTTTTTATTGCGATTTCATATTCAAATGTCATACCTTAACTCCCTTCTTCATACTTTGGATAAGCAGATCTAATTTTGCCATTATTATCCAGATTAATTTCTATACTAACTCCAGAATCCAAAGTATATTTTATTTTTCTTCTTGCTGCTATTTCCCCTTTTTCATACGCCTCATCAATTGCATCTAGAACTTGTTGTGGAGTCCAATTGTCTGGGAAAAATGTTGAATATTTTTCAGCACCATTAATTGAAACTGTTGCACCATATATTCCATACTCATTTGGCGCTTTTTTTATTCTCACAACCTCTCCGTTCGCACCACTCAACCCGTTATAATGCAAACCACCTCGTGAATTGCCGTAGAATATGTGTTCTAACACACCATCAGCATATATGTCTGGATCCTTAGCTAATGCTTTTAAGTCATCTACACTTTTTATTGCAGCTTTTGATGTAGCTATATATTCGTCGGAATATTTAAGCGCACTTTGCGCAGCATCCATTATGTCATCAACTGAATCAGATTGATTTAACAGTTTTTGAGTTGCTTTTAAAGCATCTTCATTTAGTACCTGTCCGCTTTTTTTAGCTAATGTAGCAACTTCATCTGAATACTTCAAAACACCAAAAACAGGAACAATTCCTACGCCATCTAACGCAGTTTGACCAACATGTGCCCAAGACCATTCCCAATTATCGAAATCTGCAACAATATCTCTAAAATCTGCTCCAGTTCCAACTATCGGAAGTTCTCCTACTATTATCTCTGCTACCAAACCTTCCCAAGTAAGTTGACCGTTATAATAGTTGCCTTCAAGTGCTTGATTGGCCGCAGGTACAATCACTGTATAATAATAAGAATTTTCTTTTTGCGTTAGATATACAAAGGTTTCATCTTCCTTCAAAGTGATTCGTTGCGCTACATCATCAATCAAAGTAATTGAACCGACTAGATTCTCATTGCCATTATACACGTTTTGTGTCACTTTTTCTATTACTTTTTCTCTTTCTTCGATATAATACGAAGAACCTATCCGGTAATAGCTATACATGGTTCCATCAAGAACACCATCCAAATCAACATACAAGATTCCATTGTAATTTTTAACATCAGCCTGCAACTTTTTAAATTTCGAGTCACCATCAACCGTTATTTCATATACATCTAGATCTTGCATAAATAATTTTGTCGTGCTTCCATCTGAAACTGTGGCATGATTTTTTTCATCGTCCCAACTTACTTGCCATCCCATAATTTGAGAAAGTTCTCTTAACGGTACTAACAAATTTCCTTTCGAGTCAATGATTGGGCAAGAATCCCATTGAAAAGTTTCGCAATCTGCTTGGAAATATGAAAAATCGGGGTTTATCCACAATTCATCAAATTCAATCTGCTCATAAACTTTTTTCGAACTTTCCTCAGTTGAATTAGTAATACCGGTAAAATCAGAGGTGCCTTTATCTTTCTCTTGGGTGATTGTAGTTGTTACCTTGTTTGAATTTGTGTCTTGAATAATTGGACTAGTTGTTTGAGTAGAAGTTGTGTTTTCTGTTGATTCTGAATTGGAAGGTACTTGTTTTGAATCTTCGTTAGAATTAAGTTCTTCTTTTTCTTCTAAATCCGATTCTTCATCTGGATAATATGTTTTCTCGCCCAGTTTAACATCGCAATCATCACATATTATTTCTACAGTATAAATACCGCTATTATTCCAGTAAACAATCTCTTCAGAGAACTCTAGATGTTCGCATTCTTTTGCTTTATAACCACAACTTTTACATATTCCCAAACTAAACTCATGTGTTTCTTTACTACTTTCGTGCGATTCTTCTAAAACTTCATCACAGTAAGAACAACGAATTTCATACCATTCATAATAATAATGTTTATTTGAGTTGTATTTTTCGTATTCTGTATCTGTGTAAATTTTATACGAATTTGTGTGATAGCAAACCGCTTCTTGCCAATTGAGTTGCGAATCTTCTTCAACGAAGTTAGTTCTACCTCGATCGATTTCTGGCGGTAAACTTATCGTATCTTCTTCGATATAGTCAGTTCCGCCTTGGTCAATTTCAGGTGGCAAAGTTACTGTGTCATCTTCGACATAATCAGTTCTACCTTGGTCAATTTCAGGTGGCAAAGTTACTGTCTGATTTTCGTACTCATCTCTCATTTTATTTAATTCTGAGAGAGTAGCTTGATCAATTTCAGATGTCGGCTCCGCTAAAGAAAGTTCCTCCCGTGTGTCATTTGCTGCATACACTGTAACGTTTACACTAAACAACATTAACAGCGCTAAGAATATAGATAAAAACCGCTTCATCTTTTTGCCCTCCCTCTCAAAATATTTTGGTTGCTAAATCGATTTTTTATCTTTCGCGCTCATAATACCACTATTTATACCAATTTAAAAGTAGTTTTTAAAAATTACTAATCATATCAGTAATCAAAAAGCACACCCTCTTTTACGAGGGTGTGCAACAAAATTTGTGTAACAAGATATGTCTTTTCAAAAGAGAAATTATTCTTCGGATGCAACTTCTTCAGTAACATCTTCAGCATTCTCTTCAGTTTCTTCCTGCTCTACGAGCATTTCACGAGTGATTTCGGTTTCATCAGCCAATTCAGGCAAACTCATAATATTGAAAATCTCATCAAAGATAAGCTGGCATTCATCCGGAGGAAGCTTTCTTGAAGTTCCTTTAGAAAGCTCGTAAGCCTGATAAATCTTAGGAATCAAGATGTCTCCACCAAATCCTTCTTCCACCAAACGATCTTTAATATCGAGTTTGTCGATGGCACGTGCATGATTAAGAATGATTGTGCTAATACCAGTAAACTCATCCAGATTCGCTTTGAAATCAGGATAATAACCGTGGGATGTGAAACCATGCAGACGATAGGTCTTGCAGCGCTTCTTAAATCTGGAACCGTTTACCTCTACGAGGTCACCAATCTGCGCTTCATGAAGCAGGCTACTCGGACTACTCGGATTAATCCAACCGCAGAAAACAAAAACGTAATCTTCGCGTTGAATTCCGTGTTCGAAATAATCCACAATGCGTCCGCCATTACCGTTAGCAGATGCAGTAATAACTACGCGGGGACCTTCGCCGTTGATAACAGCTTCAATATGTCTCTTGTACTGACTAAGAATCTTGAATCTGGAGACATCAAAAGGATCTTTTCCCATGTCCTTAAACCAGATACTACCTTCAGCATATGCACGCTGATAGTTACCAAGCTGAACCATGGTAAGCGGAGAGTCTACGATAACTTCCGTATCCGGTGCGTTGCGCTTATAATCATTCAGAAGCTTAACCAGCATCGCGTTTCGGTCAAGAGAAAAGCCAACCAAAACGACGGTTTTCTTCTGACGCAGACCACGCTTGAGAATTTCATGAAGTCTGCGAATGGAAATATACAAAGTTTCTTCGGGCTCGGACAAACCGTGCAGCGATTCCATGACAACGCAGTCAACAGGTTCATTCTCATAGCGATATTTGTTTTTGTACATCAAGGAATCGTTAGGACCGATATCACCGGAGAAGAACATAGTATATGTCTCACCATTCGGATCTTTCACGATAACCTCAACCTTGATAGCACCGTTCTGATGTGTGGTAGGCATAAACTTAAGGAAAATGCCATCCAAAATTTCGAATTCATTGAACATATGAGACTCGGCAAAAAGCTCCATAACACCTTCGACATCGTCGAAAGTATACAAAGGCTCATAGTCGCTTTCGTTAAGCTGACTTAAAACCTGATCAAGCTGCTTTTTGTCGCGAACAGTAGTGGCATTGAGACGCTTTTTGGTCAGACGCTTTCTAAGACTGTCTACCATTTTCTCGTCACGTTTGACCATCATTTTCTTCTTGTCGGCAATTGCGGCGCCATCAAGAAGCATAGTATGAATAAGCTCTTTGGCATAGCCACTTGCGTAAACTTTGCCTCTGAAGCCATGTTTATAAAGCATTGCCAGGTCGCCCACGTGGTCGTAGTGGGAATGGGTCAGAACAATCGCTTCAATTTTCTCTCCGAGGAGAGGATATTCGAGATTACGAAACTCTTCATCACCCTGAGCAGCGCCCGCATCGATCATTATATACCGAACACGACCGTCACTGGTTTGAATTCTGAGAACCGTATTGGATGCAGTGACCTGATCTCCCGCACCACCTACGAAAAAAGCATGGACAATTGGGAAACTTAGTCTTCGTTCATCACTCATGACGGATACCTCCTTAAAATTTTAATGGGTCATTTGCAAGGAATTTGCTTACAGCGACATTTTAACTTATAATCCGTTAAAAATCAAGAAATATCGCCACCCAAATCAAAATATGTTAACATACGTCAAACTTCCTCTGTTTTGCATATCATCAATATGTCTTTTCAATCTTCCAAAACTCACCATATATTCAGATTCGTTATTATCTAAAAAGTACGTATAGCATTCTATAAGTAAATCTTCTATGTCATTTACACTTTCATGATATTCAAAAATAATCCATCCACGCTCTATACTTTCCCATTCTTCTTTTACTCTTTTTACTATTTCTATTTTTTCATTTTCTTCTTTTTCAAATCCAATTGTCATTTCATTTAATTCATCCATTAAACTTTTTGCGGTCTTTTCAATATAGACATTACTCAAATGTCCCCCTCCAAAAACAAGAATTAATATCACAGTTATAACAATAGCGTCTTTCATTTATTCTTCTTGCACCTTCTCCTGGTAAAAAATTTTATTTGACTCATCAACAACAAAAATAAAAACTTCTTCTTGACTTAAATTTATTTTTTTTAACTGTCTATTTAGCCAATTCTTATCAAGTCCTAACATTTTCAAATTCTTCAGGTAAACTTTACCCTCCATTATTACAATACGTGGATATCCCACATAATCGTTTTTTATATTTAAATCACCACAAGTAACTTCCATTTTTTCTGCTTTTGGAATAACACTAATTTGCCCACTAGTTTCTAATATAGCATAATCTACATCTCTGATATCCTGATAACCTACTATTCTTATTTGTTCCAACAAGCCATCGATACTATATCTTTGTTTTTTTAAGTTCTTTTCTATAATTTTCCCATGCGCAATTAATACAGAAGGTTTCCCAGAAATAAGTTTGTGAAAGAATTCAAATTTAATATTTAAATATGATAAAACTAATTCTACAACTAAAATTGCAAATATCGGAATAATACCCTGAATTAAAGGCGTTCCAACATTTTGCATAGGAACACTCGCAACATCTGCAATAATAATTATCGCCACTAATTCAACTGGTTGCATTTGTCCAATTTCTTTCTTGCCCATCAACCTAACAGCTAACAGTAAGAAAAAATATATAATTATTGTCTTTATAAAAATATTTCCCAATCAAAACATCCTCTCTCTAAAAATATTTTTTAAAAAAGCAAAAAAAATATACAGTAAATTGTATATTTTAATTTTGAATGCAAATAATTAATATTAAGTTAAACTTTTAAAAGGAGGTTTTATTTATAATGAATAATAACAATGTAAAAAACTCTTCTAATCAAATGACTATTGGTGGTATGATTTCAAGATTCTTAACATCTTCAATCATTTTAGCAATAACAGCTTTCTTTACACCCGGGTTTGAAATAGCTTCTCTATGGACTTTGTTAATCGCTGCTGTTGTACTTGCTGTTATGGATTATTTATTTAATCTAATACTTGGTGTAGACGCCACTCCATTTGGTAGAGGTCTTGTCGGTTTCATAGTTTCAGTAGTTGTACTATATGCAACTCAATTCTTCGTTGCCGGATATTCAATCGGTTGGGTATCTGCAATTGTAGGAGCACTTATATATGGAGTTATTGCAGCAATGATTCCTGGCAAACAATCAATGTAATAAAAATAGAAATCAAAAAAGACAGAACCTTTTTTAGATTCTGTCTTTTTTGATTATTTTAAAATCTCAACAATTTGATCTTCTAATTTCTTTAATTTTTCCATTAACTCTTTAACTTTTGTGTCATTAGTTTCTTGACGTAAATCTTCATTTAACATAGAAGTCATATCGTCTAATTCTTCTTTTAGTGTTTGCATTTTTTCTAGAGCCATTAGTCTGATAAATGCATCTGCAATAGGCGATTTCAATTCTGCAGTCTTCTTAATTCTATCTAAATCAATTTCATATACATCTCCATAGCTAGGTACTTCAACAGGAATACCGAATTGATTTTTTATAGCTTCAGCAAGTGCAAGAGCATTTTCTTCTTCACCATGAACTACATAAATTTGTTTTGGTTTAGAAGTAAACTTATCTATAAATTTAAGAATTCCATCTTGATCCGCATGTCCCGAATAAGCTTCTATATATTTGACATTTGCATTAACTGTGATTTCTTCACCAAATAATTTTACATTCTTAGCACCGTCAACTATTTTTCTACCTAAAGTACCAACAGCTTGATAACCAACAAATAATATTGTGCTATCACTTCTCCATAAATTATGTTTTAAGTGATGTTTAATTCTACCTACTTCGCACATACCGCTGGCAGATATAATAATTGATTGGTTAGCAGTTGCATTAAGTTCCTTTGACTCATCTACAGATTGAGTAAATCTTAAGCCATGGAATTCAAGAGGCTTCTTGCCTTCTCTTAAATCTTGCTGAACTTCTTCATCTAAACAATCTAAGTTTTTAAGAAAAACTTCTGTTGCTGATGTTGCAAGTGGACTATCAACATAAACTTTAGCATTTAACACTTCGTCAAATTTACGTTTAAATTCCTCGTCATCAGATTGTTTTGTTTTTTGAATTTCATACAAAATCTCTTGGGTTCTACCAACTGCAAAAGATGGAATAATAACATTACCACCTTTTTCTAATGTCTCAGAAACAACGTTTAAAAATTTAAGTGCTCTGCTTCCTTTATTATCATGTGTCTTTCCACCATAAGTAGATTCAGTAATTAAAATGTCTGCATCATCAATGTCTACATGTTCTCTCAGAAGTGGAATATCGTTATTTCCTAAGTCACCAGTAAATACAATCTTTTGCTCTTTACCATTTTCTTTAATCCAAACTTCAATAATACTTGAACCTAACATATGTCCAGCATCTCTAAAGCGTACTCTGATGTTTGAATCAATTTGAAACATTTCATCATATGCAACACTTTCGAATAAACCTAAAGTGTTAATCGCATCATCATATGTGTATAGAGGAGGCAATTCTGGTTTGCCTTCTCTTCTTCTCTTTCTATTTAACCATTCCATTTCTGATTCTTGTATATAACCACTATCAGGTAACATGATTCCGCAAAGATCGCATGTCGCTTTAGTAGCATATACAGGACCTCTATAACCATCTACATACAACTTTGGAATTCTACCAGAGTGATCGATATGTGCATGAGATAAAAGCACAAAATCAATTTCATTTGGATTGAATAAGAAAGTATCTGAATTCATCATTTCTTCTTTCTTTTGACCTTGATATAGTCCACAATCCATAATAAATTTTTTAGTATTAGTTTCAACTAAGATATTAGAACCCGTTACTGTTCTTGTCGCTCCCAAAAAAGTAATTTTCACGTTTGTACCTCCTAAATTTATAATTTACTCATCATCTGTAAGATATCCATCGTCACCGTCTGCACTTGCATACATTTCACCTTGTTCGTTCATTTCTTCAAATTCTTCTTTAGAAATTAAAACCTTTCTTGGTTTTGAACCAAGTGATTCCGAAACAATTCCTCTCTCTTCCATTTGATCTACAATTCTTCCGGCTCTTGCATAACCAACTCTAAATTTTCTTTGAATCATAGAAGCAGAAATTTGTCCTAGATGAACTGCAAGTTCTATAGCATCTGGTAATAACTCATCACAATCCTCTCCATTTTCCATAGCGTTTTGTGATTGTGCTGTTGGATTAGTTACCTCTAATTTTTCAATAACAGATTCATTATATACAGCTGGTGTTTTTTCTTTAATCTCCTCAACAACCGCTTCAACTTCAGAATCTGAAACAAACGCACCTTGAACACGAATAGGTTTAGCTTCGCCAATTGGAAGGAATAACATATCACCACGTCCAAGAAGTTTTTCTGCTCCACCCATATCTAAAATTGTTCTTGAGTCAACTTGTGAAGAAACAGTAAATGCAATACGTGAAGGAATATTTGCTTTAATAATACCTGTGATAACATCAACAGAAGGTCTTTGTGTAGCAATTACTAGGAACATTCCAGCAGCTCTTGCTTTTTGAGCTAATCTACAAATATGATCTTCAACTTCTTTTTTAGCTACCATCATAAGGTCTGCTAACTCGTCTACTATGATTACGATTTCAGGAAGTTCGTTTTCTCCCTCATTACGCATAATCTCATTATAACCTTTTAAATCTCTAACACCTTTAGAGGCAAACATGTTATATCTGTTTTCCATTTCTTGAACAGCCCAACATAAAGCTCCTGCAGCTTTTCTAGAGTCTGTAACAACTGGAACTAATAGGTGTGGAATTCCATTATATACAGCAAGTTCAACAACTTTTGGGTCGATCAAAATAAGCTTAACTTCATTTGGTGTCGCATGATATAAGATACTCATAATAATTGTATTTATACATACAGATTTACCAGAGCCTGTACTACCAGAAATAAGTAAGTGAGGCATTTTTGCAATATTTGCAATGTAAGGTTCTCCTTCAATTGTTTTTCCTAAACAGAATGAAACTTTAGATTGTGCATTTTCAAAAGCTTCGGTTTCGATTACTTCTCTTAACGAAACAACATCATTTGCTTTGTTAGGAACTTCTATACCAACAGCCGATTTTCCAGGGATAGGAGCTTCAATTCTAATTGATCTAGCAGCAAGGTTTAATGCAATATCATCAGCAAGATTTAAAATTTTACTAACTCTTACACCTTCACTAGGTTGTAATTCATATCTTGTAACTGTTGGGCCTCTTGTAACATTTGTAACTTTAGCTTCAATACCAAAACTTGCAAGTGTTGTTTGAAGTCTTATAGCAATTTCACTAAGCTCTTTTTTCGAAAAATCTTTTCCCATTCTTTTTACTTCTTTTAAATGTTCAATAGATGGGAATTCGTAATTTTCATATTCTTCTAAAACATTTGAATCTAGTTCTAACTCTTCATCATCAATAAATTCTTCATCACTGTCTTCAAGAACTTCTTCATCATCTACATATTCTTCTTCAACTTCTTCATCTTCGATGACTTCCGGTTCAACTTTGCCTCTCTTCTTTGCAAATAATTTAGAAATATTTTTCTTTGTTTTTTCCTTTTCTTCTTGAAGTCTTTCTAGTTCTTCCTCGTCAACTTCTTCTTCAACTACTTCATCATCATCAGTTCCGCCTAAATCTATACTAAGTTGACCAGCAGCTTCGATGATATCCGCACGAGAAACAATCTTTTTAACTTTCTCTGATTTTCTATATTTGTTATCATTCTTTTCTGCAATCGCATCTCCAACAGTTGTAACAACATCATCAATTGAATCTCTAATAGCCATTATAATTGCAGAGAATGTTATTCCTGTTATAAGTAATACTAGACCAAATAATAACGCCCATAAAATTACTTTTGTAGCAGTCATACCGAACCAACTAACAAGTAATGCTGAAATAGATTGGCCTACAATTCCTCCACCAATTCCTTCAAGACCCATAGAACACCACGTAGTTAAATAGTCTTTAACCCCTTCTATTTGACCAGCTTCTACTAAACCTGCAATATGTTTTACAGGTATATCAAACGTAGAAATAACTGAAGCTGAAATAAAAACAGCAAAAATAACTAGAAATGATTTAAGTTTAAATCTGGCAAAATCTCTAAATATAGCATATATACCTAGGAAAATAAAAATAAACGGTATCGCATACATCACCGTCCCTAAGCAACCAGATAATACACTTTTTATAAATCCTCCAATAATACCGTTATCTGCTGTAAATACAAATATCGAAAGTATAATTCCTAATACAATCATAACAATCGATGTAACATCTATATTAAATTCTTTTTGTGACTTTTTTCTTCCTTTTTTCTTCTTTTTAGCCAATGTAAAATCAACCTCCAATCTCCATAAATATTTTATATCAACGTTATTTCAAACGCAAGCTATAAAAGAATTTGTCACGAAATTGAAACAAATTCCAATGAAGACAAAAAGAACAACCTTCCACGTCCAATGGGGGACAACCTTCTTTGGACATATTATTTTTTTATGACTTTTTTATCTGAAATGTTAAACGAATATGTCCAAAGAAGGTTGTCCCCCATTGGACGAAAGAAACGAAAAAAGAGACGTCTAAAAACGTCTCTTAATACCAAATTTATTTTAATTCTTTTCTGTTGTCTTTAATAGTATCTAATTTTTCTTGTAAGTTAGCTTCTAATTCTGCCAAAATGTCATCAGCATATTTTTTAGTACCATCAATTAAATCTTTAGAAAAAGCATTTGCGCTATCTATAATTTCTGTTTTTTGTTCATAAGCTTTTTTAGTGATTTCGTGTTCGTCAATCATAGCGATGATTCTATTTTCAGCTTCTTTAATTAATTGATTTGCTTCTTTTTGTGCATCAACTAAAATCTTTTGTCTTTCCTCTTTCACCCATTTTGCTTGTTTTAGCTCATCTGGCATTTTTACTTTTATATCATTTACTAATGACAAAATTTCATCCTTGTCTATAAGCGTCTTCTTAGTCAAAGGAACAGCAGCACTTCTATTTATCATTTCTTCAATAGTTTCAAGCAACGTTAACACTTCCATACACGTTACTCCCCTTTCGTTTTAAATAAATTCAATATATTTCTTCCATACTTCTTCTCGTTGTATTTAATATATTTCCCTATCTCATCAGGGACTTCTTCATTAGTATCAGTTTCAAGGATAATCACACCATCGTAAGCCAACATATCATTTTTAGAAATGATTTCAATTGCGTCAACGCCGAAACCTTTGTTGTATGGTGGATCAATATAAATTATATTAAATTTATTTTCCTTCAACTTATTTAAAACAAGCTTATAATCAGCTTTAAAAACTTTCGACTGTTCTTCAAATCTCGCCTTAGCTATATTATCATTTATAACTTTTATACACTGCGGATTTACATCAGAAAAATAAGCAATCTCTGCTCCGCGACTAATAGCTTCAATGCCAATTGCACCACTACCAGCAAATAAATCCAAAAAAACAGCATCCGGAATCTTATTCATCAATATGCTAAAAAGTGCTTCTCTTACTACATCTCTCGTAGGTCTAGTAGAATCACTTTCAATAGTTTTTATGGTTAATCCTTTTCTTTTTCCAGCCACTATTCGCATATAAACCTTCCTTCATAACCGTATTTTACTTGGATTTGCCAATTAAGTCAATAAATGTAACATAATTGTAACATTGTTTTATGTAAATCTTCAAATTATTTTTTCTTTTTTAAAAATTTTTCCGAAAATGTTTTTCTATGAATCATACACAAGCCATATTCCCCAATAGCTTCAATATGTGCTTTAGTACCATAGCCTTTATGTTTTTCAAAACCATACATAGGGAACATCTCATCATATTCTCTCATAAGTCTATCCCTTGTAACCTTTGCAATAATAGACGCTGCTGCAATTGATATACTAAGCGCATCTCCTTTTACAATTGGTAAAAATGGAATTCCGTTTGTATCCACTTTCTTTTCTGCATCAATTAATATGTAATCCGGTTTTTCCTCTAAGTCCATGATTGCCATATGCATAGCTCTTCTTGTTGCTTCCAATATATTTATACTATCAATTACGTTGTTATCTTGAATTGATACTCCCCAAGCTACTGCTTGACTTATAATTTCATCATATAGCTTTTCTCTTCTTTTCTCTGAGATTTTTTTTGAATCATTAACCCCTTCAATTAAAGCTCCTTCTGGCAAAATAACCGCTGCTGCAACTACTGGTCCAGCAAGTGGTCCTCGTCCTGCTTCATCAACACCAGCAACTAATTTATATCCTTTACTATGTAAATCATTTTCATATTCACTAAGTTTTGTTAAACGTTCGATTTCACTTTCTTTCATTTGTACTCTCCTCTTTTTATGATTTTGTCTAAAATCAATTTTAACACATATCTTAAAAAATTAGTTATAATTCCTTAAAATTATTTAACAAAAGACATGAAAAAGACTAGGCAAGACTCCAACTCATTCTTACCTAGTCCTTATATAGAGGATGATTATTATGAATGTTATGCATTTTGTCCTTCAATATTGCTTTCTTCTGGAAGATCTTCAATACCTTTTTCTATTTCCATTTTAGAAACTGATACTTCATAAGCTCTTCTTATTTCAGATGTACCATCTTCGAACTTTTTCTCATAAGTTCTACTTTGAATTCTACCCCATAGTTTTACTTTTTCACCAACTTCAATGTTTTGACAGAATCTTGCGTTTCTGCCCCAAGCGATACAAGGTATGTAATCTGATTTATTATATGCTCTATTTACAGCAAGTAAAATATCTGCAATTTCTCTACCAAAAGGAGTTGTTCTGTATATAGGCTTTTTACAAATGAAACCTGTTAAGCAGATTTCGTTAGGATTTGCAATTTCCATTTCCTCTGTTAATATTTTAATATCTTTTACGAAAACTGTTAAAACTAATTTGTTCTTTTCGTTTTCGTAATTGTTATACGATCTAAACTGACCATCAATAACAACTTTTTCTCCTATCTTAAACTCATCTGATAGAATTCTTTCCGATACAGTTACCGGAATAATATCACTATTTTCGCTTAATCTAGGTACTTCAAGATTAAAACTATAAAATCCTTCTCCATATACTTCGTGACTAAATGTTCTTTCAGAAACTATAGTACCTACAAGTGTAATTATATTGTTTTCGCTATAATTTATCACTTTTTATCCCCCTCTTGATTTTCAAATCTTTTAATAAGTATATTATCTATTAAAAACTCAGGCTTTTTCCTGAGCACCGTAATCATTGTAACATAATTTTCCAGATTTGTCTACATAATTTTTCAAAACGTCTACTATTTTTTGAAAAATATGTAAAAAAGGGGCGTTTTTTCTTACAAAAACCCCCTCTTTCACTCAAAAATTAGTTGTCGATTCTAATATTTATCAGAATATTTTCCTCTTGCCTCTTTGCGATAACGCTCTAAAGCTTCTCGACTTGCGGCTTCATATCGTTCTGCATTTTGAGAATTGTCTTCGAAAATACCAAATATTGGCAGAATAATGCCGTATGCACCATACACACCAAGTCTTACCAATATATTGACGGATTCATTTGGTAACCAAAACAAGCCTAACAGCGCATATGATCCAAATACCAAAATACATTGCGAAGTTAGATAAAATGCTCTAGTTTTAAAGATTCGAGCAAAAAATGTTTGTACCGGATGTTTCTCTGAATCACATTCAAAAGTCTGACACCATCTAAGCTTATCGTAGAAAAAACTCACTCCAATAAGCAAAGCTGTCATAATTAAGGTATATTTAAGATTCAAAATACACCCAATACCGCAGATAACCAAAAATGTGCCGATATAAATTGCTGTAAAGCAGCGTACACCCTTTGTCCCTTCTTTCAGGCCAATCAGCAACGAGAAAGCAAGAATCGCGACATAGTATGCAGCAAGGACTCCAAAGAGGCCATACATATTTGTCGGCTTATCCCGAATTAACATTGCTACCTCTGCAAGGAGCAGCGTGAAAAACGCATAGTATGAAAGCAAGCTTTCAAAGAACCTGAATTTTAGACATTTCCTCAACCTATCCATTATGATACCTCCCATTAAAAATTATTTTCTTTCTTGTTGAATATGCCTCAAATATGTAAACGGGAACTCTTTGTAATTATAAATTACAAAAAAATATTATCATGATAAATCTTGTGGCGCAAGGATATTTACATTCTTTTCATAAAATACTCTTTCGGTTGATAAAATTTATATATCAATAACCTTCTCTGTTTTTGATTTAAAAAAGCTCTCATTAGAATTAGTTCACCAATTCTTAAGCCAACTCCCAAAGAACTTAAATACATACACGAAAACAATTTACAAGGCAAACATTCTACCTTACACGTTCCATCTTTATTATTATGTTTGCATTTATTTACTACTTTAAAACAACACCCATCTGTTTTGGGAACTGGATATCTATTAAAAATACTCTTATGACGTTGTGATAAACATTTATTTTCTTTAAAATTGCAGAAACCATATTTTGAAAACATTTCATTCATATCTTTATAAGTAGTATTATATATATATTCATTTCGTTCTTCTGTTTTTAAATTAACAGCATATATAAGTTTCTTTAATTCTCCAATAAGAAATTTTTCTTTTGAATTCAAATTATTTGTTATATAAATAGCAGATACTTCTTTTTCTTTCGATAACTCTTTTATATAAGTAATAATTAAATCAATATCATATTGCTTACTATTTTCAATGTTTTTTATTTCTGAACTATGCACAATTTCATACAAAAATTTTTTAGTTAATTTTTCTTCCTCTATATTATTTATTTCTGCTAATACTTTAACTATTCTTCTATACATTTTAGTTTCCCACAAAGGAAAGGTCGATATATCCTCTATGTCAAAAATAAATTTAATTCTTTCACATTTAGAAGTTCGTTCTATTAACTCTTTCTCAATTTTCAAAGAATTTAATTTTTCATCATATTTTTTACCGAAATAATAATAAGTATCATCCATTATTTCTTCTTGCATACTAAAAGCATTATTAATTATATGTGCATTTTCAATATTTATTTTTTTATTAGTAAAAACTATATTTACAACCTCTTCATTATCTTCTAAAGTTATCGAATCAAAATCAGAATATACGTCTTCATTATTATATGGTATCTCTCGCATTATATATTCATTAAACTTTAATACTAAATCTGAATCATCATTATTTATATTTTTTAATTTTTCTAGTTTATTTTTATCTAGCAAAGGCTTCACCTCTTCTTTACTCTAATTCTCCACTTGTATTTTTCAAAAACTCGTTAAACTTTTCATCATTTGTTAAATTGCCATCGCCAAATACAGGAATCATATCACCTAAATATGTTGGCTTACATTTAAATATACATTGTACAAAGTCTTTATTTCTTGCTAATATTTCTCGAATTTCCCTATAAGCTTGTCCTGCATATTGTCTTGGGTTTGAAGGAGCTCCAACAGCTTTTAACCCTAGTTGGTTTGCAATATATAGCGCTCTATACAAATGATATTCTTGGGTAACAATAATAACATTATCAGCACCAAAAATCGCTTTAGCTCTATATATACTTTCGTAAGTTGAAAAGCCCGCATGATCCATAAAAACATCTTCTGAAGGAACTCCTTGTTCCATAATATATTTTTTCATAACACTTACTTCATCATACCCATTTGTACCGTGGTCACCTGTAGCCAAAATTTTATTTACTACTCCATCTTTATACAGCTTGACACCTTCTAATAATCTGTCTTCTAACATTGGACTTGGTTTATCTCCCCAAATTCCAGCCCCTAAAATCACAACACAATCAATTTCATTTAGATTAGAATAATCTCCATTTTTTATGATTTGATTTTTTGTAGAACCTTTTACATATTGATTTATACCAAACACAATGCAAATACACACAATTATTATAACAATCAAAATAATTAATATGTTTTTATACTTTTTCTTCATTAAGTCACCTCATCTTTATCTCTTAATCTTATTATTTATATATTACATCAAAAAAATAATAGATACTAGTAAATAACTAGTATCTATTACAAAAAATTATTTTAAAATTTGTCTACCCTCATGATTCATTTCATAATTATCAAAATATATAAGTTCCGAAAGAGGTA
>CAZEVD010000024.1:0-25396 GCA_964515475.1 uncultured Eubacteriales bacterium
TCTTTTTTTATTGTAAATTTTAGGTGTTGCACTTGAAAGTATAATTTGCCCAGTCCTTGCAATCAAAAAATTTGATGTCAAGGAGTGTCCCCTAAGTACGACATGTTAAAAAGAAAAAGTAATTTACATAAATTGTTGATTATTTGTATTTCAGGTGATATAATGTGCGTGCAAAATATTCATATTGTTGCATTTCCACAATTAAAGAAATAAATATAGGAGGTATATAATCAATGGCGCGAGACAAGACGTCTACCCTTCGGCAATTAATTCCTAAAAGTTATCATTTCGATGGCTATAACGAATTCAATTGCTTGAATTCACGCGACAAGCCTTTCTTTGGTGACAATGTCATCCAAATGGGCGATGAACGGTTCTTAAATATCCGGCAACATGACTACGAGACCATTTTCCTCGAATTTTCGAGTGTTTGTCCTTGTGGTCGAATCTCTTTTGAACCGTACAAACTCACACTTGACACATTCGTAGCAAAATTGAAACGAGCACTGAATGAGGGAAGCGATTTTATCACATTTACTATCACTCCCAGATATTCGCCTCACTCATCTCTTTGCAAGAACTGTTCTTCTGAGAATGAAGCATGCAAACAACTCACATTCAAACGACCGCAACGTGTCATGGCAGCAGTTTCTTTTATCCCCAATGACATTCGTGTTGCACTCGCAAATTACTATGAAATCAATAATAAAACAACAGGAGGATCTCTTATGAAACCCACAAAGAAACTTTTCGGCATGAATTTTGAACTCGGTATTTCCAAAGACCCCAACATCAAATCTACCATGATGGGTGTCAGCGTACGTAACCCCGAAAACGGCAACTGGTATGTATTTGACCAGGCAAGCGGTACTCGCAAAAATATGGCCGGCATGAAGTTCGGCGACTTCCCTGTCGTTTTGCTTCCTACCAAAACCCTGAACGTTGGCGATCTGGTTAAGATCGATGGTAAGTATCACTATGTCAAAGAACTCGGCGCCAGCAAAACCATCTCTCTGATCGGTGCCGCTGATGGTCATGTCCGCGAAGTTTTCCCCGAAGAAAGCTTTATTCCCGGTATGTCCATGTACACCAAAGTCATGGCCTTCGATATGAAAACCCTTACCGATCCTACTTCCAAAGAAGGGCTCGGTAGCAATGTACTGGCTGCTATCTGCATGATGCAGTGGGCAAAAGGTGGCGACTCTAGCGAATTCTCTCTGGACAATATCAGCAACGATTCCTTCAATGGTCTCGGTGAATGCTGGCCTTTGCTTCTCGCTTCCAAGGACGGCAACCTCAGCAGCATTTTCACCAATCCTGACGGCACTCCTAACATCATGAGTATGATGATGCTCGGCGGCGGCAATGGCAACGCAGATTCTGACAGCATGATGCAGATGATGGTCATGTCTCAGCTGCTCGGCGGTGCATCTCCGCTTTCTGCCTTCACTCAGACAGAATCTGCTCCCGCAGCTCCTGAAGTTGCTGCACAGAACGAAAAAGTTGTCTGTGATAAGTGCGGTAGCGTTTTCACCGATTCCGATGTAGCATTCTGCACCAAATGCGGTGGCAAGACTCACAAGCTCGTGATTACTACTCACTGCAAGAAGTGTGGTGCTCAGCTCAAGGCCGGCGCAGTTTTCTGCCATGCATGCGGTAACAAAATCGCTCCTGATACCTGCCCTAACTGCGGCAAAGAATATGATTCCGATGATGCATTCTGCTCCGGTTGTGGCAAGGCTCTCAAAGTTACCGGCGAAGTTCTCGCCCCTACTTCTGAAGTCGCTCCGGTAACTCCTGAACCTGCTGAAACCAGCAAGTAAGGAGTAAACCATGGGACTTAACATTCGTGGTAAGAAATTGCTTCACGAAGAAAAAGCGACAAGGTGTAGCCAATGTGAAAAAATCTATGCCCATGATATGTCTTATTGTCCCAAATGCGGTTCCAAACTGTTAGTTGAAAAGATGCAGATATTTGCTAACTTCGGCAAAAACGGAATTACGTCTTATACGTATAAACTTCCCAATGGCATTTCTTTCAATTCTAAAGGGACCATGACGATGTCGCTTGCAAAAGGCGTTTCTTATACCTCAAAAACAAAGAAGTAATATTTACAAATTTGCGCCCCACCACTTAAAAACTGGTGGGGCATTTTTTAAGTGTCTTATCGGGGACAGTCCTAAAAAGGACATTTTTGTTAATGTCCTTTTTAGGACTGTCCCCGATAAGACATCCGACAAGACAAAAAAACATAAGAGCCAGTAAGATTAAAAATCTCACTGGCTCTTCGTTATTCATATTTGATTATTTCACGTCTTGTAAGTCCGGATGTAGCAAAAATACCGCTAACCCCGGGAATATCCTCAGAAAAAATTTCTTTGGCCTTTTGCATAAAACGGCTACTTGTCATTGAATCCAAGAAACCATTCTCATAAAATTTTGCGGTTGAATCAAGCTGATCTAAGCAAGTGAAAGCTACATTGATATTTGCCGGAATGATAACATTTTTCAGATCCTTTTTGATTTCTCTTGCGAGCAAATCAAAATCCATGTAGCCAAAACGCAGAGCACCTTGGTATTCATTAGGAATATTGGTTTGATCTTCAACTCTTGCATAAGGCTTTTCTAAAAGTTCACCCATCAAAGGTCCCGCACCATGTCTCGTCATGTAGCATCTACTCATGTAATAAATATCTACCGGAGATTGGTTACCAAGTCGCTTCAAAACCTTCATAGCGTTTTTCACACCAGTATTGGAACTGGTAAGAAAATCAGGACAACAATCTGGATTATTTTGATCGAGTAATAAGCCTTGTGCACCTTCGAAAACCACATTATCAAACCCTACTATGACTGAATCTCCAAGAATTCGGACACCATTGACAAACTCTTCTGCGAAATACATGAACATGTCAATCGCATCCTCTTCTGCGATAAGTCTCGGAAAATCTCCAGGAAGATCTGATATCGACAAACCGTATTCTGTCTTTAAACGGTTTTCAACATACTCCCCTTGGATTAGTTTGAGTTTTTCGCGAAGTCTATACTTATTTAAGAGTTCGAATACCGTAATCCGATACTTAGGATTTTTGCTTCGTTCTACGGTTTCATTTATACCCATACCACAGCTACCATGACGGGATGCACCGCGATAAGTTTCAATAGCTTGGTTGATGTAGACATCCCAAAGTGTAGTAACAACTGCATTAGGATTTACAATTTCACGTGGAGTAATGCCAAACTGTTTTCTCAAATCAGCACGCTCCATGACAAATGCAATCGGATTTACCAAAAAGTCTTCGCTTAAATATGTGACTGCACCAGTAAAAGTTCCTGCGCCAAAATGCCTGAAAGCATGTCGTTTGCCATCAGGAGTTACAACAGTATGCGCAGCCTGTGCACCACCATTAAAGCGCACATTTATTGTATTCGGTGCGTCACAAAGAATGTCTGTCATATGACCTTTGCCTTCGTCACCAAACAAACTTCCTATAACAATCGAACATTTTTTCATGCATAATCTCCCTGTTTAAAATCGAAAAGGAGAGATATATTTCACTCTCTCCTCTTCTTTCGTATATGTGTCGCTTAGAAAACGTTAATAGTTGCACCGTCGGTAGGAGCCGGCGTATCAACAACATTCTCTTCGTGGGTGCGCAGTGCGTATTCCACAACAGATCTTGCATTTGCACTCTGAATTCTGGCAATAGCCTCGCTCTTGGAAACACCCTCATACATATGCAGGATGGTGGTAACCAACTCAGGCAAATACTCATGATCTCTTAAGTCACACACATGACCGCCCATCAGGCGAGTCCACTTGTCCACGACATCTCTGTCAAAGTTGGAACCGTGGAGCATGACATGGTAACAGTAGAACTTCTCAGATGCCATACGCAGGCAATCTTCAGCAGTAAGCATTCTTTCCTGAATAGAAGAATTCTTACCAAAAACGGTAGCGATTTCCTGCTTGGTAAGACGCGGGGTAGGCTCCTCATCACCGAAGGTAAAGAGGAAACCTTTCTCTCCACGCTTGTCCCAGCAGTCCATCTTAACATGCTTCGCTGCAAAGTACCACGGCAGGATATAGCTTTCATATGCATTTCCTCCGCCACCTCTTTCTAGATACAACTTCTGGAGCTGATCCAACATACGAAGGTCTGCTTCGAACTGAGTAACCTGGAGCGGCGCATCATCGCCTGCAGCAACGTCGCCAACACCCATAAACATGATGTGCGGATTGTAGGAAACACTTTCGTAAGTCAGATTGATGAGTCTCGGGAACTGATCTTTGATAAGACTCAGCAGATAACGGTCCATGGAGCCGGTAAAATCTTCTGCATAAATGATACCTCTGGAACGAGGGCAATCTGCAGAGTCGCATGCTTCACGCGGAAGCTTGATTTTCGAGGGATCAAACTCTGCCGGCATACGCCTTTCTTTAAAAACCTGACTTGCATTGGTCGCCCGACTGATATGCGAACTTTCGCGATAGTAGGAACGAATTTCATCGGAACTTGCGGATCTTCCACCCATTGTTTTATCCTCCATAAAATGAAATTTTTTTATATAGAAACGTCCATATCGACGAATCTACGCTTACCAAAACTTTCAAGATTGACTCTTTCCCATCTTGCATATTCTTCATACGCATTCATTTCACAGGAAGTACGAGTAATCCATTCAGCCATTGCGCTCGGTACATGACCCAAATCTTCACCACTGGGATCACCAAGCAATTCTCTTGCTACTCTCTTGATAGCAAGTTCGTCAGTTTTATATGACGAATAACCATACTGCTTTGTTTCTGCCGGTATCACTTCATACACTTCTTTAGGAATTCCTTTGATTTTCTCATTGGACCATGTAGAAAAGAACCAGCCACCAAATACGCCAACAAATCTAAGATCATCAACCGTATACTCTCCACCCTTATCAGTTCTTCTTCCGGGAGCGAAGAATAAGTTATCCACCGTCATACCATTATGATTGATACCCACAATATCGAGGTATGCTACCAAATGATAGAGGCGATGAATAATGGCCGATACGTACTCCGGACGAATTCTTCCGCCAAAGTAATTCAAGATTTCTCTTAACGAATAAATACGAGAACATGGCTTAATGAGCTCGATAACCCATTCTCCACTAACAGTTTCATAATCTTCATTAATCTTAGGAAGCATATATTTCACATCTTCCCAAGTCTGCCGATCAAGCCTCTGAAAGTTTCTTGTTTTCTGGAGATAATTATCGTGATACTGTTTGTTAGCAGAGGGAGTAACAAAAATTACTTTATCCTCCGTAACATACATTTTCGACACTTTCGTGTCGACACTGAATGTGTAATTGTAGACATGTGTGCCAGTAGTTGTTCTAAGTTCGAGCGTACCATCATCACTCAAATATGCGGAACGTTCTCCGTCTGCATCGAGCAATTCTTTGGCAGTCCGATAAAGCATTGTCACTTTTTGAGTAACAATAAAGTTTTGAATTGTGCTGTACGCCTTAGGCTTGTATGCTTCGAGATACTCTTCATACTCTTCATCCAAGGTTTTAGGATTCATCGAAAAGATTTCTCTCGGTGCAGTTGCCGACATTATCATTGTCTCTGACTTCAATACCATTTGCTTGTCTCACCCTTTCTTCAATTTGAATTTTACAAATTTGCTAAAACAACGTCCATTTGAACGGCTTGATTTTATCACAGAAATTAACATAAATCAAGTTTTGCTACATATAAAAGTGAATATAATAGTCTTTTTATAAAAACTCTAAAACATAAGCATATTAACAAAGAAGCAATTGGAAAATTATTGTTTTTTCTTCTATATATTGGTTTACATATTCATTGATTTTTACTTCTATTTCGTGTTATAATCATTTCGTAAAAAAATATAACTATTTTTCGTATAACAATCATATATGCGTTCCACAAGGAGGTTTTCTTAATGCCTATAGCACGTATAATCTGGTCTTTCGAACAACGGAATATAATGCCAATTCTAAAGGTAACTGGAACTAGTCTCGACCCTGGTATCGAACACATCCTTTTAAAAAGTGCAGTCGACTTCATCGAAACAGCTCAAAAATTCAATGGTGTTCCCTATGACTCTACCCCGCCAGAACAATCTGGCGCACCTCTTGCAGTCTCTTTTACTTTGCTTTTCAAAACACAAAACGACCTTTTGAATTTCACCAAAAATTTTAAAAACGAGTAAAAAAGATATAATTTTCGCAACGTCAACTCTTGACTCCGCAGACAAAAAAACAGGTTCTCACAGCAATGTGAAAACCTGTCTTTTTTTATCTTTATTTTTTCATCGAATCTTTAAATACAAAAAATCTACTAAGCAAATAATTTACAACCATAGCAATGGCTGAGCCAAACATTTTTACTATCATCTCATCTATTTGAGTAAACTCTATCATTAGGAAGAAAAATAACTCTTCTAAAACCATGCACATTAAACGTCCAGAAAGAAAAGATCCAAACTCTTTTAATTTATTCTTTTCTGTACTTTTAAAAACGTACACTCTATTCATGAAATATGAACATACAATTGCTATTAAAATTGAAAGTACATTAGATATATTTTCATTAACTTCTGGAAACCACACTCTAAAAAGTTTAAATGTTATCCAGCTTATTAAAGTTGTTATTACACCAACAATAAAATAAGTTATATAATGATTCATTTTTTCTTTATCTTTTAATAAATTTTTTATTTTTTCTATCACGCTTTATTCTCCTTTTAAAAAGTGTTTTCATTATATCATTTCAAAATTTCAATATCAACATATCCAAAATAACTCTCTTTTCTTACGCTTCTTAAATAGTTTTCAATTCTAAACTTAAAAACAAATATTTTATACTATTTTTCGACAAACTATGTTATAATGTGCGCAGAAGAAAGCTAAAAGTTTCTTAGCTTTTAGCAAAAAGTTTTCAAACGGAGGAATAAAAATGGGAAAATTAAAAAAAGACATTGATATTGAAAAAGTAAAAAACGGAACAAAAAATTTCTGGTCTGAATTCAAAGCGTTTGCATTAAAAGGTAACGTTGTTGACATGGCAATAGGTATGGTTATTGGTGCTGCTTTCACGAGTATTATCAACTCACTTGTAAAAGATATCATTACTCCACTTATTGGACTTTTAACAAAAGGATTAGATTTTTCAAACTTATTTATTTCACTTGACGGTAATACATACGCTACACTTGCAGAAGCACAAGAAGCAGGCGCTGCTGTACTTACATACGGTAACTTCGTTACAGCTGTGATTAACTTTTTAATTGTTGCATTAGTAATCTTTATCGTATTAAAGAAAATATTGGTACCTAGAAAGAAAAAAGTGGAAGAAGCACCTGTTGCCCCAACTGAAAAAGATTGTCCTTTCTGCAAATCAAAAATACATATCGATGCTACTAGATGCCCACATTGTACTTCAGTATTGCAATAAATAATTCATAAAAAAGATCAACATTTTAGTTGATCTTTTTTATTGCTCAAAACTGCTACACACAAACTTCTCTATCGCCTTTTGTCAAAAATTTCTATAATATTTTTTTATCGTTTCAACATACTAAACATGAGGTGTATCATGTTTACTCCAACTGAAATTTATTATGAAAAAGCTATCAAAAACTATGATTTAGGTATTCAACTACTGAAAAAATATTCTAACATTCCTCAAATTCCAATAGAAAATCACAATAACATTCCTACACTTAGAGAAAAATCTAATAACGAATTTATGAATCTAAAACAAAAGCTTATACTTGGTGTACGCAAAACTCATAGATTCGTAGATAATAATAAGGTATCTAACTATTTAGTACCTTATACTTCTTCACGGTTGTACCGCTGCATGTCTATATTGTTATCTTGTTTGTCATTTCAACAAGTGTTCTTATCTTAGATTATTTGTAAATCGTGAACAAATGCTAAACAAAATAATTCAAAAAGCTAACTATAACCCTATAGATGAATTAACATTTGAAATTGGAAGTAATAGTGACTTAATTTTAGAAAATACAATCACTAATAATCTAGTGTGGACTATTGAAAATTTTGCAAAATCCGAACATGGATTCCTAACCTTTCCAACAAAATTTGAAATGGTGGACCCTATTCTAAATATAAACGGAATTGAAAAAATAATACCTCGTGTAAGCGTAAATCCCGAAAAAATAATAAATACTTTTGAAATTGGAACATCCCGTTTAAAAGGTAGAATTACTGCAATTAATAAATTAAACGAAGTTGGTTATAAAGTTGGAATTTTAATTGCTCCAGTTATTTTGGTAGATGATTGGAAAACACTATATAAAAAACTCATAGAAGAACTTTCAAGTTCACTATCTGAAAAAGCTAAAAACACAGTATTTTTTGAAATAATATTCATGACTTATAGTTTTGTTCATCAAGCTATCAATTCAGAAGCATTTCCAAACATTCCATCACTATATAATAAAAACCTAATGATATCACGCGGTCGAGGCAGCTATACTTACAAACCTTCAACAAAAGAAGAAGCAAAAATATTTATTAAAGATTTATTAAAAAAACATTTCCCGCGAAATAAAATTTTATATATGACTTAAAAAAGTTAGTATGCTTATATTTAGCATACTAACTTTTTACTAAAACTATATTAACCACCATATGGACTTTCTGGAGAATCCCATCCTGGTGGAAGATCTCTTGACTCTTCTGGTTCTACCGAAGGTTCTTCAACAACCGGTGGTGTCACAACAACTGGTGTTTGAACCTTTGTTCCAACTGCAACAATTTTATCTGTCGCTATGTATCTATCTTTTGAAAGCAATGTTTCTGAAATTACATTACCATCTTTATCTTTTACAATTTTATATGCTTCTGATGTACATCCATCTACAGGATCTTGTAAAACTTTAGTTGTTCCAACATACAGCGAAGAATCATTTTGATTAATTGTTTTGGCTGGTATTGTTGTTAACTTTACAGATTTTAATTCTATTCTTGGTTCATTTTCTTCTTCTAAACCTAGAATAGACATTACAACAAAACCATTTTCCAATTTAGATGAAATTTTAATTGGATATTCTCTATTATTTTTAAATCTAAAATCGATTGATCCTTCAGCGATTGTTGCATCAAGTCCTGGTTCAGCATAAGCAACTGGCATTCCGTGAGCTTTTCTTTCAACAATCTCTAGGTTATTTGTTTTTAAAACTATATTATAAAGTGTTGATGAAATTTGACAAATTCCTCCACCAACTGTTTTTACCACTTTACCACCAACAAATGAATTACCTAGAGCATATCCATTCGCTATTGTTCTTGTTCCAATTGTATTATGGAATGAAAATGTTTCGCCTGGATTTACTATTGTTTCATTACATCTATCAGATGCTGTTTGTAGATTTTTTACTCTATTCGCGTCATTAGTATCATATGATGTTGTAAATGTTGCAAGTACATTACTATATAAATCTGCATCCAAATCAGCAAGCTTAATTTCTGGTTCAATTTCCGCTAATTTTATTTCAATAACTTCCCCAGCTTCTGCTTCTTTATATAACTTCTTAGCTTCCGCTACATCAAATCCAAAACCTTTTTTCTCTGCAACAATTTTAGTAACACTACCTTTTACAACTTCTGCATTTTGTGGTTCAGTACAAACTTCTTCATACAAGTCTTCAAAATTTATTGCGTATGCAGTTGTTTCAGATACAGGTACGTCTATTGTTGCTACTTGATTAACAACAGCTGTAATAATATATTCTTTTAATAAATCTCTATCAATTTTTTTACCTTCTTGTCCTTTAGTAATTACTACAACATCATCTTTAACTTCATACTTATCATCAGCAGCTATACTATCACTTGCATCTGAAAGTCTTGTTACTAACTCTGTATATAAATCATTATCTAAATCGAACTTTAAACTTAATTCTTTATTTTTAAATTTACTAAATAATATTTCATAATTATTTTCAACTAAATTTCCAGCTCTACCATAATTATAAGCTTCTGTTACTAACTCATCGATGTTTGTCGCATAGAAGCCAAGATCATTAGCTGAAATGTTATAATTTTGACCTTCTAAGTTTAATATTAATTTAATTTCTCCATAAGCGTTTATTTTATCTTCTAAAATATCTTTTGCTTCTTCTTGAGATTTCAAACTTATATCAATTCCTGAAGCCAAAACATTAGTTATAATATTTTCGTTTGACTTATTGTTAATTGCAAAAATTGTTGAAAGACATATAACCGCACAAATTAACAAAAGTAATATAATAATCATGATTCTGTTTTTTCGCGAACTGTAAGACGCGTTATATAGAATTTGATTCATATTAAAAACCTCCAACTTTCCTTAAAACTTACCATTAATATTATACTATAAGATTACATAAAAAGCAATGAAAATTGACAATTTTTGCCTTATTTTAGGCGTGTTTTTGGCCTTTTTCTACACTTTTGTTATTTTTTCTAAAATTTACTCTTTAAATCATCTTTTTACTCTGATATTTTGTTGCATTTTTGTTACAGCATTCAATATTTGTAAACAATTTGTAATATTTATTTTTTCAAAAATATTGCAGTTTAAAATTTTTATATATATAATTTATTTAACAAAAGATAAATTAAGGAGTGAATTGTCATGCCAGTTGAGCAAACTGTATATTTTGATACTGATACACTAGTAGAAGGAAGAACTGCAAAACTTATATATAAAGGTTCTTTAGCAACAAGCGGCGCTGAAGAAGTATATGTTCACTACGGTTATGGCCTTCTATGGGAAAACTTACAAGAAACTAAATTAGAAAAAGTAGCTGATGATACATTCGAGGCTTCAATAACAATAAATGGCGCTGACAGTATTAACTTCTGTTTTAGAGATGCCAATAACAATTGGGACAACAACGAAGCTCAAAACTATTCATACGCTGTAGAAAAAGAAGTTGTTACAGTAGCGAAAGTTGAGCCTACTTCGATCGATGTTCCAAGACTAAAAAAATCGTATATCATCGCAAAGAAAATTAGAATTAACTTTTATAAAGTAATCACTTTCTTACCAAAATTATTTAGTGGTGATTGGAAGAGAAAAGTTAAAGAATAAAATTTAGATTTTTACCCACGCCGTTTGACGTGGGTTATTTTTTTAGGAGGAATAATATGAAAACAGTTTTAGTAACAGGAGGAGCAAGAGGAATCGGAAAAGCAATCGTAGAAAAATTTGCAAAAGCAGGATACAACGTAGTTTTAAACTACTCAAAATCTGAAGAAGCAGCATACCAACTTGCACAAACATATCCAAATGTAAGAACATATAAAGCAGACATTTCAAATAAAAAAGATGTTATAAACATGATTGAATTTGCAGAGCAAGAATTTAAACAAATTGACATTTTAGTTAACAACGCTGGAATATCTTCTACAGGTCTTATTCAAGATTTGTCCGAAGAAGAATTAAATAGATTATTTTCAGTAAATGTATACGGAACAATTTTTGCTTCACAAGCAGTACTTCCAAAAATGATTTCAAAAAAATCCGGAAAAATAATAAACATATCTTCTGTATGGGGTATGGTTGGAGCATCAAATGAAGTTGCATATTCTGCTTCAAAAGCTGCAATAATTGGTTTTACAAAAGCTCTTGCAAAAGAAGTTGGACCAAGTAATATTCATGTAAATGCAGTGGCTCCCGGAATCATTATGACAGACATGGTAAGTGATTATACAGTAGAAGAATTTGATGATATACGATCAAATATTCCGTTAGACAGAATTGGTTCAACAGAAGATATCGCAAACGCAGTATATTACCTAGCAAGCGATGAAGCAAACTATATAACAGGTCAAATCCTATCTCCTAATGGCGGTTGGATAATTTAATTTATATAACAAAGAGACCCTGATTTTATCAATCAGGGTCTCTTATTTTTGTCACCACATTTTTCTGAATTCAGTAACTGCGTCAATATGAGGATACGCTTTCAAAAAGTCTTTTTGCTTAGCCTTGATTTCATCTTCCATTTCAAGTATCTGACTCATTTTTACAATCATTTCCTCAACAGAATTCATTGCATTAATAGCCATCAGTATAATATCAGGAAATTCATCAAAAGTAAGACATACCGAATAACCGGATAGAGATGTCGTAAAAATATCAAATTGATCTAATAAAATGCCATTTTGATCAATTTCAGCTTTATAAACATCTTTCAAGGTCTCGTTCACCTTTTCTCTAATTGCGCTTACATCAGCATTGAAATAGGCGTTTTTCATCTCATCCATGCCTACTAAAGTAGTAAGACACTCTGCAACATATCGTTCATATTCATATGGACATTCAACAAGAGGCGAAAGATTACAAAGCAAAAAACTAAAATAATCGGTGATTCCTTCGTTTAAGAATCGCCCCATCTCATAGCCCTCTTTTTCGTAAATCAAACCTCTAGTCACCACCTCACCATCTGTAGACATATAGTGAAGCATTTCATGAATTAACTGCTGTTCGTTCACATCACTTGTGACAAAAATCTTATTAGGTCTTACGAAAGCAGCATATACATCTTCCGGCGATGCATTCATCATTTTTGCAAGGATATCTTTGCTAACTTCTACGATTACAGGAAATTCTTTTTCATAACCCGCAAATTCACAAACTTTAGCAAAACTATCTTTGTATTTTTCTACTTCCTCACCAGTTAATACCGTGCCATAGTTATACTCTTCATGCTCATAATCCGCCGAATCGTACCAGCACATGGGAGCGTAAAACTGCGCTTTGGCCACGTTGGATCCACAGCCAGTAAGAACAAACAACATTACAAGGACAAAAGCAATAATTTTTTTCACGATAGATTCCTCCAGTAATAATATTTTTGGGCACTTAAGTATTGTTTTGCTATATGGTATGCGCTATAAACTGCTGAACTTCTATGTCATAATAATATTCCCCTCCATTTTCAAGAGATATTTTAAGTATTTGCGAACATACAAATTATACTACAAATTTACATAATTTTCAATGGTTTTAATCTATTTATCCCACATTTTACCATTTGCTCTATTTTATTGTTATACTCAATTCATGCTTGAAAAGACTTTGTTTTTACTTAAATATCCATACAAATTTTGCTTATATATCTTTTAAATACTTTCTTCTATTTTCTTTAATTTACTCTCACTTTCGCCACTTAACATAATTTGAATTTTGCCTAATTTTATTGTATAATAATACTTGTGAAGCACACATACTCGGCTAGAACTAGCTTTTCCATTATAGGGAACTGACTATGATTCTAAGCACAACAGGAGGATTTTCACAATGAAAAACAATCATGTACAGAAGGTGTTTTCCTGGGACGTTGAATCCAACGGACTTTGGGGCCAGGGGTTTGCCATCGGCGCTGTAATCTACGAAAACGGAGTTGAAACCAAGACTTTCTACGCTCGGTGCCCTATCGATGGCGATATCAACCCGTGGGTTGCGGAAAACGTAATTCCGCAGATGACCGAAATACCTGAAACGCATGAACACTACGTGTGGATGCTTAAAGCATTTGCCCAGTTCTTCTTAGAGAACAAAGATAACGCAGATGTTATTTTCCACATGGGACTCCCCGTCGAATCTAGAATTGTGCATGACATGCACGCCTACAGATTTATCGGCGATTGGGATGGAGCTTATCCGTGGCTCGATATCGCTGGTTGTCTCAAATATGCAGGCTTCGACTGTACTTCCGTTGACAACTACAACCGTGATCACGGCATTGAGGTTCCTCAGCCGGAAGCTGGCGGTACCCACAATCCGTTGTACGATAGCAGAGCTGCTGCTCTCTGCTATATGGACCTTATGTCCAAGTAAATCGTGGCTTAAACCGGCTGGCGCGAAAGCATCAGCCGGTTTGATTTTGTTTATTTCTTCACTTTCAAAAACTTTTCCATACGCATAACAAAATTCACTCAAAAACTTGACTTTTTAGCAGTTGCAATGTATTATGTCAACGTATAAAAATTCATCTCTACTTCAAAGGAGTTCTAAATATGAAAACCTTAAGTTTGCAACCATCTCCCCACACACAAGCAACAGCCTCTTTGATACGAACACGGCGACTCGAACTTAAAAAGCTCGACAAAAGTAGCTATACGGTAGATGCTGTATCAAAAATTATAGGCTGTTCTAAAACAAATTACACACGCTTAGAGGATGCTATCACGGAAACATATCAAGTAAAATGGTTATATGGCATTTCAAAAGCTCTCGAAATTCCACTCAACGAACTATGTGCAACTTATCTCGGTCTTTCAAACGAAGAAACAAAAAAACACTTCACAATCAAAGTCGGTGATAACTACAGTTTCAGCAACTCGCAATTGTTCAAAGAAAAAAGAGCTCAACTCAGCATGAACACTCACATAAAAGTCGTACAAGGAGACATCTCTGATGTCGTAGGCTGTTCAAAATCCCACCTTGCACACATCGAACGCGGTGCAAGAACAACAAAAAACATTAACCTACTATACGGCTTAGCCAAAACACTCGATATTCCGCTTTGGGTCCTTATCAGAAACGAACTTAAACTAAGCGATTCTAACATGGAGAAAGTTATATCTTTTTCTCCAGAAAACAGCATGGTTGCTCTACGCAAAAACATCTTAGACAAAGTTGCAGTCTTACCTGAAGGTCAGCTACAAATCCTCGACAATTTTTTGAACTTACTCGATAGTTCAAAACAAACCACTCCCTCGGTATAACCGAGGGTTTTTGCTTTTCTGAATCTTGCTCGCCTCACTCACGCTCGTTTTCGAATCCTCCCATCCCATGCCAAAACAAAAAAACTCATTGGGCTGGGAGGGTACTCTTCGCTTCGCTCGAGGATTCCTTCGGAATGCCCCCCGCAAGCCCGTCGCGCTTTGCGCTAGGTCTTTCTCGGTTCGAATCCTTCTAATCTATGCCAATAAAAAATGACTATCTTAAAAGATAGTCATTTTCTATTGGCTGGGCTGGGAGGATTCGAACCGCCGAAATGCCAGAGTCAAAGTCTGGTGCCTTACCGCTTGGCTACAGCCCAATATTTATTTTAGTGCTTCACCATCCACACGCTGAATCTGTAACTCGTTTCTCTTCGTACAGCTTCATGTGGCTTGGCTACAGCCCAATATTAAATTTAAAAAATCTGGGGTGAAAGATGGGACTCGAACCCACGACCTCCAGGGCCACAACCTGGCGCTCTAACCAACTGAGCTACATCCACCATCACCCAAATGCATAATAAATTATACATAGTTTTATAATCAAAGTCAATACATATTTTTTCTAATTTTTTATAAAAAAGGCAAGAGCCCAAGAAGGTATACCTTCTCGGGCTCCACTGCCGTTTAACGAGCTTCGAGCTCGATGACTTCAACGCAGTCAGCGATTTCATAAAGCTCCGTTACTTTACGGAGGTCATAAGGCTTTGCGGCCACTACAGTGATTCGTTCAAAATGCATTTTTTCAAAATCTTCAGCCACAAGCTCTGCACCTGTAAACTGCATATCCGAATATAGCATTACCTTGCGGTATCCCTTCTGCGCTGCAGCTTTCAACACTTCTGCTCCTCGAGTAGCTCTTCTCATATCAACAATGGCATAATCATCTGTGAGTTCCACCACTTCTGTATAGCCATCTTGTTCATAAATCGGCACACTCTTTGGTACTTCAACGCAACCATCTACTCTCACACATTCGAGAGGAACTTCGCAGTAAGAAGAACCAAATGCATAAACTTTTTTCGCGCCACCTTTACGAACCGCACGAAGCACATCTTTGCGATGATCATCCATGCTTCCTGATAGATCAATAATTACCTTAGAACCATCAGCAACTCTATCTCTGATTATTCTCATTCCATTTCTGTTTCTGTCTCTGGTAATAAGCTCGTGAATAAAGTCGAAAAGCGCTGCAAGAAGAACTGCGAGAAGAAGTACCAGCCACCACGGACATCTGTGTGTGCATTCAGTACATTCGTGATTGCATTCTACGATTGTCTGTTCAACCACAGGTTCACTAGGCTTTGCCGTACCATCCACAGGATCACCATGATCAGGTTTTTCTTCATCAGGAACAATAGGATCAGGAATCTCAATCGATACTACATGCTTTTCAGGAACATAGTCATTCATCAGAACTTCTTCTGTGCCATCCACATGCACGATGGTAAGATTGGATTTCACCAAAGAATCAGCGAGCTCTGCAATAAGCTTCTCTGCCTGTGCATCCTTTTCTTCCGTGAGGAAAATCTTGATGTCCAGGTCTGTGTAGATGCCAAGTGAGCTATAGTTCTCAGGCCACTGTTCCGCATCAGTCACAACTGCAATGTGAGTAAATCCACCACGTGCCGCTGCATCAATAGCTTCGCAGATCGAGCTGTTACCACCAATATTATAATTCTCATCAAGCGTGAGCTTGTGTGAATCAAAATATGCAATGGTTGCTTCGCTAGTATCAATGGTTGCAAGCACATTGTTTACTGCATCGCGGTCTTTCATAGAACCAGAACGATCCACCAATACGATAGTCTCTGTTTCGAGAACATATTCATCGGTGTAAGTTGCTGCAAATGCAGGAACGGTTGTGAGTGCGATTGCAAAAACGAATGCAAGCACGAGGCTTACAATCTTTACAATCCGGGACGCGCTAAGGGTGTACGTGGTCATTTTCATTGGGCATAGCCCTCCTTCAAAAATTTATTTATCTTTGAGCATGACCTGCTCTAGGTGATAGAACCTAACCAACAAAAATGTAGTTGATACTCACATTATATCACATTATGTATACTTAGCTCAACTCAATGAATTCCATTAAAATCTAAAAAGAGACCAAAAAACCGCTTTTTTACGATTTTTTAGTCTCTTTTTACAAATCTAACCTATATCTTCAGGTAAGATGTTAATTAACGATTCTTTATCCATCATTAAAGAATTAGACAACCTCAAAGCTTGATTGTTAATCGATCTTTCAAACACGTTTCTTACATATCTACCATTACCAAATCTCGAATCTTTTCTTGCTTCATCAAGTATACCTCTTAATTTTAATGCCGCTTCTTCGGTCAAATTATACCCATTTTTTGAATATAACTTATTAGCTATTATCATTAACTCATCTGTTGTATAATCCTCAAATTCGATGACGTTTGGGAACCTAGAAAGAAGTCCTGAATTCATATCTAAAAATTCCGTCATTTCTTTACTATATCCAGCAAGAATAACAACAAGTTTATCCCTATTATCATCCATAAGTTTAATTAAGGTATCTATAGCTTCTTTACCAAAATCATTACTACCACCTTGTGATAATGCATAAGCTTCATCAATAAACAAAACTCCATTAAATGCTTCTTTTACTTTTTCTGTTGTCTTCTCTGCCGTTTGTCCAACATAACCTGCAACAAGTCCATTTCTATCAGTCTCAACTAATTTGTTTGTAGAAATAATTCCAAGTTTATATAGCATGTCTGCAACAGCACGAGCCATCATAGTTTTACCAGTACCAGGATTTCCTTTAAAGATCATATGCATACTTTGGTCGCCAGCAACTTGCAAGCCCATTTTCTTTCTCTCATTAGAAATCTTAATTCTGGCAGCAAGCATTCTTACATATTGTTTTACTGACTCTAAACCTATGATATCATCAAAGGCTTTTTCATAATCGTAATCATTATTTTCTGTCTCAAATTTTTTACCAATGTCTTCTTCAATAATTACATTAACATCATTTATTGCAACTTCTTCCGTCATCGCAATTCTACTACTTTGATTTCTTATAATTTCATCAATAAGGTTCCTAACCATTCTACCATTACCAGATGTCGTAACAGTTGTTTTCTTCATAAACGCTAATTTTTCAGCAGCACGTACTCTTGCTTCATCTGTAATTTTAAAACCTCTTGATGCAATCATGCTATCGAAAATATCAAGTAATTCTTCAGGTGTATAATCTGGGAAATCTAATTTCAAAGGAAATCTTGATTCAAGACCTGAATTTGCTTTTAAAAAGTCTGTCATTTCCTTTTGATATCCTGCTAAAATAACAATTATTTCTCCTCTGTGATCTTCCATAAGTTTAATTAACGTATCAATTGCTTCTTTTCCAAAATCTCCTTCTCCACCCTTTGAAAGAGCATAAGCTTCATCAATAAATAAAATTCCACCAAGCGCAGTATTAAAAACATTTGTTGTTTTTTGAGCTGTTTGACCAACATACTCTGCAACAAGCTCTGCTCTTGAAACTTCAACTAATTGTCCACTTCTTAAAAATCCCATATCTTTTAACATTTGAGCAACCACTCTTGCAACAGTCGTTTTACCTGTACCAGGGTTACCCATGAAAATCATATTTAAAGATTGTGTAACATCCGCTGAAACGCCTAGTGTTCTTCTCTTTTCTTGTGCTTTTAAAATGTGATATTGATTTCTTAAAAAGTTTTTAACATTTTCTAATCCAATTATCTTAGATAATGATTCTTCTAAATCAAAGTTATCATGTTTTTCCAAATCAAAATCAACAAGTTTTATAGTTGCATAATCAACTTCATTTTCTTTAACAATTCTAACTGCTTGATTTGCAATTGCAATCTCTACAATATTTCTAACTAATCTACCATTACCATTTGGATTTTTACCCTTATATATTTTTGTTTCAAAATAATCAATTAAAGGTTCATAACATTCTATATCAATTTTATATTGATTTTGTTCCGCAATAGATTCAGCAATTTTATACATTTCTTCTGCAGTGTAATCTTCAAAATTTACGATGTTTGGAAATCTAGATTTCATACCAGTTTGAACTCTAAACATCTCTTCCATTTCATCTTCATAACCAGCTAAAATAACAACTAAATTTTCACGATTATCTTCAATCATTTTAACTAATGTGTCTAAAGCTTCTTTACCATAGTTATCATTTGAGGAATTAATAAGTGAATACGCTTCATCAATAAATAACACTCCACCTATAGCTGACGCAACAACCGCTCTAGTTATTTGAGCAGTTTCACCAGAACGACTACCTACTAAATCCGCTCTTGAAGCCTCTATAAAATGACCTTTATCTAAAACACCCAAAGCATTTAAATACTCTGCAACAATTCTAGCAATTGTTGTTTTACCAGTACCAGGATTACCTGTAAAAATCATATTTAGAGGAAGTGGTGCCACTCTCATACCAGCACGTTCTCTCATCTTTTGTGCAGCTATACTATCTTCAAGTTTTAATAAAAATTCTTTAACACTATTCATTCCTATAATAGTATTTAACTTTGCCTTAACTGCAAGCAGTCTATTATTAGTTCTATTTTTACTAGCATCATCCAAGCAAATTCTAAATTCTCCAGAAGAAAGTATAATATTTTCTTCTTCCGCAGAAAGAACATATAAATCTTTTGTATTTATTTTTCCAACTAATTTTTGTTCAGAAATAGGAGCAAAAATTCTGTGGTCTAATAACATACTAACACCATTCATTCCTGTAGCAGACGAATATGCTTCTTGCAAATATTTTTCTAAAGAATATTCGTGTTCAACATTTACTTCCAACTCATTTTTACATTTTTGTTTAAAGTGATTTAAAGAAATAGCAATCATTTGATTAATTTCTTCAGGTGTAAATTCTGAAACATGAATAATATCTTTTATAGTTGAATAAAGCTCTCTAGTTATGGCCTCTTCAAATTCATTAACTTCTTTTGAAGTAACAAATACATAATATTCACCATTTGATTTTACTTCTAAAATCCCCTTTGGAGTATTAACTTCTACAACGCCATACTTGCAAATATTTTGCATAAATGTTCTGCAAGATTCACTACCCAATTCAAAGTTTTGTACAACGATAACATCAGTACCAGCAGCAACAGCATCAATATAACTATTTACTAAGGAACCTAACATTTCTTCTTTTTTGTACATAATAAAATCAAAAACTTTAGGCTGTGATTTTGTAAGACGTTCTTTATTCATCTCTGCATTTATATCTTTAACAATATCTGTTATAAATACACTTTCTTTAGTAAAAACAGTAATAATATTTCTCGCAAAATTTTGTTCTTGATGTTTTATTGTATACGGTCTTTTAAAAGCAAGTACCATACTATTTACAAAATCCGGCTTAGAAATTTTTTCAAGCAAATTCTTTTGAATACCATCAAAAATTTCATTTACAGTTTTAGGTTTTGCTCGTTTTTCCTTCTCTTCTTTTTCTACGTTATAAATATTTTTATAACGTTTTTCATCTATTCCAAAAGTATTCTTATAAAGATTAATTAATTTTTCATCATCTTCAGTAACTTTGCCACCTTTTTTCATAAAACCAATAATCATTTTAAGAACACTATCTTCATACATTTCTTGTTCTGCCAAAGGCATTGTAGAACAAATTTCATCAATAACAATTTTTAATCTATTAATATAACTTTTATTGCTCTCATGACCACCGAAAGAAAATCCTCTTTTACTTTCATAAGCATATGTTTTCTTCAAATATTCATATTGTTTTTTAGTAAGATTTTGTTTTCTTAAAAAGTCTTCTAAAAAATCATTGAAATCATCTTCATGACCTGACTCTCTGCTTCTTGCGATATTAGCAAAAAGTCCTACAAAACAACATGAAACCTCTGGTGGTACCTCTTCACTTCTATATAATTTTCCTGACATAACACGGCACACACTTCTGCATCTTGGACATTCTAAACTTGTCACTCTGCCAGGAATAATAATTTCGGTATTACAATATGGACATGTAGGTATTCTCGCCATAAACACACCATCCTTCCATAATATATAGTACCATTTTAGCTAATTTGTAACAACCCTTAAATTCAATTTTTCATACTCCAAAACGCCACTTTTTGATAAATATTTTTTGATTACAATAACTATGTACTCCAAGTCTAAATTTCAAAGATTTATACACTCTTTAAATAAAAAAGATGATGTCTTTCGACATCATCTTGAAAACTTTAATTTATTGAACTTTTAATCTATTAAGTTTCTTTGTAAGATTTTCCTTCTTCTTTCTATAATCACTTACTTGTACATGATATAAATACATCAAATCAATCATCTCATCGTCAGTAAGCATTGATAAATCGTAATCACCATTTTCATATTTTTCTTGAATTTCTAGCAATCTCGTATTTTTCTCTTGTACCTCATTAAATTTTTCTCGCATCAAATCTATTTGTGAAGGAGACGGAGCTGTTTCAATACGAACTTCTTCAACCGGAATTAATATTTCTTTTTTACCAAATAACCCGCTAAAGAAATTTTTGATTTTCGAGAAAAAGGATTCTTTTTCAATTTCAATCAATTGTTTGTTTTCGTTATTAGCCCCCATAAGTCGTCCTCCTTTCATTTATTCTTCTCCAATATCCACTGAATCTTTTCCGTTTAAATCTAAACCTTTTTGTTTAGCCAACTCTTTATATTCCGTTTCTAGTGCATCACATTCATTTTTCAAGCCAGCTTTTAAGTCACGATGTTGCATTATATCTGCCATCATTTCTTCTCGCGTCATAGTTTTCTTGTCTTCAACCATCAAAACCACCTCATTTCGCATACTACTATTTTGATTGTACCATAATTTTCATAAAATTTCAATTATTTGGTTTCAATTAATTGGTCTAAAATTTCAATTTCTTTGTCAAATGTGTCGTCTTTCAATATTATATTTTGCTCATTTATATACTCTTTTATACCTTTAAATATTGCTTTATACTCTTCACTTACAGTTAAATCCACCGACATCCTTTCGTGTTCACCAAGCATTATACGAATTTCTTCTGGCGTATAATCACAATCACAAATTCCTCTAATAGGAATAATTAAAAATCTTTCTTCTTCAGCTCTTTCGTATAAAATCCAATTTTTCATAACATTTGCATATCTTGTTAATGTTATAGCTTTTCTAATACCTGTATTATCGTATCTTTCTTCTGCTGCATTCTCAAAAACAACATCTTGATTGTTTGAAAATTCTTTACCAGTTCTATCTTTATATGAAACAGTAACTTTAATTTTTCCTATATCTGCATCACTCATTTTATTTAACTTCAATAACACAACTCCACCTTTTACTTCTCCATCTTCATTCGTTTTAGATGGGAATAAAGTATTTACTTTCATGATGTTTCCTGTTTCTTCATTTGCTGTATCCGAGCCATAAATTTTAGCAATTTCAAAATCATTAGAATCAACATTTAATTCTAAATCAAATACTAATGGAGTTACCATGTATTCAAATTCTTCACCCATACGAGTTTCAAACTCTTCAGCAGAATGAACCGCATAATAGTTAGCCCCCTTATTATCTGTTATTGCTTCAATAAGTTTTGTATTAAAATCAACTCCAATACCAATAAATGTTGTATAAATTCCATCATCAGCATTTTCTTTAACCATACCTAACAAACTGTCTTTATTTGTATTTCCGGCATTTGGCATAGCATCTGTTAAGAAAATAATTCTATTTTCATATTCGTTAGTGTCAATATTTTTGTATTCTGAAAATAACTTTGTTCCTTCTTTATAACCAGCTTCAAAATTTGTACCACCATTAGCTTGCACTTCTAAAATATGTTCTTTAAGCTTTGCAATATCTGTATCTCCAACCAAACTAATTTCTTGACCTACATACGCTCCATCATCAAATAGAATCATGCCAAATCTATCTTCTGGATTTAATTGATCTAGCAATACATTTACTGCTTCCAAAGCGACTTTCATTTTATCTTTATTTTCTCCCTTTGCCCCCAAAGGATTATCATAGTAATAAGAATTAAAACTTGAGCTCATAGAACCTGATATATCAAGCACAACAACTAGATTAAGTTTCTTACGTGCAAAATCACTTTCTTTAATATTTGAATTTAAACCAACAGTCATATAATATTCTAATTTACCTGATACAGGATCCTTTGAAACTGCTACCGAGTATGCTGGTGAAAAAAGTTCATCAGATTTTGCAGGCATTCCCGTATCAAATGAATAATCATAAAATAATCCATTATAGGTAATGTCTGTCGAAATTGGGAAATAACCATTTTTAATATTTTCTCTAAAATTATTTATATCCTTAGCACCACCTACAGAAAAACCGATATTGGCAGAATCCATTGCCACTGATGATTGAGCCATTCCAGCAGTATTAAACGAACCAATAGTCGGAAAGCCCGAAAAGAAACCTTCACTTTCTTCTATAGGACCCTTATATATCCAAAAATCACCTGAACCACCAATAAGGCCTTTTCCTCCCACATCATCTTCTCCCCAAAAACAAAAAGCTCCAATCGTACTACCCAAAATCAATACAACTGCAACTACCATTAAGATAATTTTTTTCATAAAATTCTCCCCCTCACTATCAACTCAATTTAGCATATTTAAATACTAATTTAAGAACAATTTCTGTATATTTTCTTTCGTACAAATCTTATTAAATTAGTAACAAAAATATGAAAAAGGTTACACTTTTTACTAAAATATTTGCAAATTGTCCAATATTTTGAATGTTACTTTTTAAAATATATGTGTTGTTCTAAATAAAAGCTTGAAAAATAGGCTATTTGATGTTAATATTGCCTAGACAATTTGATTTTTACTTGTTTATTTCATTTCATATTGCGAAACGAAGCAGCGGAAAAGTTTTTCATCGAAAGGAGATTTACAACATGCATTTAAAATTTTTCGGCAGAGGTTCAGGTTTTTCAGATGAACATACTTCTGCTTGTTTTTCCACTGACAACAATGAGTTAGTCATAATTGACTGTCCCGTTTCAACTTTTCAAAAGTTGAAACAACTCGACTTATCCCAATACAAAACGTTCATCGTGCTCATTACCCACACTCACGGAGATCATATCGGAGGCCTCGGCTTATTCATTCAATACGCATTCTTTACACTCAAAAAAACGGTAAACATTGTTGCGCCTTCTCACGAAGTACAAGAAGATATCGCAAGACTTCTTAGGATTGAAGGAAATGAATTTTCTTGGTGCAATCTTACAAATCTTTGTCACTTATCCAAAAGAGATTGGTTTGGCAATTGTATTCCTACTCAGCATTCTCCTCAACTTGAAGGTAAATGTTTTGGCTACCACCTAATCATCGACAATACCGATTTAGTGTACACCGGAGATACTTCCACACTCACACCATTTTTGCCGTATCTTACTAACAAAGCTGAACTTTATGTAGACACTTCTGTGTACTATGGAATGATTCACCTAAAACTTGAAGATGCGCTGCCTCAATTTATTGAGCTTACAGAAAAAGGTGTAAAAATTTATCTGATGCATCTCGATGACGTAGTCGCCGCCGAAGAAATCGTAAGAGAAATCCCCAATATCGAAGTTGTAACAGTCGAATAAACAAACTTGAAAAAGGTCTTAGCATTTTGCTAAGACCTTGCAACTTTTATGACTATATCTCTAATACAATATTTTGTTTAACTTAAATTTCTAAAAAATTCTACCTGCATATTGTTGCACCCCATCTTTAGTTCTCTCAATAATTTCTGCACCTAATCCCTCTTCGGTTTCTGTAACTTTTATAGTAACTTTTTCACTTCCGTTTTCTGCACTATCTTCTGTACGAATATATGTAATATCATTGTTATTAATTAAATAATAATTTTCATATCCTACATGCAGATGTAAGTTACCAGCTTTATCAATATACAAAGAATCTTCTGTCTCATCAATATAATTAACTATTACATTCGATAGATTTTCATCATAAATATTTAATGATTGCAAAGAATCTCCGGCACCATTATCCGAAACTGTCACTATATATTTATCTTTAAAAATAGAAATTTCTTTACTATAATTATCTAAACCATTTTCAGTCTTTAATACAAAGCTTTTAACCTCATTTTTTTCATCAAAAAAAACTAGCTTTTCTTCTACAAACTCATCATCATAATAATCAACAGATGTCTTCGCTTTAATATATTTAACATTATAAATATTTTCTCCAAGCTTCACCTCTCCAACATCATAGTACTTTTCTTTATTTACTATTTCTGGCACAACACCTTCTGATTTTAGATCATCTATACTTGTATACTTGAAAGTGATATAATTTGCTTCTTTATCAACTTCGCCACTTGTAGAAACATTTACTTCCGGACCTTTTACATCATTATCTTTTATCTCATCATTACCACAAGCAACTAAAGAAATTACCGAAATTAAACACAAAACAAAAATAATTTTTTTCATAAAATCCTCCTGTAATTTTGATAATTTTCAATATTATTTTATATCATAAATACTTGAAAAACAAGAGTAATTTGTGTATTATATCCGTGTTAAAAGCAATATGTTCATTCGGGTGTCGCCAAGC
>CAZEVD010000025.1:0-24404 GCA_964515475.1 uncultured Eubacteriales bacterium
TCCATATTAATAGGTTTAACCATATAATCATCTACTCCAGATAAAAAGCCTTCTCTTTTATCATCTATTGTTTCTTTCGCTGTAACCATTAATATTGGCAACATATAATTGGCGCCTCTTAACTCCTTAGTTAGCTGATAGCCATCCATATTAGGCATCATAATATCACTAATAATTAAATCTACATGATTCTTGTCTATTATATCTAAAGCTTCTTCGCCATCTTCTGCTTCTAGTGTTTCATAGTTATTCTTTTTTAAGTAGGTTATCATCAATTTTCTTAAATTTTTATTATCTTCTACTACTAAAATTTTAAACATAAGTTTCTCCTTTTATTTTATAACTATATATTAATCCTCAATTATGAATTAAATATGAACTTATTTTATAAATTAAATAAATTTTTTCAATATATAGAGAAAATATTTTAACCAAATACTCTTGTAATTAATAAACAAAAAGAGCCAACAATCATTTGTTGACCCCACTTATAATTTTCATGCTAAGTTTTTAACCATAATAAATATAGTACTTTTAGATTCTTTTCTATCCTTTTATTAATGAGATGCCACAACTACAACAGTTTGTGCTATTTCCGTCTCTCTTCGTCCCACAATTTGGACAATATGAAAAAACTTCATAACAATTATTGTTATTTTTTTTAGCATTAGAAATATTGTTAACAATTGTTGTACCAACAGCCGAACCAACTAATGCACTTAAACCTGTCCCTAAATAAGAATAACGTCTTTGATGATGCATCATCGGATATAGTCCGTGTATTGGTCTATCGTACCTTGGTCCTCCCATTCTGGGTCTACCCATTCTAGGTCCTGGTCCTAACATAAAATCACTCCTTCTATATTAATTAAATATTTCATTTCATATTATATTTTATTATTGTGTCTAATTTGTGAAAAAATGTTGATAACATTAAAAATTAATTGTCGCATCTTTCTTTTATCCACTTATGATTCTATCTTTGTAGGTATAAAATTAGTTGCAAACTTATATTTTTCTCTATTCTTTATATATAAATATCCAACGATACTAAACGAAATAGCTCCAATAAAATTAACAATTAAATCTTTCATTGTATCGTTTAGTCCTATATCTAAATATCCATTCTCTATAATTACCGTTTCTTTATCAGTTATAATATGGGTTTCTGTTATATTGCTGAGCAATATAACATTATTATTTTTTTGTGAATCTAGTGTTACTGTACTAATAGTATTTATCACTCTGTCCTTTTGCATATCTAATTTAAAATATGTATCTGCTCCATATTCAAAAAATTCCCATAAAACTCCTATTGTCATTGAAAAACAAAATGCCACAATAGCTACAAAAACTGGAGAAAGGTGGATGCTTTTGCTATTTTGATTCAACAAATCTATCAAAGAGAACCCTATTCCTGCCGCTAAAAAGCCATTTAAAGTATGTAAAACAGTATCCCAATGCGGAATTATTGCATAAAAATTATTTATTTCACCCAATATTTCCGCAGCAAATATAAATAAATATATTATTGCTTCAAGTACAGATGGTAACGATACTTTAAACTTATCTTCTATAAAAGTCGGAACTGTAAATAAAACTAAAGACACCCCACATAAAAAGGCGTTATTCCAATCTCCTCTTAATAATTGTAACACCATACACGCTATTACTAAAACTCTTAAAATTAAGTAAACTAACAAAGAACTTTTTTTAGTTTGTTTATATTTTTCTTTTATTTTATTGCTATGCTTTCCCATTTTAAACTCCATTCTTTATTGACTTTTTGATTATATTTCTTTTAAGTATAGGATTAGTTGTTTTTCTATTTAATTTTCTGTTTTCTTGTTATTTTCACTTAAAATAATTGAAACTATATCAAAAATCGCTTCAACAATAAACACTATTCCGGTGAATTGCCACAAAATAGCAGTTGAACTAAATGGATTATTTATAATTATGATACCAAATAAGATTGACAATATTGCACTTAATGCTACTATAAACCAATTTCCTCTTTTAATACGCAAAAGATCAAATGTCCATTGTACTTTTTTTAATCCTGTTATAAAAACCACTAACCCGTATAACATAGTTATAACTGGAAATGTTATAACAAACCATTCTGCACGAACTATGCAAAATACCCCTAGTAAACTAGAACCTAATCCCTTAACTAATGATTGTTCATACATAGCTTCTAATGGCTCTGTTTTAATATATTTTACTATATTTAGAACTCCTGTTATTGTAAAAATAACACCTAACATTCTAATTATAAGTAATGTAAATCCTGCTGGGTTTATTAGTAGCAATATTCCTACTAATATCTCACTCAAAAACATTATTATATTTTCCCAATTTTCTTTAATCATTTTCATTTTTAATTATATCTCCTTTGTTATATTATTTAGTTCTGCATTAAATATAAGTAATTCTTCCTTATCAATTTCGAATTTAGCCATGTTAATTAATCTAATTATCGAAAAACCACCAATCATAGTAAGTACAGCTTCACTTGTAATAGCTTCCATCATAATATTATCATTATCTTTTGGTATTTTGCTTAAAAGTGTTTTTATTATTTTATCATAAACTTTTTTAGCTTTTTCTGATTTTTGTATATCAGAAATCTTGTCATTTAAAGAATAACACCCTTCAGGTGATGTTATATCAAACCAGTTAAGAACCGCACCTTTTTCTTTTAACCTGTAGCTTTCATCAAACTCATCTACTTTGTTAATATAACTTTCATCTTTTCTATCTCCAGCCGTTGCAACTATATGCGATTTTCCTACATTTGGTACATTAAAATAGAAGAAATGGTTTTCGCTCTTTTGGGTTTCAAGCAACTTGTCATTTACATATAATTTTACTTCAGGCAAGTTTGAATATACTGTGATTTTTGTTATATCTTCCACACGATTTATATATCTTTTTCCGCAAACATGCACAAAGGGATCATTTGATAACCAAGCTTTATAAGCATAGAATGCGTCTTTTTTATATTTACGATCAAATGTAATTAAACCTTTATGATTTTGTCCATTTTCTCCGCCTTCATTTCTGCTGTCAGCTCCAAAATCAAACATATTCCACACATGCGTCGCCCATAAGTATGGTCTTGTAAATAATTGTTTTATTAATTCTTCATGATAATACGCTTGATATTCTTCTGTATAGTCCCCTTGAGTAGGATTAGAAGAATGCCAATTCAATGCTTCGCAGCCATATTCACTTACACCTATTGGAATATTGGGATATTTTTTATGGAATCTGTCTAGCCATTCTCCATTTTCAGATACATCTCCACCATACCATCCAAAATAATGATTATATGAAACTATATCTGGTATTTTTAAATATGGATGATCAGTTGGGCACATGCTCACAGCAGCAACTACCGTCTTCCTTGTTTTATCCATTTCATGCACTAATTCATTCAGTAATTTGTGATTTTCTAACAAGTCATTATCTTCACTTTTTTCTATAGTAATTTCGTTAGATAATCCCCACACAACAATACTTGGGTGATTATAATTTTGAACAATTAATTCTTTCATTTGCAAAATTGTATTTTTTCTTCCAGCTGGCATATGTGAAGAGATATAAGGTATTTCAGCCCATATTATCAAACCTTTTTCATCACATAAATCATAGAAATATTGGTCGTGTTGATAATGAGCTAAACGAATAGTATTAGCTCCAATTTCGCAGATTAGTTCTATATCTTCTTTGTGATGTTCTGGAAGTAATGCATTTCCATATCCCCATCTATCTTGATGTCTTGAAACACCTCTTAATGGATATTCTTTACCATTTAAAATAAACCCTCTATTTGTATCTATCTCAAATGTTCTACATCCAAATTTTGTGCTAATAGAATCTACATTTTCTTCTTTATTAAGTAAGAAAACTTCTGCTTTGTATAAATATGGATCTTTTATACCATTCCATAAACGAACATCTTTTATGTCGAACTCCACTGTTTTCTCTGAAACTTCTGTCTTTTTTTGAGTTACAATGTTTCCTTCATTATCTTTTATAATATAAAGTAATTCTTGACCTTCTTCTTCATTACTTACAAATACTTCTACCATAATTTTTGCATCTTTTCTTTTTACCTCCGATGTTACTTTTATTCCAGTCCCGCCATAATAATCTAAGTCGAAATGCGATTTGCTAACTGCAATAATATTAACATTTCGATAAAGACCACCATAAAAAGTAAAGTCTGCAGTTTGTGGATATACATTATCATTTTTGCTATTATTTACCGCTATAACAATTAAATTTTTATTCTCTATTATATCTTCTGTGATATTTACTCTCCAAGTAGAATATCCACCATCGTGATGTGCAACCTTTTTATCGTTTATATAGACATCCGCTGAAGAATTCGCACCACATATTTCTAAATAATACTCATCTGCTTTAGGAAGTTCACTTTTACCAATTTCCTTAGCATAGTAACAAGTTCCTCTATAAAAATCTCCATCCCCATCTTGTCCATCTATATTATTCCAAGTATGCGGTAAATTCACAAAATTCCAGTTGGTAGGTAATTTTTCAGGTATGTGTACTGCTTCCTTTGAAAAAGCCCATTTCCTATTGATATTTATTACTTTTCTCACAACATATCACCTCTATTAATTTATATCACGTTCATATTTTGTTTATTAAGTTCCCTTTTAATAATCGAATTAGATGTTACATCTTAAGAGCAAAAAACATAAAGGGGGAACCTAAAGCTGCTCTCCGCTCTTGATGTAACATCTGGTATTGTACCATCCTTTTGTGAACCAAAAATGAACTTTAAGGTTGAATTATATTTTTTTATAAAAATATAATTCAACCTTAAACAATTGTTTTTAAAATCTCGTTTATATATAATCTAAATAAAATAATACGTTTTCTACAAAGTCACCTATATTTATATTATCAGCAAATGATTTTGTAAATTGCAATTTTACTTCATATTTGTCTGCATCTTTTATTTGACAAATTTCCATAGCATTATTTACATAGCTACCTTTTTTATACTTAATACTTAATCCTTGAACTATTCCACTTCCTGTAGAAATAATTTTTAAATCTGTTACTTGATTTTTTGTGGTATTGTATGCAAGTTCAGTTTGTTTAACCGCAAGTCCTGCTCTATTTAAAGTACATCTTGACTTTCCTTTTTCATACTACACTAATCCTTCTTTCTTCATATTTGTGCCGTGTTATATTATAAACCTATATTATGAACTAAATATTAACTATAGCACTTTACATCAAAATCTTTTTTACAACATGGACACGTACATTTATGCTTTCCTTTCTTTCTAGGTAACCTAATTTCAGCTTTACATTCTGGGCATTTTCTATATATATGCGTTTTTCTATCATTCCATTTCCTTTTTGATAATTTTAAATTGCTTATAACTTTATTTTTTATTTCAAGATATTTTCTATTTTCATTTTGTCTTTTCCAAATATCTCGCGAAAAAAATCTATAAAACATAAATATGCAAACAATCATCCCTAATAAATATAAAAATGTACTTTTTATAAATGAATTTAAAATCCAAATTATTATAAATACTACAAATAAAAACTTGTGCAGTGCATCTACACCATATATTCCTTGTAAAAAATTATACATAGCATTTTTAAACTTATTCATTTAGCTTTCCTCCTAACAAAAAAATATCCTTCTACCACAGCAACAATTACACACAGTATTTAGGATACACCACCACCAGCATATATTTTGCATATCAACTGGTTTCCCATATTCATTACTTCTTTGGTTATAACTATTTCCTCCAGATTGAATCTCTTGTAACAATTTTTGATATACAAAATTATTAGGTTCTCTTTGAACAGCAATTTTTATATGTTCTAAAGCAATTATTTTATTACCTAATCGATAATTAGCAACACTACTTAGATAATACCATTCAGCTGTTTTGTTGCTTATTTGAGATAATACTTGTAAAGCCTGTTCATAAGCTCTAATTCCAATTAAGTGATTAGCTACTATATATAAATCCTCACCTCTATAATATGTTTTTTGTGTATTGTAATTATTATAATTAGTGTATGAACTAGAAGATTGTGAATGATTTGAATTATTAACATTTCCGCTTTTTATTCTGTCATAAGCTTCATTTATTTCACTCATTTTCTTTGTTGCTTCTTCATCTCCTGGATGTAAATCTGGATGATATTTTTTTACTAATTTTCTATAAGCTTTCGTTATTTCTTCATCAGTTGCTTCACTGGATATTCCTAATACCTTATAAGGATCTTGCGCCATCACTTTTTTTCTCCCTTCTTCCTATATATTTCATATTTACTCCAAATTCCCGAGTATAATATATTTTCCAAAATATTATTAGAAATATTTAATTTTTTATAGCATTCTATTACGTCAGCCATTAATAGATTTAACATATCATCAAATTTATCTTTCGAACTTGTAATTAGAGGATTATAGTTTTTATGTTTTATATCATCTTTTAAATCTATACACGCATCTAAAATATAAATAAATTTACCTAATGAATCTCCTAATTCTCTTAAATTATTAGCATTTTCATCATCAAAAGGAGCAAAGATTTCTCCAAAAAAAGCACCACAACATTGTGCTGGCAAATCTGGTATCATTACATTTTGATGTTCAAAATCACTTAATTCTTCAAGTTTTTGTTTCACTATTTCAGCTTTTTGAGGATATTTTCTAGAAACCTTTTCAAATTCATTTTCTAATACTTTAGCGTACGAACCAGAAATTATATTTCTATCATCATTCCAATCATCTATTAGGTTATAATATGACAATAAAACATTCATATCAGCAACATAATCTATTAATTCATTTTGAAAATACGTATGTTTTTTTATAGGATGCAACAAACATCTCGTTTCAGATTCTTCAATTTCATACTTATTTTTATAAACTTCATTTAGTAAAATTGCTAAAAATGTCATGTCGTAATTAAGAGTTAATTTTGAAGATGCTTTGTGTCTTTTCCCTAAAGCTTCACACAATCCACAATAAAAAGCTGCATAATATTTTTTATCTTCTTCATCAAGCAATTCAGTATTTGTTATTATATACCCAAACATTTCTTTCCCCCAAATATACTTTATTTTGTTGTTTTATTATAAGTTATGATTATGAATTATCTATGAATTATTTATAACAACATACCATTATTTTCTATTGTTCTTATATTTATATACATAAAAAGGTTGAGAAGTAACTCTCAACCCGTTCTAAATCCGTATTTTTTCCTCCTTTTTTCTTTATTTTTTATGTATTCTCATCACCTCCTTTAAAGTTTAAATTACATTAATTGTACCTTTTGTTTTTGACACATTTCTGTTATTCTGTTGTCTAAAGCATCTAAAATTTTTGCATAAATCATTAATTTTTTTGAATCCCAAAATGAAAGTTCTTTATCTGTTTTGTATTTTAATTTATGCTCATTTGTTGCCCAAAAATCCATCGCCATTGTTCTTAATTGTATTTCTACTTTTATAGGTAATTTTGCACCTTGAACATCAACAGGAGTTTCGACTATTATGTGGTATCCAGAATATCCACTTTTCTTTGGTTTCTTTATATAATCTTTTTCTTCTATTATTTTTACATTTTGTAATTCTCTTAAATATTCAATTATGGAATAAATATTATCTTTTATTGGACAAATTACTCTTATGCCGGCAATATCATTTATGTTTTCAACAAGATTCTTGTAATTCAAATCATAATTTTTCTTTTTCATTTTATTAATTATACTATTTGGAGTCTTAATTCTTCTTGTAATGTTATTTATAATTTCAACTCCATATACTTTATAAATACTTTCTTTCATCATATTTAATTGTTCATATACTTGATTAGATGCTTGTTCATATATTCCCATAAGAAAATCAAATTCTTTTGTTTTAATACTTACAGGAATAAGTCCACTAGAAACTATTCTTTTTTCTTTATTAAAATATAACTCATCCTCCATAATTTTCCTCCTTCGTTATCTTTAATTTATACAACTTTCATTAACTCACTATTAACTTTATGTGTTTTTTCTGTAAAATCATATTATTTTTTTACCATAAAAAGACACTAACTTAAGTAAACTAAAGAGTTTCACTTAAATTAGCGTCTTTTAAGAAAGGGATTTTTATGGATTTCTATTTAATATTTGTTCGTATTCTTTTTCAACTTAAAATTCAATAAATCATATAGACAATGCCTTTTCCTTTAATCTTCTTTTTTCAAAAGCAGTTTCTGTTTCTGCAATATTATTATCCTTTATTTTTTCATTTGTTTTTAGATTATCCTTTGCTACTGAAATAAGTAATTTTATCCTATTAGTTTGATTTACCATACTGGCTCCTGGGTCATAATCAATTGGAACAACATTAGCATTTGGATACTTATCACGAATTGTTTTTATAACTCCCTTTCCAACCACATGATTAGGTAAACACGCAAAAGGTTGTACACACACTATATTTGAAATACCGTTTTCCATATATTCAAGCATTTCCGCAGTTAAAAACCAGCCCTCTCCTGTTTGATTTCCTGTTGATAACACAGATTTCACATTCTCAGCTAAATGCCAAATATCACAAGTTGGTAAATATCCTTTTTTAGAAGTTTCTAAAGCTTTTTTAGAAGTTCTTTCAAATAAATCAATAAACCTTATAACTATATTAGAAATATTTGCACCAATACTGTCGTTTTTTAATAATTCATTACTAGTAATTTTTCCACTCACTATATATTTAACAAATCCCATAAAATCAGGTAACACTACTTCTACACCTTCATTTTCTAATATATTTGTTATGAAATTATTTCCAAAAGGATGATATTTTATAAGTATTTCCCCTACAATACCAACTTTTGGTTTCACTATATTAGTGTCTAACTCTATTTTCTCAAAATCTTCAACCATCTCATAAATACTATTTGATACTTCTTTCATATTTCCGTTTACAACTAAATTCTGTGACTTTTTCATCCATTGATTAAAAAGTTTTTGTGTTTCACCCTTATTTATTTCATAAGCTTTATTTTTATAAAGCATTTTCTGTAATAAATCACCATAAATTATACCTTTTAATAATTTAAATATTAAAGAAATATTCATCTTAAAACCAGGATTTTTTTCTAATTTACTAAAAGATATTACAGGAACTTGACTAAAGCCAGCATCATTAAGTGCCTTTCTAATAAATCCTATGTAATTGGTAGCCCTGCATCCACCTCCCGTTTGAGACATTATAATTGCTGTTTTATTTATATCATATTTCCCACTTTCTAAAGCTTCAATAAACTGTCCTGTGGTAATTATTGATGGATAACAACTATCATTGTTAACATACTTTAGTCCTGTTTCTATTGTTTTAGATGTGCACTCTTTCAAGAGCTTTGCACTGTATCCTTCGCTCTTTAATATTGATTCAAAATACTCAAAATGTATCGGAGCCATCTGTGGAATTAAAATCGTATAATCTTTTTTCATTTCTTTTGTAAATACAACTCTATTCAATTCATAGTTCCCATTTAAATTATTTTTTATGGTCAATCGTTTATTCATACTAGCAAGTAATGAGCGTAATCGAATTTTTATAGCTCCTAAATTATTTATTTCATCTATTTTTATTAAAGTGTACATTTTTCCATAACTTTTCAATATTTCTTCAACTTGATCTGTTGTTACTGCATCAACGCCACAACCAAAAGAATTAATCTGTACTAATTCTAAATTTTCATGTTTTCCTACAAAATCTGCTGCTGCATATAATCTTGAATGATATACCCATTGATCCACAACACGAAGTGGTCTTTTTGGTAATACTTTATCTGAAACACTATCCTCAGTTAATACACATAATCCTAAGCTTGTAATTAATGTATCAATACCATGATTTATTTCTGGATCTATATGATATGGTCTCCCAGCTAATACTATTCCTTTTATTTTATTTCTTTCAATATATTCTATAGCTTCCTTTCCTTTAGAGGTAATATCTGCTTTACATTTTTGATATTCTTCTTCAGCTTTATCTATTGCTTCTATTAATTCTTTCTTTGAAAAATTATATTCTTTAAATTCTTCTAACTCTAGGAATCTCTTTATTAACTCTTTCTTTCCAAATGGTAAAAAAGGATTCATAAATTTAATATTATTTAATTTTAAGTCTTCAACATTATTCTTTATAACCTCAGCATAAGAAATTACTATTGGACAATTGTAGTCATTATTTGCATCTTTATATTCTTTTCTCGAATGCATCATACAAGGATAAAAAATTGTTTTTACACCTTTTTCTATAAGACTAACAACATGTCCATGCGCCAATTTTGCAGGATAACATACAGATTCAGAAGGCATTGATTCTATACCTTTTTCATAAATTTTTCTACTACTTTTTTCTGATAATATTACTCTAAACCCTAAGTTGGTAAATAACGTAAACCAAAAAGGATAATCTTCGTACATATTTAAAACTCTTGGTATTCCAATAGTTCCTCTTTTAGCTTTTTTTTCTTCTAAGGGAATATAATCAAAAATTCTTTGATATTTGTATTTAACTAAATTAGGTAAATTTTTATTTACTATGTCATGACCTTCACCTTTTTCACATCTGTTTCCTGAAACATATCTTTTATCATCGTTAAATTTATTTATTGTTAATTGGCAATGATTTTCACAGCCTTTACATCTTACATGTGAAATATCGATATTTAAGTTATCTATTTGATTCATTGATAATATTGTTGATTCATATTCTTTATTAGCATTAGATTTATATTTCTCTATTCCTATTAAAGCCATACCATAAGCTCCCATAAGACCTGCTATATTAGGTCTTATAACATTTTTTCCTACAATCAATTCAAATGCTCTTAAAACAGAATCATTTAAGAATGTTCCACCTTGTACTACAATATGGTTTCCTAATGTTTTTATATCTCTTATCTTCATTACTTTCTGTATAGCATTTTTTATAATTGAATATGACAAACCTGCCGAAATATCACCAACTGAATAACCTTCCTTTTGAGCTTGCTTTATTTTAGAATTCATAAATACTGTACATCTCGAACCTAAATCAACTGGATTTTTAGCTTTTAACGCTTCTTTTACAAAATCATTTATTTCTATATCCAAACTTTTAGCATAAGTTTCAATAAACGAACCACAACCAGATGAGCAGGCTTCATTAAGCATAATATTATCTATAACTCCATTTTTTAATTTAATGTACTTCATATCTTGTCCACCGATATCCACTATACTTGTTACATTTGGTTCAAATTTTTTTGCCGCTTCATAATGTGCAATTGTTTCTATTTCACTTATATCAAGATTTAAAGCAGTTTTAATAAGCTTTTCTCCATATCCTGTTACTCCGCTATATCTAATAATGGCTTCTTTAGGTTTTATTTTATATAATTCTTTAAGCATATCTATAACACTTTGAAGTGGCTGTCCTTCATTACTTTTATATATAGAATAAAGCAAAGTTCCTTTATCATCTATTACCACCAATTTTGAAGTAGTAGAACCTGCATCTATACCTACAAAACAATCTCCTTTATAATTTTTTATACAACCTTTTTTTACTTTTGTTCTTTCATGTCTCTTTTTAAATTCCATGTATTCCTTTTCATTTTTAAAAAGAGATGATAATGCATTTGACGACATCTCTTTTGAAACTTTTAGTAATTGTATTTTTTCCTTTAATTCCTCTACATTTACTGGTTCAAAATCTTTTGTTTCTAAACATGCACCTTTTGCAACTAACAAATGTGCTTCCTCTGGTACTAATATTTGATTTTCATTTAAACTTAATGTTTCTACAAATCTCTTTCTTAATTCAGGTAAATAATTAAGTGGTCCGCCCAAAAAAGCTACATTCCCCTTAATCGGTCTACCACACGCAAGACCACTTATTGTTTGATTCACAACAGCTTGAAATATTGATACCGCAATATCTTCTTTTGCTGCACCTTCATTCAACAAAGGTTGTACATCCGTTTTGGCAAAAACACCACACCTTGAAGCTATAGTATAAATTGTTTTATAATTTTGAGCTAATCCATTTAAGCCTGCTGTATCTGTATTTAACAATGTAGCCATTTGATCTAAAAAGGCTCCTGTACCTCCTGCACAAGTACCATTCATCCTTTGTTCTATTGATTTTCCAAAATAAATTATTTTTGCATCTTCGCCACCTAATTCAATTACAACATCTGTTTTGGGAATATATTTTTCTACAGCTCTTTTACATGATATTACCTCTTGTATGAAAGGCATATTTAAAAATTCAGCTACACTCATTGCGCCAGAACCAGTAAGTGCAATTGTGAATTTATTCTCCGAATATTCATTTATCAAATTCTCCAAAACCTTACAAACAATGTTTTTTGTGTCTGAAAAATGTCTCTCATATGAAGTATGAATCACTTCTAATTCATTATCCATAACCACAACTTTTATGGTTGTAGAACCTACATCTATTCCTATATGTATTATTTTTTCCATAACTTTTCATTCTCCTATTTTCTTTAATATAGCTATTCTTACTTAACTTGTTTAATTTTTTCTTTTATTTTCTGCATTTTCTCTTTTCCATTTTCAATTAAATCTTCTAAATATATAGACTTTTTTAAGTTTGGAAATGCACTTAACAATCTTTCTTGAAATGCTAATCTAGTAGATAAAATTTTCTTTACTTTTATTGAAATTTCTTCAGTATTATCTTTCTTAAATTTAGTTGTTGTTTCTTTTAACTTATATATTATTTTTCCTGATACTAAAGCATCTACTGTAAAACATATAAACATCAATATAGATATTAAGTTTAAACAAATTTTTGGAATTTTATTTAATTTTGTTATAAAAAATGGATTTAAATTATATATAATTAAACAACCTAATATTCCGAAATATAAATAAATTTTCTAAACAAATCCTTCCGTTTATATTGAACTTTCTATTACTATAGTCCCACCATCTTGCATGAAATATTTTTTCTAAAAAAAAACTCGTGAAATACTCTAAAATTCCACAGATTAAAATTGAAAAAATAAAAGTTGCTACTATATCATTTTGATATTTTTTTAACATTATAGTCATTAATAAAACACCAAATCCATATATAGGACAAAACGGACCAACTAAAAATCCTCTATTAACGAATTTCTTTTCAACTCTTAGCGTATTTACAACTTCCATTAGCCAACCTAAAAATGAATAAATACTAAATAGCAAAAATAACACTTGAATCTGTTCTAACATAATTCCGCCTCTTTTCTTTAGCAAATATTTATATCTTCTTTGCTTATGTAATACTAGCACATCCAAATGAATTAAATATTAACTTTTACTTGATTCATAAAAAAAGGCACTAATTAATTAGTGTCTTTTAAAGGGGATTTTTTATTCTACTGTTATTTAAATAGTTTTGTATCTTTAAAATTCTATCTTGTCCTATTTATTAGATTGTACCCATCCAGCAATATCATCTGATTCAAAAGTATATTTTAGTTTCTTTTTATATGCACATTCATAGGCTTTTTTCTTTTGTTCATAATCTTTCTCCATCATTTCCTTGCTATTCTCTTTTGCGGTTTTATTAGTATCTGGATAAATTAAAGGGAGTACATGTAAAATATATTTTACTGAATTAAATTCAGGATTTTCCATTTTATCATCATCTATCATTTCTACAAAACAAGATATAACTGGCACATTATTTTTAACTGCATAATAATATGCTCCTTGATTTAATGTTCTTGGTTTCCTATAGTTAAACCACATTTCTTCTTCTGGATATATCAAAACATAATTTTTCTTTTTTAACGTATTCTTTATTAAGTTTGAAAACTCTTTCTTCATATAACCAACTTGCTTACTTATTGGAATAACGTCTGCATAATTCATAATAAATCCTACAAAGCCATTCATTGCCAAATTAGATACTTGACTAACAATGTATAATCTTTTCTTTCCAAAAACTTTTATCAATTTTTGAATTATTGTAACATCTAAAGGATTAAATTACTTGTTATTACAGCTCCTGATTTTATATCTTTTATATTTTCTATTCCCACAATTTTAGTTTCTTTATTTTGAATATTTGTAACAATAGATATTATTCCTCTGACTATCTTATTTTTAAATTTATAAGATATTTTTTCTCGACTGTCCATATATTTTTTATAAGGTCTTTCTCCTGTTTTGATGTTATATTGGGGTCATCTACCTCTACTTTTGTTATATAATTGGTTATTAAAATTTGTTATTTTTACTTAATATAATTGCAATTATATCAAAAATTGCTTCAACAATAAATACAACTCCCGTAAATTGCCATAATATAGCAGTTGAACTAAATGGATTTTTTATAATAATAACACCAAATATAACTGATAATATTGCACTTAATCCTACAACAAACCAATTACCTCTTTTAATACGTAAAAGATCAAAAGTCCATTGCACTTTCTTTAATCCTGCTATTAAAACAATTATACCATAAAGCATTGTTATAACTGGAAATGTTATAACAAACCATTCTGAACGAAACATACAAAATAATCCTAACAATCTATGATTCATTTGCAGAGAAAAACAAAGAAAAGGTTTTACCAATAGAAGATATAAATAGAATTTTAGAAAGATTTAAAAATACACCATATCATTACTTAGCAATGTATTTAGCTTTTCATTGTGGGCTTAGAATATCAGAAGTATATGGGTTAACTTGGGATAATATTGATTTTGAAAATAAAACTCTTACAATTAATAAAATTGCAACAAAAAGGAATCAAAATGCTGGAACAAAAAAACGAGGTGGAATTAGAGGAAAAGCAAAAACAATATGGTATATGTCTCCTTGCAAAACTCCTACCTCATATAGAACTATAGTCATTGACGATGATTTAATTGCAGAACTTCAAAAATTTAAGAAATGGCAAAATGATAATATAGAAAATTATGGAGAATATTATATATATCAATATTTACGAGAAGTGCCAGATCCGGATAAACCAAGTAAAAAATTATATCAAGTTGTTTCTGCTGATTCTACCATACCTGTCGCATTACCTAAAATAGATTTGATTTTTACTAAAGATAGTGGCGAATATCACGGAACAGATAATATGAAATATCCATCAAAAATTATACATTATGAATTAAATATTGATTTTAACTTTCATTCTTTTAGACATACACACGCTACAATTCTTATAAAAAATGGAGCTAATGTTAAAACTGTTTCTGAAAGATTAGGACATTCAAATATCCGAACAACTTTAGACACTTATACTAAAAATACAATAAAAATGCAAAATGATGCTGTTGATATATTTACCAATGCTATAAATAAAGGAGATAACACCTAAAGTTATCTCCTATTTTTGCCCACCAAGCGATTTTTGGTGGGCAAATGGTGGGCAAATAGCAATTTTTTCACCAATTTTTATATATTCAAATTTTGCAAATGGCTCTATTCTGCACTTTGTCCGCAACACTTCTTATATTTCTTACCCGAACCACATGGACATGGATCATTTCTTCCAACTTTATCTGAAGAAGTATTTGTTACTGGTTTTGCTTTTTCAGCTCCAGCTTTTTGAGCAGCTTGAATGTTTGTCATCATTTGTCTTACTAGATTTGCTCTTTCCATACTTTCATTTCTTTTTTCGATGTGTAATGTATTTTTAACAAGTGTTTCTGCAATGCTTGCAGTCATTTCATTAAATACATCATAGCTTTCATTTCTAAATTCTACAACTGGATCTTTCTGTGCAAGACCTCTTAATCTTACACCTTGTTTTAATTGTTCCATTGCATCAAGATGTTCCATCCATTTTGAATCAACGATTTTTAACATTAGAACTCTTTCTAATTCACGTAATGTTTCAGCACCAATTTCTTGTTCTTTTGCTTCATATTTTGCAAGTACTGTATTAGTTAAATTTTCTTTTATTTCTTCAATAGATTTTTTTCCATCAAGAGAAAATTCAACTCCAAATGTTGCTTTTACATAATTTAAAAATTCTTGTTCGTTTTCTGATTCTTCTTCAATACCGAAATATGCATCAATAAGATTATCAATTGTTCTTGTTATCATTTTAATGATATCTTCTTTCATATCTTTGCAGTCTAAAGCTTTTCTTCTGTCTCTATAAATAATCTTTCTTTGTTCATTCATTACATCGTCGTATTGTAAAACATTTTTTCTAGCTGCAAAGTGCATAGATTCAACATTCTTTTGTGCATTTTCTATAGTACTTGTTAAAAGTTTTGCTTCTATTGGCATGTCTTCAGAAACTTTTATAAAGCTAGCTATTGATTGTAATCTCTCGCCGCCAAAAAGTTTCATCAATTTATCTTCCATAGAAATATAGAATCTCGATTCACCAACATCACCTTGTCTACCACTACGACCACGAAGCTGATTGTCTATTCTTCTAGATTCATGTCTTTCCGTACCGATAATCTTTAAACCACCTGCAGCAATAACTTTTTCTCTATCTTCTAAAACTTTTTCGTTTAATTCATTATATATTTGTTGATATTCTTCTCTTAATTTAAGTAAATTTTCATCTGTAATATCATTTAAACTTGCAGCTTCTAATATGTCTGCTTCTTCATATCCACGTTTTTTTAGTTCATGCTTAGCTAATGCTTCAGTATTACCACCAAGCATAATATCAGTACCTCTACCAGCCATGTTAGTAGCAATTGTAACTGCTCCAAATTTACCAGCTTGAGCAACGATTTCGGCTTCTTTTTCGTGATATTTAGCATTTAATACTTCATGCTTAATTCCTTCTTTTTTTAGTAATGCACTTAATTCTTCAGATTTTTCAACTGTAGTAGTACCAACTAACACAGGTTGTCCTTTTGCATTACTTTCTTTTATATCCGCAATTATAGCTCTTAATTTTCCTCTTTCAGTGCTATATATAACGTCCTCTCTATCATTTCTAATCATTGGTCTATTTGTAGGAATCTCTACAACGTCTAAAGCGTAGATTTCTCTAAATTCATCTTCTTCAGTAAGAGCTGTACCTGTCATACCAGAAAGTTTATCATATATTCTAAAATAGTTTTGGAATGTAATTGTAGCTAAAGTTTTATTTTCGTTTTCAATTTTAACATTTTCTTTAGCTTCAATAGCTTGATGCAGACCATCGCTATATCTTCTACCATACATTACACGACCAGTATGTTCGTCAACAATCAATACTTCATTATCTTTTACGATATAATCTACATCACGTTTCATTATGCCATTTGCTTCTAAAGCTTTAATAATGTGATGATACAAAGTCATATTCTCTGGATCCGAAAGATTATCCACATTAAAATGTCTTTCTGCTTTTTCTGTACCTGTAGAAGTCAAAGAAACTCTACGAGATTTTATATCAGCAATACAATCATATTGTTTATCTTCAGATGACTCTTCTTGTTTAGAATCGTCTTTTGTAACAATTTTGAATTTTAAGTTCTTAACAAATCTATCTGCTAATTTATATAAATCATTTGCTTTATCTGAAGGTCCTGAAATAATAAGTGGTGTTCTCGCTTCGTCGATTAGAATACTATCTATTTCGTCGACAATGGCATAATTTAAATCTCTTTGAACCATATTTTGTTTGTATATCGCCATATTATCTCTTAGGTAATCGAAACCATATTCATTATTAGTTCCATAAGTAATATCCGCAGCATAAGCAGCTCTTCTTTGTGTTGCATCTAATCCATTTATTATAACTCCATAAGATAAACCTAAGAAATTATATAATTTACCCATTTCTTCACCTTGTGATTTTGCAAGGTAATCGTTAACTGTAACAAGGTGTGCTCCTTTACCTGACAATGCATTTAAATATAAAGCAATTGCTGCTGTCAAAGTTTTTCCTTCACCAGTTTTCATTTCCGCAATTCTTCCTTGATGTAAAATAATAGCACCCATTAATTGAACGTCAAAAGGTCTTTTACCAAATACTCTTTTTGAACCTTCTCTTACTACAGCGTAAGCTTCGATTAAAACATCATCTAATGAAGCTCCATTTGCAATTCTATCTTTAAATTCTTGTGTTTTTGCCTTTAATTCCTGGTCAGAAAGTTTTTCCATAGTTGGTTCTAAAGAATTTATTTCATCAACATAGTGTCTGATTTTTTTTATTTCTTTTTCGCTATATGAAGCAAATAATTTTTTCCAAAAACTCATTTCGTATTTTCCTTTCTTTATCTTTTTGTTATACATATACGACTTCAATTATGAAATAAGAAAAAAAGGGACGCAAAAGTTTCTCTTCGTCCCCCTCTTTTCTTATACTTATTTCTTTATAATAACTTTATCCTCAGCAATTTCAATAGCTGCTGTTGTAACATCAGATTCCATTTTAGCGTTAGTTAATTTGGGACTTCCTTGTGCAATTTGTCTTGCTCTTTTTGCAGTACCAATTACAATAGAATATTTTCCTTCTCCTCTTTTTAGTAATTCTTCACGTGTTGGTTTGATTATCATAGTTACCCTCCTAAAATTATTTTAATCTAATCATTATCGTCGTTAGTATCTTCTAATCTTCCAGCAACTGTTTCAGGTTGTACAGAAGACAAAATTACATGTTCACTATCCATAATTATAACAGCTCTTGTTTTTCTACCATAAGTAGCGTCAACAAGTTTTCCATTGTCTCTTGCATCTTGAATTATTCTTTTGATAGGTGCAGATTCTGGGCTAACTGCTGCAATTAGTCTACTGCTTGAAATAATGTTTCCAAAACCGATATTGATAAATTTCATATAAATTCATCCTTTCTATTATTTAATTTGAAAATTTATTACCTTAAATTATTCTATATTTTGAACTTGTTCACGAATGTTTTCTATTTCATTTTTCATTTCAATAACACAATCAGTTATTCCAATTGCATTAGCTTTTGAACCAATTGTATTTGTTTCACGATTCATTTCTTGAATTAAGAAATCAATTTTTTTACCTTTTGGTCCATCTGCATTAAGCATATTTCTAAAGCTTTCAATGTGACTTCTAAGTCTAGTAACTTCTTCACATATGCTTGATTTATCTGCGAAAAGAACAATTTCTATTCCTAATCTGTTTTCATCAACAACGCTTTCTGCTTGAAGTTCTGCAATTCTATTTTGCAATTTTATTTTATATTCTTCTAATAACTTTTCAGAATTATTAGAAACAACTTCAACATGCTCAGCAATTTTAGTTAATCTATTTTGAATATCTAGAGATAATCTTTCACCTTCAGCAATTCTTGCAGAATCGATTGAATCAAGAGCTCCATCAAGAGCAACTTTCAATTCGTCCCAATATAAGTCTTCTAAACTTTCATTTTCTGCAACAAATACATCTGGCATTCTTGCTATAGAAGTAGCTGTAATATCATCTTTTAAACCATATTCTTCAGCAACACTTCTTAATTCAGTAACATACATACCAGCAAGCAATCTATCTATCTTTAAATTTCTTCCTTTATCACTCATATTTCTTAAAGTGATATATACATCTGTCTTTCCTCTATTTATTGTATTTGAAATATATTTTCTAATTTTGTCTTCCAAGAAATTAAGATATCTTGGAAGTTTCACAGTCATATCGTTATATCTGTGATTTATAGTTTTGATTTCAACAGTATATTCTCTTCCATCAACACTATATTTTCCTTGACCGTAACCAGTCATACTTTTAATCATTGTTTTCTCCTATCAGCGAAATGCTTGTAACAAAGCTACTTCTTTTTAACAAGAGATTTCGCGCAATAAATTTTATTTCTTGCGTTTTGTCTTTTTAGCAGGTGCTCCCATAGTGAAAGCAGCTTTAAATAAATAATAAATAGCTCCCATAACAAGGAAGAATACGATAGCTGTCTTACTTGTAGCAACCAACATAAAGAATGTAGCAATCATTGCTTCTAAAGCGTGAGCTAAAATAAATTTACTTCTTTTAACCATTGCAATAACAAGCATAATAACTGTAATAACAGAAGCAATTACAAAAAATGTTTCTGTATAAGCAAATAACCCATATGCCATGATTAAAGTATAAATCATTCCGATAATACCAGCCATAATTGCATTTGATGTATTTCTTCTTGATAATATTATCATAGCTTTAATAACGTAATATACTAAAAATGCTATTGGAAAAACTACATTTAATCTATTAAATGGCATCGGTAAGCTTACATATGTTCCAGGTAAAATTGCTGCTGAAATAGCTAAAGCTAATACTTCTAAACCATAAATTGCCATATTACCATTTTCTTTTTTATACGCCAACATTAGCAAGAATATTGCTATAACTAAAGCAATTCCTCCTAAAGTATAGATAACAGAACTTACTGAAGATATGCTGTAATGGAATGTTGTAAACGCCGCATCAGCTAAACCATAGAAAAATTCAACCAATAGAGCCATTAACGCAACTCCACATAAACCATCTACTAATTTTGTTCTTTCTGTGTAATTCATAAAATTCCTTACCTTTCTCTAAAGCATTGCTATTTTATCTTAAAGTTCATATTCATAAAGTATCATAGCCAACGTTGCAATTCCAGCTGTCTCTGTACGCAAAATACGTTTGCCAAGAGAAACTTTCTCCACATTAGGACATCTTTCTAAAACTTCTATATCTTTTTCTGAAAAACCACCTTCGGGTCCAATTACAACTGCAATACTTTTTATTTCTTTATTATTTTTTAGTTTTGCCTTTAAAGTGCTTGTCTTTTCACATTCGTACGGCACTATAACTATATCATATTTTGAGAGTTTTTCAATAATATTTTCCAAAAACGTCACATTATCAACAGTAGAAAATTTCTGTCTTCCCGATTGTTTTGAAGCCTCAATTGCTATTTTATTCCAGCGTTCAACTTTTTTTGCAGCGGATTTATCATCTAATTTAACAATAACCCTATCTGTAATAACGGGAATAACTGTCGAAACGCCTATTTCTGTGCACTTTTGAACAATCAAATCCATTTTGTCAGATTTGGGTAAACCCTGGTATAAATCCACTTCAACTGGCATTTCTGTTGATTCTTCAGTTTCATCTAATATTTCTAGCTCAATTTTATCTTCTAAGAAATTGGTTATTTTTGTAAAATATCTTATTCCAACTTCATCGCATATATCTAATTCATCATCAATTTTATGTCTTAAAACATTACGAATATGATTTACATCCGAGCCTTCAATAAATATTTTTTTATCTATTTTTTGTTCATTTTTTATATAAAAAGTAGAAATCGTAGTTCACCTCACGTTCAACTTATTTTAAAAGAACTTTCTTCTCTTCCCGGTTTCGAAATTCTCTCCACTTACTTCTGCAAACTTCTTTAGAAGCTCTCTTTGTTCTGAATTTAAGCGTTTAGGAACATCAACAACTACTGTAAAATATAAATCGCCAATTCCTCTACTATTTACATTCTTTATACCTTTGCCTTTTAATGTAAAGATAGAACCAGTTTGAGTTCCTTCAGCTAAATCATAAGATTCTTCACCTTCTAAAGTTGGCACCTTAATAATCGCACCTAATGCTGCTTGTGCAAAAGAAACATGTACATCACAGAAAATGCTATCACCTTTTCTGACAAACACAGAATGTTTTTTTACTGATACAGTAATGTATAGATTTCCTGCTTTTCCACCACGTAGTCCTGGCTCGCCTTCTTCACTAAGTGAAATCATTTGGCCATTATCAATACCTGCAGGAATTGATACTTTAATTTTTCTTTGTTTACGAATAGTTCCTCTACCTTTACATTCAGTACAAGGATCTGTAACAACTTTACCAGTTCCACCGCAAGTTTCACAAGTTCTAATTCTTTGCATAAACATAGAACCTTCTCTAATTTGTCCTGAACCTCCACAAACTTCACATGTTTTCTTTGTAGTTCCTGGCTTGCATCCATCTCCATGACAAGTTGTACAAACTTCATCTCTATTGATAGTAATTTCTTTTACAACACCAAAAGCTGCTTCTTCAAATGTAATTTCAACTTTTGCTTTAATATCTCTACCTTTTACTGGGCCAGTTCTTTCTGCTCTTCTTGCACCACCAGCTCCACCACCAAATATTGCTGAGAAGATATCGTTAATATCAAAATCCATTCCATCAAAACCAGCACTACTTGTATATGTATGGAAACCATCAAATCCGCTAAAACCACTAAAGTCATTACTATAACCATTAGCACCAGCATTGTGTCCAAAGCGATCATATGCCGCTCTTTTATTTTGATCCGAAAGAACTTCATATGCTTCATTTACTTCTTTGAATTTTTCTTCTGCTTCCGCTTTATTATCTGGGTTTGCATCCGGATGATATTGTTTAGCTTTTTTTCTAAAAGCTTTTTTTATTTCATCTGCACTTGCTGATTTTTCTACACCTAATACTTCATAATAATCGCGTTTTTCTCCAGCCATTATTAGTCTTCTCCTTTATCAAAGATTAGGGACGATGACCGCATCGTCCCTAGAATTTATCAATTTTTATTTTATTAAAATCAAATTACTCAACTTTGTAATCTGCATCGTGTACTGTTCCTTCTTTTGGTTCATCTTCTGATCCAGCTTCTGGTCCAGCAGCTTGTGCAGCACTTGCTGCATTTGCATAAAGCTTTTCAGAAATCTTGTAGAATGCATCTTTTAATTTTTCAGTAGCATCTTTAATTTCTTCAACATTTGTTCCTTCTAATGCTTTCTTAACATTAGCAAGTTCAGCTTCAACTTTTTCTTTCTCTTCAGCACTAATTTTGCCTTCAAGATCTTTTAAAGTTTTTTCTGTATTGTATACCATTGAATCAGCATTATTTCTAACTTCAATAGCTTCTTTATTTTTCTTATCTTCTTCAGCATGAGCTTCTGCTTCTTTAACAGCTTGTTCAATTTCTGTTTCTGTTAAGTTTGTGCTTGCTGTAATAACGATTTTTTGTTCGTTACCTGTACCTAAATCTTTAGCAGATACGTGAACGATACCGTTAGCATCAATGTCGAATGTAACTTCGATTTGTGGTACTCCACGAGGAGCTGCAGGAATTCCAGCAAGTTGGAATCTACCTAATGTTTTGTTGTATGCAGCCATTTCTCTTTCACCTTGAAGAACGTGTACTTCTACACTTGTTTGTCCATCAGAAGCTGTTGAGAATACTTGAGATTTCTTTGTTGGGATTGTTGTATTTCTTTCGATTAATTTAGTAAATACTCCACCAAATGTTTCAATACCTAATGATAATGGTGTTACGTCTAATAATACTAAATCTTTAACATCTCCAGATAATACACCACCTTGAATAGCAGCACCGATAGCTACACATTCGTCTGGGTTAATACCTTTATGAGGTTCTTTTCCTGTAATTCTCTTAACTGTTTCTTGAACTAGTGGTACTCTTGAAGATCCACCAACTAATAAGATTTTATCTAATTTATCTGCACTTAAACCAGCATCTTTGAAAGCTTGGTTCATTGGACCAACTGTTGAATCAACAAGATCTTTAATTAATTCTTCGAATTTAGCTCTTGTTAATGTGATGTTCATGTGTTTTGGTCCTGTTGAATCAGCTGTGATGTATGGTAAGTTAATATCTGTTTGAGAAACGCTTGAAAGCTCGATTTTAGCTTTTTCAGCAGCTTCTTTTAATCTTTGCATTGCTGAATTATCTTTTGATAAATCAACACCTTGATCTTTCTTAAATTCTTCTACTAAGTATTTGATAATTCTTTCATCGAAGTCATCTCCACCAAGTCTGTTGTTACCGCTTGTTGCAAGAACTTCGAATACACCGTCACCAATTTCAAGAATTGATACGTCGAATGTACCACCACCAAGGTCATAAACCATGATTTTTTGTCCATCATCTTTATCTAAACCATAAGCTAAAGCAGCAGCTGTTGGTTCGTTGATAATTCTTAATACTTCAAGACCAGCAATTCTACCAGCATCTTTAGTAGCTTGTCTTTGTGAATCACTAAAATATGCTGGAACTGTGATAACTGCTTGAGTTACTTTTTGTCCTAAATAGTTTTCAGCATCTGCTTTTAATTTTTGTAAAATCATAGCTGAAATTTCTTGTGGTGTGTATGTTGAATCTTCTATTTTAACTTTTCTGTCTGTTCCCATATCTCTTTTAATAGAAGCAATTGTTTTGTCATAGTTAGTAACCGCTTGTCTTTTAGCGATTTGTCCTACTAATCTTTCTCCGTTTTTTGTGAAAGCAATAACTGAAGGAGTAGTTCTATTGCCTTCTGCGTTTGGAATAACAACTGGTTCTCCACCTTCCATAACTGCTACACATGAATTTGTTGTACCTAAGTCAATACCAATAATTT
>CAZEVD010000026.1:0-23230 GCA_964515475.1 uncultured Eubacteriales bacterium
AACCCTACATTTTTAATGTTTTGCTTGCGGTAGAACGACTTTTTCGACGGTCTGCGAGTGTCCTAAAGGACACTCGGCATCTATATAAAACCTTTGGGATTTTCAATATGTGTTTCACACTCGATATGCCTGAAAGGCTCGATATATCGCTTTCGCGATGAGTTTTTTGGATTTAATACAAGCCTGCAAGTATCAAGGTTCTCCGAAATATAGAAATCTTTGATTTCGTTATATTTCGTGAGGTTCTTTGCAAGAAATTATATCGAATTTGTTTTAAATAAATATATCGGGTTTGCAAAGCAAACATATAACAAAACCTCTCAGTCTGCCTCAAGAACGCTCAGGATTTCTTTTATTTATACACAAAAAAGCCATTGCCTACTATTTGCTGTGATTCTGAGAAGATAATAAATGCTGTAGGGTCGATTTCAAGAATTTTTGCCTGAAATTCTGCAATTTCGTTGGCTTTAAGAGCACAAACAAGCATTTCTCGTTTTTCCATAGTGTATGCACCTACTGCGTTCACAATCGTAACACCTCTGGGTGATGTGGAAACAAGCTTTTTTGCTATTTCACTGCCTTTGTCAGTCATAACAAAGGCAAGTTTTGAAATATTGAGAGCTTGTATTAAAAAATCTATAGCAAAGGTTGAAACTGCAAGTGCAATAATTCCGTACAGTGCATAATTAACTTCTTTAAAAACTATAAGAGAGGTTAAAATAACCGCACTGTCTATAATCAAAAGAAGCTTTCCGATTGGCATCTGTGGAAAGAAATACTGAAAAATTCTTCCTAAAATATCTGTTCCGCCTGATGAAGCTCCCTGAACGAGAGTAAGACCGATACCAAATCCATAAAGAATTGCACCAAAAATTGTGGCAAGCATCGGGTCGTTTGTTATAGGTGGGAACTGTGCAAAAACTTCAATTAAAACAGATAGAACACCAAAAGCAGCTACAGTTTTTATAATGAATTTCTTACCCAGTATTCTGATGCCGATTATAATAAATATAAGGTTTATAACTGCAAAAGAAATACCTGTAGGAATGTGGAGAGTATGGTATAAAATAGTACCCATACCTGATACGCCGCCACTGACAATTTTGTTAGGCACATAAAAATTACTAACGCCTATTGCAACAAGTATAAGACCAAACAAGATTATTGAATAAGATTTAAGTGCTTTTAAAACCTTTTCTTTCATAAGAACTCCTTAAAAATGGGACTGCACCGCAGTCCCAATAAATAGTTTTTATCAGTTGATAATTGTTTTTTCTGTGTCTGGATCAAAGAGGTGAATTTTGAGTGGATCAAAAGCAACTCTGATATCCATATTAGCCTTAGCTGTTGTTCTTGGGTTAACTCTTGCAACGCAAGTCTGATCGTTGATAAGAAGGTGGAGATATGTTTCTGCACCAAGTGGTTCTGTGATTTCAACATGAGCAGGAATTTGGTGCTCTGTAGTTGAAAGGAACATTTCATCATCATGCATATCTTCAGGTCTGATACCGAGGATTGCTGTTGCTTTGTCATAGCCTGTAGCTTCAAAAGCTTTTGCTTTACCTTCAGGAAGTGTGATATCAATATCTCCTGAAACAAGACGAACTTTGCCATTTTCTTTAACAATATCAACATTGAAGAAGTTCATCTGTGGTGAACCGATAAATCCTGCAACGAAGAGGTTCTGTGGCTGTGAATAAAGAGCAGTTGGTGTGTCAACCTGCTGGATAACACCGTCTTTCATAACAACGATTCTTGTACCCATTGTAAGAGCTTCTGTCTGGTCATGAGTAACATAGATAACTGTTGTCTGGAGTTTCTGATGAAGTTTTGTGATTTCAGCTCTCATCTGTACACGGAGCTTAGCATCAAGGTTTGATAAAGGTTCGTCCATAAGGAATACCTTAGGCTCACGAACGATAGCACGGCCAAGAGCAACACGCTGTCTCTGACCGCCTGAAAGAGCAGCCGGTTTTCTGTCGAGAAGGTGTTCAATGTCGAGAATCTTTGCAGCTTCTCTAACCTTCTGGTCGATGATATCTTTTGGTACTTTTCTTAACTTAAGACCAAAAGCCATGTTTTTGTAAACTGTCATATGCGGATAGAGAGCATAGTTCTGGAAAACCATGGCAATATCTCTGTCCTTTGGTTCTACATCGTTAACTAATGTGTCGCCGATATAGAGCTCACCTTTTGAAATTTCTTCAAGGCCTGCAATCATACGAAGAGTTGTAGACTTACCGCAACCGGAAGGACCTACCATGATAATAAACTCTTTATCTTCAATGTCAAGATTGAAATCGCTAACTGCAGTAACATTGCCGTCATAAATTTTGTAAATGTTTTTAAGGGTTAAACCTGCCATTTGTACATTCATCCTTTCTTATTTCATGTTACTGAAATAAAGTATAACATAAATTTAAAAAAATATCAACAAATTGAGCAAACAAAAATAATACATTTTTTTGTGCAATTTGTATAAAAGATTAAATCTGTACCTGATTTTCAAAGTTAACATCATATTGTTTCCCTTGACACATTTAATTTTTTTTGCTATTATATTAAAGGTAAATTTAATATGCGGATATGGCGGAATTGGCAGACGCGCTGGCTTCAGGTGCCAGTCGGGGCAACCCGGTGCAGGTTCAAGTCCGTGAACTCTTTTTAAGGGAGTAACAAAAAACGGCTTGTGTAAATGCTAAAATCTTAAAATTTAATATTCGCACCTGTGGCGGAATTGGCAGACGCGTATGGTTCAGGTCCATATTTCTTCACGGAAGTGCAGGTTCAAGTCCTGTCAGGTGCACCACCGAAAGCACAGCTACGAAAATAGCTGTGCTTTTTCTTCACCTGTCCGTGTATTTACTTTTCATTGTAATTATGATATATTATTTATATATTTTTTGATAAAGGAGATTTGTATGTGGATATTTTCTACCCGTGAGATAGCGATTATTTTTTATGCAATTCTTTTTATAGTTTACATTCTGCTACATAAAAAAACAAGAATTGCATTTGGTAACGTAATAAATGCAGCTTGCAAAGTAAAGTTGATCATTCCTTTTTTCTTTGTGCTAATATATTCCAGCATTTTTGTCTACTTGTGTACAAAATTTACTTTTTGGAAATGGCAATATCTCAAAGATATTGTAATTTGGACATTTTTCGTAGGTGTCCCTATTTGTTTTAATGCCGCCAGTCACCAATTGGAGAATAACTATTTTAAGAATATAGTAATTGATAATTTGAAATTTACAGCATTGGTTCAGTTTTTCTCAGGAACATTTACTTTTAATATTGTTATTGAACTTCTGTTACAACCCATTCTAGTTTTCTTCGTTTTGCTACAATTTGCTGCAAAGGATAAGGATATTCCTGTAAAGAAATTTGTAGATGGCATAGTAGGCTTCACTGGGTTGCTCATTTTATTTTTTACTATAAAATCAGCAATTAACGCAGTAGGGACTATTGAATTAATAGATATTTGTATAAGTTTTACTTTACCTATTATACTGTCAATCCTATATTTGCCCATCTCTTATTTGTTTGCTGTCTTCGCAAAATACGAAATATTATTTTTAAGAATGAGCTTTAAGGAACCTCAAGATAGAATTATTAAACTAAAACATAGAATAAAAGTTGTTATGGCGTGTAAGTTATCCTATGGTAAAATTCGCAGATTTTTATATTCTTATGTTCCACAAATGTATACAACTATGGATAATTCGAATTTTGACGAGATAATAAATACATTCAAAACAGATAAGACTAGTTAATAATAGCAATGTAATTGTCAATTAAGATTGTACAAAAACAAACCTTGTTTACCGTGTATAAAAAGCAAGGTTTATTTTTATTTAGTTAAAAGATCTATTTTACTAATTTGCAACATCTTATTTTAACAATAATAATATGTTCAAAATCCTTCGTAGACTTTTCTCCTCTTCTGTGGTAGTGTTGTTGCTGGAGGTGGCAACATGGCTATAAATATTGAACTTATGGGTTTTAGCTACATAATAAAAACAATATATCAAGGCGGTTATGATTTTAAAAAATGAAATCATAACCGCCTATTTATATATCAAAATTCATGAAAATAAAGTTAAATCATTGACAACTCCATCGAATATTATTATGTTCGTGATAAAATAATAATATAAATAAGAAAGGAAGTTGTTAAAATGACAATGACAAAAACTATAACCCAAGAACTTATTGAAAATTTCAAAGACTACTTGATCAATGAGGAAAAATCAACTGCTACGCTTGATAAATATATGCGTGATATTAATACTTTTTTCACATGGGTTTCGGGTAGTGAAATTAATAAACGGACGGTACTTTGTTATAAGGAGCATTTAACAGAAAAATTTGCACCTGCTTCCGTCAATTCGGTTCTATCATCACTCAACAGTTTCTTCAACTTTAACCATTGGTACGAATTAAAGGTCAAAATGCTAAAAATTCAAAAGCAGATTTTCGCACAAAAGGAAAAAGAACTGACGAGAGCCGAATATGAAAGCCTGCTTGATGCTGCGAAGTCAAAAAAGAATGAAAGACTATATTACCTTATGCAGACAATATGTGCTAGCGGAATCAGGGTATCGGAACTCTCTGCGGTTACGATTGAAAGTCTTAAAATGAGAAAAGCAACTATAAACTGCAAAGGGAAAATGCGTATTGTGATCTTGCCAAAAGAGCTTTGCAAAATGCTTTTAGAATATGCAAAAAGGCAAAAAATAACAAGTGGCTCCGTGTTTATAACAAGAACAGGTAAACCGCTTGACAGAAGTACAATATGGAAAATGATGAAAGACCTTTGCGAAGATGCTGGAGTTTCAAAAGAAAAAGTTTTCCCACACAATCTTAGGCATCTATTCGCACGAACTTATTACAGCATCCAAAAAGATATTGTAAGGCTCGCCGATATTCTCGGTCATTCAAGCGTAAATACTACTCGCATCTATACAATGGAAACAGGAGAAGTACACCGTAGACAAATTCAAAAATTAGGACTTTTAAGGCTATAAATAAAAATAACCACATAATTGAAATTATGTGGAGCGGCGATTCCCACATTATTGAAATTATGTGGGAAAGATTACAGTGAACACAAAACATTCACTTTACATAGTATAGCACTTTTGGGGTTGATTGTCAATGATTTACGGATATTTTCTTAAAAATTGTCATTATGCAATAAAAATAGGCATAGCAAAACAGACCGGTTGAACATTTCTTACATCGCCCGGTCTAAAAGTTGTGTCTATTATTGTATATGAGGAATCTTTTGTGTTTTTTAGCCAAGTTAATATTCAATTCTTTTATTTGTTTGCAACATAATTTCAATTATGTCGCAGGCAATTTTTTTTGCCACTACTTGTAATGACCATTACCTAATTAAATATGGCGGCAAGTAAAGAAAGGATTGAATAAGATGGACAGTTTAAATATGTCCGACCGAAAAAAAGAAATCATTGAAACAACATGGCAATACTTGCTTAAAACAGGATTGACACACGCTTCTATCGGCGAATTATGCAGAGATACAAAACTCGCGCAAAGCAGCCTATATCATTGGTTTGAAAACAAGGACGATATTTGGATAAGTGCCGGAAAATATGGTATGTCAAAGGTCGTAGATGCCCTCTTTAATTATACATTCAACCATACAAACAATGTAAGAGAGTATTTCGATTCCTTTTTGGACGAGGTTGAAAAGTACAAGTATGAGCTCAGGCTCGCAATACAAATCACGACAAGCCTTGTGTTTGGTGAACGTATGAGAAGTAAAGCCAGAGATTTTAGAGAATGGTATAAAAATTATTCGGAAAAATTAACGAAAATTTTTAATTGCACAACGGAGCAAGCTGAAATATTTATTTATTCTTTGATAGCTTTTGTTATCGATTATGTAATATGGGACGATAGAGACAAAACACAGATGCTTTTAGAAAATCTCTACGACAGAATATTACATAAATTAGATATAAAATAATAATTTTCCCTGCACAACAGAGAAAGGAGGACCTATAGTTTTTGCATTAGTCATTATCTTTAAACAAGAGCGAAGACATGACTGTATTTTAATATGCTCTTGAAATGCGGTTACGGCAAACAGTAACAATAATCATAAGAAAGAGGTAATACGAAATGAAAACTAAAAGAATTTTGTCTTTGTTGCTTTCAGTAGCTATGATTTTTAGTATAACAACCTTTGTTTATGCAGATGAACCTGCTACCATAAGTGTTGATACAATCAAAGCAGCTAACATAGTTGACAAAGATGGTAATGTAACTGAACTTTACACAGCTAATTCAGTCAATGCCACAGAAGAGGCTGGTATAATTACTGTTGCTGTAGAAACTACAAACCTAAAAAAACACACTAACAGCCAAGATGCAGAGGGCTATTGGACAGGTTTTTCTGTTGTGGCTCCTGAAGGTGCTACACAAATGAAATATGCATTTGGAAATAGTGCGGATATTACTGTTGGAGAATTAGTTCCAGTTGAAACTGCAGTTACTACAATTGATGAGATTGCTAAAGATGGTGTAACATTCTTTACAAATGCAGGGAATGCAACTCCTAAAACCTATGCAAAATTACAGTGGTATAATGCTTCAAATGAAGCAATTTCTACTGAATGTACTTTTGTAATGGATTTATCAAATGTAAATCTTGATTATGGTATTGATTATACATTTGAACCTATCGAGGCAAAAATTGTAGATAGTGATGATATATCTGCAGTATTATATGACGATTACGAAGTGACTGAAGAAGACGGCATCGTAAGTATTACAATGACAGAACTTAAAGAACATACAAACAATGACAGTTCTGAAGGTTACTGGACAGGATTTTCATTAGTTGCTCCTACTGAAGCAACACAAATGAGATATGCATTTAGCACAAGCGCAGATGCTGATCTAGGTGCATTAACTCCTGTTGAAAACGATATAGATGAAGCAGGAAATAACGGTGTTGCTTTCTATGTTAACGCAGATGATGCTAACCCTAAAAAGTATGTAAAAATTCAATGGTATGGTGTTGATGACTTAGCATTATCTGATGTTGTAACATATGAAATTAACTTAGATAATGTAACATTTGACTGGATTAAAACAGATGCTGTTAAAGCAGCCAACATAGTTGACAAGGCAGCAGAACCTGTAGAAACACTTTACACTGCTAACTCTGTCGTTGCAACAGCCGATGGTGATACAATTACAGTTGATGTAACAACAACCGATCTTAAAAAGCATTCAAATGACAGCACAGAAGGTTATTGGACAGGTTTTTCTGTTGTAGCTCCTGAAGGTACAAACGGAATGAAAGTTGCTTTTGATACAACTGAAGCAAGTGTGGACACTGCATTCTCTTCAACATCTGTAGTGCCCCTTGAAACTGCAGTTTTTGGCGAAGATGATGGTGTTGCATTCTTTACAAATGCAGGGGCCGCTACTCCTAAGAAATTTGCAAAACTTCAGTGGTTTGCGGGTGATGTAGCTGTTTCAGCTCCAACAACTTTTGTAATGGATTTATCAAATGTAAATCTTGATTATGGTGTTGATTATACATTTGAACCTATCGAGGCAAAAATTGTAGATAGTGATGACATATCTGCAGTATTATATGACGATTACGAAGTGACTGAAGAAAACGGCATCGTAAGTATTACAATGACAGAACTTAAAGAACATACAAACAATGACAGTTCTGAAGGTTACTGGACAGGATTTGCATTAGTTGCTCCTACTGAAGCAACACAAATGAGATATGCATTTAGTACAAGCGCAGATGCTGATCTCGGTGCATTAACTTCTGTTGAAAACGATATAGATGGAGAAGGAAATAACGGTGTTGCTTTCTATGTTAACGCAGCTGATGCTAACCCTAAAAGGTATGTAAAAATTCAATGGTACGGTGTTGATGACTTAGCATTATCTGATGTTGTAACATATGAAATCAACTTAGATAATGTAACATTTGACTGGATTAAAACAGATGCTGTTAAAGCAGCCAACATAGTTGACAAGGCAGCAGAACCTGTAGAAACACTTTACACTGCTAACTCTGTCGTTGCAACAGCCGATGGTGATACAATTACAGTTGATGTAACAACAACCGATCTTAAAGCACATGAAAATGGTGATAGCACAGAAGGTTATTGGACAGGATTCTCTGTTGTAGCTCCTGAGGGTGCAACAAAGATGAAGTATGCATTTGATATAACTGAAGAAAGTGTGGACACTGCATTCTCTTCAGCATCTATAGAGGCTATTGAATCTGACGTATTTGGCGAAGATGATGGTGTTGCATTCTTTACAAATGTCGGTATCGCAAATTCTAAAGTATATGCAAAACTTAGATGGTATGACGAAAGCAACAACCCTGTTTCTGCAACAACAAATTTTGTTATCGATATATCAAATGTTACTCTTGATGGATTAAGCTATATTGCAGCTGATGATGTTGTAGCAACTAAAGTTGTAGACCAAGCAAACACAGTTGTACAACCTTATGGCTCTTACAATGTTACCGCTACAGCAGACGAAAATAATGTTGTTTATGTAGATATAGATATGACAGATTTGAAACAACATTCAAATGGTAGCACAAACGGATATTGGACAGGTTTTGCAGTTATAGCTCCAGCTGATGCAACTCATATGAAATATGGATTTGCAACAGATATGGCATCACTTTCTTTAGGAAGTGCAACTGCAATCGAAAGTGAAGTTGCAACAGTTGCTGGAGAAGAAAAAAATGGTATAGCTTTCTATTCAGATATAACATCAAATCCTAAAAAATATGCAATACTACAATGGTTTGATGATGGGATTGCTATTTCAAATCCAACAATATTTGAAATAGACCTTACTGGTGTAGCTAAATATCAAGCACCTACATATCGCCCAACAGGTGGCAGCGGAAGCGTTTCAAACAACTTCACAGTTACATTTAACACAAACGGCGGTAGCAAAATTGATAGTGTTAAAGTAAAGAAGAATGAAGTAGTTAGTGAGCCTACTGCTCCTACAAAGGATGGCTTTAAGTTCGATGGTTGGTACACAGACAAGGGCTTGACAACAGAGTATGATTTTGCAAGTGAAGTAACAAAATCATTTACCCTTTATGCTAAATGGATTGAAGTAGAAGCAACAGACATAGCAAAAACTCCATTCATTGATGTAAAAGATACAGATTGGTTTAGTGGTGCTGTAGAATTTGTATACGAAAAAGGTATTGCTAAAGGAGTTTCAGATACAGAGTATGCTCCACAAGGCAAGGTTACAAGAGCACAATTTATAACAATGCTTTGCAGAGCTTATGAAATAGAAGAAATGGCAGGTGATAACTTCGTTGATTGTGGCGATACTTGGTACACAGGCTATCTTGCAGCAGCAAAACAACTTGGAATTTCAAACGGTGTTGGCGATAACAAGTTTGCTCCGGAAAAGGAAATCACAAGAGAAGAAATGGTTACTTTGATTTACAATTACCTAAAAGCAACCGGCAAAGTAACTGAGGAAACCGCTGAATTAACATTTACAGATAGCGATACCGTTTCCGAATGGGCTAAGGCAGCAGTAGCATACGCAGCAAAGAACGGTCTTGTGAATGGTAAAGATAATAATATGTTTGATCCGCAGGGTACCGCTACAAGAGCAGAACTTGCACAAATATTCTACAATATGTTCAAATAAAATAGTAATTCTCATAATAGAAGTCATCTTTGATGGCTTCTATTGCATTTTAAATATTATATTCCTTCGTTGACTTCCTATCCCTTTTGTGATATGTTTGTGCCACAAGGGGGTGACACGGATGGCAAGGTACAAATTAGAAAGCATTATGTACGGCGACAAGTACAACATTGAGAGCGATACATTTATGGCGGCATATGAACTTGTAAAACAGGGCGTTAAGCCGACAGACATAAAAGAGCAGTTGAAAATGTTGTATACAAGAGAAACAATCAAAACAATAATTAAAATGCTAAATGAGGGCGATTCAATTTCGGACATACTGGAATTTAAGTCGCTTGCTTGCTACGTGAAGGGAGAAAAATAAATTTTAAGGAATACAAAGCATCCAATATTGAATGCTTTGAAACTATAGCGACATATTCGATGAACAATAATCGAATATGTCGCTATTCTTATAACCTACCAATACCTCTGCCTCTAAAATCTATTTTAAGCACCGATTATAACGAGCAAGGCAGGGGTTTGGGCAGTAAACTATATGGGGTAAGGTAGTTACACTACTACGATAGTTTTATTACAAAATAGACGGCTGTTAAAGGGGAATTTAGAATCGTATTCACACGGTAAGATAATTTCTCTATAGGAAACAAAAAATAGAAACAAGTTTTAGCCTTTTCTAAAATTACAAATTAATAGGATCACCATAAATAAAAATTTATCCTAACAAAATAATCCTATATTTTATAAAAAACAACTAACCAATGATTATAATTGTTAAAAAATATTTCATACAGCTATTGTTCAGAATTTGAATAATTCCCACATTATACATAATAAATACTGTAACATATTGTAAATTTGAGTAATATATGCTATAATTATGTAAAATCATTCTATATTCATATTGATTGATAAAGGAGTAAGCTTCATGAAAAATGTATTGTATGTATTGTGTGAGCCTAGTGAAGAAGAATTTGTACAAATCTTCAATATGTTGGAGAACTATATTGTTAATAATAATTTTCAAAATGTGGATTCTAATATAAATTGTAAATTTTACAATATCGAATCAAATTTAAATACACATCAAATTATAAATAATATCAAAAAAGATAAGTATTATCCAGTTAATAATGTACCTATTTCTGAGAACACGTCTATAGCAATTGATATTTTAATCCCTGATGATGACGGGAAAATTGACATGTTTTTTTATCGTTATTTGTTTATTTTAAAAAACCAACTTTTACGAGAACAAGATTTTTTTATTTTTACTTGCAATAACACCTACTACAACAAACTAACAAGTTTTATACTTCTAGAAAATATGTTTGATAATCATATTTTTTCATATGATATTTCAGAGGGAAAAGCAAAGCGATTTCCTACTCAATTTTCTGTTTCAAGCGAGTGGTTTCCAGCAATGTCATTTGATAAAAATGAAACAAATGGTTTATATGATACCCTAAGCTTACCATTATATAAATCTCAAGAACACTTTGAAACTATACTCACGGAATATAACCTAGGTCAAGCTAATTTGAATACTGTATTTCAAACCTCAAAAGAAGATAAGACGAAAATAATTAAAACCTTTTTTCATGCGTGCATTCTATATTGGTTACAAGACACCGATGAAAATGTGATTCAATTTATATCTGAGCAGTCGTCTTCAGTTTCAACTTTGACTATACTAATTCTAGCCATTCAATTAAAATACATTAGTAAGAGAAAAAAGTTCAAATTTGATACAGAGGATATTGAAAACTTAGTTAATATATGTTGTGATTTTTCAGAAGGCATACTGCAAATAATTGAAAACATAATTTGTCACAGCAGTGGAGGATGTTTTTTATTTAGATTAAATGATAATCTTGATAAAATTGATGCCCAGTATGAATATAATAAACATGTTTTAGACATTGAAAGTTATATTCGAATATCCCTTGTTGATTATTCAAAAAAGGGAATTTCAGATAGCATAAAAGAAAAGAGTAAAATTCATAGCAGTATATCGCTTGAAGAAGTTTTTAATTTTGAAGAATTACATAATAGCGAATATGAGAAATACTTATTAAATGATGATAGTACAGTACATCACTACGGTTTGCCAATATTCAAATCTATTGTATTGCAGTATAGTGGTTGCTTTACTGTTAAAAGTAGCGGGAAGAGTTTTCTTGTTTTAGATGATGACATATCAACAAACTATAATGACACTGGATTAAAGCCTATTAATCTGAAGTTGCAAAAAGAAAATCATATTCCTGGTACAGAATATGATATAATACTTCCGTTAACAAAAACCATTTATACAAAGAAAAGAAACCAAGGAATAACTTCTCTTTCCTTTGATACTAATTCTTTTTCCATTATCCACGATGCTCCAATAATTTTTAAAGAAGAAATATATAATTTTTTCTCTACAAATGTTAATACCATTATAAAAGAATTAAGTTGCACAATTAATAATATGCAAGAATTGAAAGAAAAAACCATTAATACAGCTGCCATACAGTTATGTTCTTTGATTAAAACATTCTATAAAGAAAATGCGGCTTTTTATTTCTTTGTAAATAATGAAACTTTACAATACAGACGTACAGAGATAATTGCAAAAATAATACTTAAAACATTTTCTTTAATGGATAAATATGATCAACCATTAAACTTTGTGATATTTGGATTTTCTGACCAAAGAATATATTCATTTGTAAGACAATTTGCTTTGTTTTATAGAAAAGGTAAATGCAAATATATGAAACATAACCAGCTTTTTGTTGTCTCAGATTCATATAAAACCGAAATTTTGTTATATGGACAAAATTTAAATACAAGTTATAATTATTTATGTTCACAAAGATTTAATTATGGAATACCTTCAAATATTGTTACATTACTAAAGCATGTTATTCAAAAAACAGAATTGAGTATTGCAAATGAAAATAATGAACTTGTACAACCGATTGATTTTAATAATATGCAAAGAATGGAATTGATTAATAAAACTCCTATATTATCCAATAAAAAGTGGTTTTTCAACAAACTTTATACCGTGATAAATAATGACATCCATGATATGTATTTGGGCTGCAAAATTTCACATACACATGTTAGAGTGAATAATATTCATATAGATTCATTTTATGAATGTCAATTGCTTTTTGGTAATTCTTTTTGGTGTGACATATTTGCAAATAGTATAGTAGACTACATATTAAGCAACAACTCTTTAGATAAGTCTACTCCAATAGTTTTATATGGATATGAAACATATTCAGAACCTCTTTTGCTTTTGACAAAGCAAAAACTATTATCTAAAGTAGATATGCAAGTTGAATACTTAATATTCGAAAACAGCAAATATATCACGGCAAACGAAAAAAGCACAGAAAAAATTCGCTATTTTGATAGTGTAAACAGTAAACTAGGAAAGAAAATAGAGTGTTCCAATTTTGTTTTTATAAGCGGTATAAGCACAACACTTTCAACTTTTAAGAATCAACTATATAAACAACTATGTTCCGAATTGAAAATTCGCGAATTGAAAAGTGATCGAAATATGGCATTTGTGGTTGTTCAGGTTGATGATAAAAGTTATGAAAATAAAGTTTCAAAAGACTATATAGAGATCGACGACACTTATGTATACAGTAAAAAAGGTTATTTAGAGTTTATTAATGAAGAAAGGTGTGGATATTTAATATCAATTAACTCCAAGTGGTATACGCCCGAAAATTGTAGCCTATGTATGCCGCCAAACCCCAAAGAAGAACGATTTCTTGTTGAAACTAATGAAACATCTACAGTTCCGATGATGTTAATCAAGCCCAATAATGATGACTCATTTAATTACCATATTCATGCTAATTGTGGTTTGAGCAATAGTTTTTTAGATAATATTAATAATAAAAAATATTTGTATTACTGTCACTTAAACAGAAACGGAAATCATTATCAATATTATATTAGAACAGCCCATTTCGTACAAGAAAATCTCTATGAAGGCAGTGAATTGTGTCAATGGCTTGACAAAATTCGAAAAAAGGAAGAAAAAGATTTTTCTAACAATACAATTAATATTATAATATGCCCCGGCCATTTTAGCAACGAAACTTTTGTATCAGCTGTAAATCAATATGTTTTCAATAATCGAGCTCATATAATTAGTTTAAATATAAAGAAAGAATTTAGAGATTCTTTTGAAACGAAATTTAGTAATTATAAAACCATGCTTGACTTGATAAAAAAGGAAATGCCTGAAATTAAATTTAATATAAATTTTTATTATGTGGATGACCACATAGTTTCAGGTAGCACGTTTAACCGTGCAAAATCTTTGGTAACAGGTATGATATCAAAATATTTATATTCTGATAAAACAAATCAGTTTCACATAAATATTTTTAAAGCTATGATTATATTGCTTAATAGGAATTCAGCCAAGAGTATTAGTAATTTTTTCAATAATATCTCAAATATACATAAAGATACTGAAGAATTTACTCTACCGTTTTATAGCTTTATTAACCTAAAAACTCCATCAATTCGGTCTTATGGTGATTCTTGTCCAATATGTCAAAAAGTAGAACAACTCAAAATAGTTGTGACCGAGTCATCTCTATATTCTACAGAAAAATATTGGAGAAAAAAGTTATTTGACTACGAAATAAAAAATTTGCAACAAGCAAAAGATCAAAAAGATATGATTGATTGCAAATACCAGTCTTATGATGCTAGAGGATTTAGACGTTTACAGTGTTCAGAAGCAATTTGGAATAGTTTGATTCATACTTACGAAACAATAACAATAGCCAAACAAGATTTAGAAAACTGTATTCTGAAATATCTAAAGAGCGTAAAATCAAATGAGGAAAAAATTGAATACTTGATTTCTTTTATAAAGGTTATGTGCCGCCCTCATATTATATATCAAGAAAACATAAATTCAGCGATATTGCAAATCATTTTAGAGTTGTACTTTTTATATTTTGAAGAGTCAGGTGATAAAAAAGCAGATTTGTACAAATATATTAATACAATACTAGAAAAATCTTCTAATATTTTAAGATATGATTTATATAGAATATTAGTTTCGTGTATGTGTTCATTGGGCTCTAATTTATTTTATAGAGATGATGATAAGTTACTATGTTGTTATAAAAAAGGAATAGAGCTAGAATCTAAAATCACAGAAAATATTTACCAAATAACTTTTGATGATTTTTTAAGATTCCAAATTAAAATTAATATGTTTTCTAATAAAGATAGCGCTGTTAAGGCTGAAAAAATCAGTTCTATCTTGTCAAGAAAAATTGAGGAGATGTACAAATGAGTGAAAAGGAAGGAAAACAATTGGAGTTCTTAGCTGCGTCTTATTTAGAATGCGTAAGTAATGAACTACGGGAAAAAGTATCCCATGAAGTTTTGAATAAGAGTTATTCAGATTTTAAATGTGATCTTAATGAATTTGATTATGATAAAGTACTTTTTGCTTTTAAAAAAATCACAAATTCTGATATGATAATAATGTTTCAGGTTTCAGGAGGTACTCCGATAAAAGAAGATACGAATTACAATCAAATTATAGTTTTGGCCGAATCGGAAACAGAAAGATGTATTCCTATTCTTAGATCAGAATTGCTTAAATATTATCGTAGTGAAAATACAGTTTTATCTATAAAAGATTCAATACGTATTGTAAATGTATTATCTATTAATGACGATGACACTGTAGTTTCTTACAAAAGGCCCTCTTGTACTGTTGCTTTCATAGAATTTGGGTATGGCGAAGAGTTGGAACCTGATAAAAATAGAATTTATTTTGCTTTAATTTTCAAGACAAAGTATAACAACACATATATATCCATTCCAGAAATTTTGCCTAAAATACGTAACTTTTTGTTATATAGACTAAACCTGGTCGGCAGAATTAATCGTGATTTCAAAAATAATATTTATGGAATACAAAAAGAAGAACTTTGGAAAAATCAATGGCTATCAATAGAAAAAGCAGGGGCACATGCTGATAGTAAACTTATTGATGATATTATTGATGATTCCCAATTTAACAACATGTGTATAAATACACTTTTTTTTGAAAATATAACTATAGGTGGAGAAAAATCAAATAAAAATGTTTTGCAACTTATATCTAATATTCTTATTGCACGCTATTTTAGACTTATTTTTTCGTCTAACCCAAATTTGTGGCGGTGTTATGATCATATAGATGAAAGTAATTCTTCCCTTAGCAATATTGTAAAATTCAAATCTGAAAATAAACAATTGAATTTTAAAAATGTCTGTATACCAATTAGTTATGATGAAGATGTTCTATCGGAGTGGCTTTTATATTACATAGAGTCTGATAAAAAGTACAGTGGGTTGCCACATGATTTAAAAACAACATATTCAAAAAAATATCTAATCGCATTTTTAGTAGATATTTTCAATAATATTTTAAAGAGGGGTCAAAATGTTGTTGTTTCAATAGAAAAGACAGATAGTTCTCAACCAGCATTTCTTGTAATAAAAAACTCTGTTTCAGCTAGTGAATTTGATAAAAACAATTGGAATACTTTTGATGAAGATCAGAAAAAGGAATACTGCTATACATTAAATTATATGTTAAAACAATCTATAGAATTTGAAAATGCAAATGACCAATCGATAAAAAGAGGTATTTCATTAGGATGTTTAAATCATTTTATGAGCTATTTTGGCAAAATGAAGGTATATTACGAATTTTATGATAACAATGTTTGGTATTGTATTAAATTGCCAATCATTAGAAATAATTAATTTTGGAGGCGTTAGTATGAAACTTTTAATAATTGATGACAAATGCACAATGGTCGAACTAATACAGAAACAATTCTTTTTATTGAATAATGGTTTTAACGAAGAGAATACATTTTTATTTCAAAATGATAATACAAGTCAACCAAAAATAAAACAGTATCATGAAATTAAAGAACTAAAAGATTGTTCTTTTGCAGGATGTACTAAACAAGAAATATTAGATGAAATAGATTTGCTAATCAATAAGCCGGAACACCAAACGGAATTGTTTTTCATAGTAATCGATATGTGTTTGAAAAAAGATATAGTAGGCAACTATGATATTGCAGATTATTATGAATATAAAGAGGTTTGTGCAGATATTTATCGTCATTTGATTGAAATAAAAAACAGTACACACAAAGATAGAAGTATACTATTTGCAATATATTCTCGTTCTGAAACATTGGTTTCTGTTATATCTAAAGTATTACAAGATCAGTACGAAGAATACAAAGAGTCTAATATAGATGACAGGGACGAAGAAAAATTTCCATATGCGAGTTGTGAAGCCCAAAACATTTCTTGGTTTACTAATTTATGGCGTCCTGATGATGTGGACTGCAATGAAAAAATAAACCATAATTATCCTTTAAACTTACCTGAGGATATATGTCAATACATTAATGATTTATTAGATTAGGAGGTAAAATATGGACAATAATAGTAATAAGTGCATTTCTGGTATACCTTTAAACATTGATCCTATTCATTTTTGTGAACCTTCAAACTCTAAAATATATTACCATTATACTTCGATGGAAAAAATGTGGTTGATTATCGATGGAGAAGGCTTAAGAGCAACTCAAGCAGGATTTTCTAACGATAACGAAGAAATACAAATGGGCATAAAGGTAGTTAAAGAAATATGCAAAGAATTATTCAAAGGTAAAGATAATGAGATGATGGACTTTATTGACAGTATATCAAGAAATACTTTGGATAGCTACATAGTTTGTTTTTGTGACAAAGACGATAAATTAAGCCAATGGAGAGCGTACTGTAATGAGGGCGGTGTAAGTTTAGGCTTTGCATTCGATGATACTCAACCAAACTATTATTATTCAAACCGAAAAGGATATCGTTCTACAGGGACAAAATGTCAGATATATCCTGTGTTTTATTATAATTATAATGCAGAATGTGAAAATTGTTCTGTTTGTTTGACATATGATCAACTCAAAGAAATAATTAATAAAAAAATAATATTTATCGGTGATAATCAAGCTAAGAAACAAGCTATTTTAGAACTAATTCCTTACATAAAACATTGTGGTTTTTGTGAAGAAGAAGAACACAGGCTCCTTATTGATAATCCATTAGATTATGCTATGCATAACACTACTTTCAAATCTGATGATGTCGTAGAATATTTTGATAAAAACGGTAAACGTTCTCCTTACATAAGCATAAAATTTCGTGGCGATATTAGCCACCAAGATATTCCTGTTCGCGTTTTTTGTAATAAATCTCATTTTGAAAATATTAAAAAAAAGATAGATAATATTATCAAAAAATATAATATAACCGTAAAAGACAACAAAAAGATAAATCTAAAAGATAGAATAATACATGTTCAATCTAATGATAACAAAATAATTATTGGTGAAGGAGATGTTTGCTCCCAAAAACTTTTGTTTAATATTTTGGATAGAATTAACTTTCAAGCTCCAGAAAAAGAAATTATTCCTATTTGGTGTGATGGACATTTACCAATTAGAACTATTACAGTTGCGCCTAGTTTAGACCAAGAACGGCAAATTAGCATGATAAAGCACTTTTGTACTCACAAACATTTTTGGATGAAATATATCACAGTTATGGGATCAAAAATTCCATATAGATCTTATTAATTATAAGTTGAGTGAAACACTATGCTTACCAAAATTGTTGATTTATTATATAATAAACTTATTATTTTTATATTAACATTAACAATCATAACCATCCATCAAATGCGGGGGGTGATTTCGTACGCTTCGCGTACTCAGCACTCCAAGGATATTAATACAATAAATAGCCGATTCTACAAATGATATGCAATCAAAAAGTTAGATATTTGATATTTACCCCCTTTACTGGACAACAGTGAAGGGGGTTATGTAAACTTTAATCAGCGTTCACTTTGAAGCCTACGCGTTGCATTTTTTCAATAAACTCCTGCATAAAAGTGTTAACATTAGCTTTATCAACGATTATAACTAAGTCTTTTTTTGCTCTAGAGCAACCAACATAGAAGAGTTTATATGCCCAAAGGGTACCTTGCACTTTTGAAGTCTTAAAACACTCCTTAAAATTAGTGTAAGTGGCATTCGAAAAATATTTCTCATAAATTTCTTTATAACAAAATTTAAAATATTTATTCTCTGCAAAAGCTTCGTAAACCTCTTTAACATAATTTTCGCAATCTTGTTTTTGTGTATTATAAATTGCCGCAGATGTAATGCCTAACTCAGTAATTTTAGTTGTTACTTGTATAAAATCATAGTAAAACTTCTGAAAATCTGTTAAATTGATATTTTGGGTACAAAATAGATGAAAGAAATCATACATATGAGTAACTGGCGTTCTTGAAGAATCTTCTGCAATAAAACATACTTTGTCATGCCCCTCTCCCTTTACACCATGCTGAGTAGAAACCTTTGGATTGCCTAAATACTTGTATAATTTTCTCATATCTTCAATCTTACAATTTAAAACCGCTTCGTATTCAGTGTTTTCAAAGATTTGTTCAAATTCTTTATTTATACAATAACCACTTTCTATCAAATAATCGCAAAACTGTTTTATAGAAAGTTCTGATGAATTAAATTTCTCGCTTATATCTTTCATTTTATTAGCAAACTCTATTTTATCAACATGAAAATTTATTTTTGTGAGTTCTGAATTGAATATTTTTTTCTTATTTCTAGCCAACTGAATACATGCCCCATATTTTCTTGTTTCTATCAAGTCTATAAAATCACATATGCAAAATAACAATCTAAATAGTTTATCAGGATTGTCAAAGGTCTTATTTGTTAAAACATCTACTGCTCCATATTTTGACGGAAATGAATATAAACTCATGCTGGAAATTGCTTCATATATACTAGATGCCCCTATTTGCTCAAATCTTTTCCTGTTGAATAAATAGAGAAGCATATATTCATTAGAATAATTCTGCACCTCGTTTTCAGGAGAGTCAGTTATTATTATTTGGGGTTGGTCTCCTTTAATAGAAGTCGCTGGCTCCTGTTCAAATTCATTATCATTGTAAATTTTGTTTAGAACGGTAACTATATTATCCGAACAACGATGGTTCTTTCTCAAACTAAGGCTTGTATCAAATAATTTTAAAATAGAATCAAATGAGCCATTGTAGTTGTTATATATTTCTTGCATTTTATCGCCTAACAGATAAAGTTCACTGTTAGTGTTTAAAACCGCATTATAAAAAACAAATAATACATCGGCTGAGGCATCCTGACATTCATCAATAAAAATGTATGAATATTTATTAGACAACCTTTTTTCTAAAACGGGAAATTGTTCCATCATTTTTCTAAATAAAATGAGAAGATCATCATGTGATATTTTTCCATAATAATAACTACTGAAGGACTGTTCATTATATGAAATCGCAGTAATATTCTCTTTTATTGTTTCTATATTCAGTTCTCCATACTTTTCTATATATCTTTGATTTTTAGTCTCCTGTTCTCCCTTACTAATATCTTTTAAAATTTTATCTTGAAACAAATCAAAATATAAAGAAATAACTTCAGGTTTAGAAAAATAAACAGAAATAAAGTCTAAAACAAAGGAATGAATAGTATTTACAATAACGTTTTTATTATCTATTCTATGTTGTAACTCTTCTTTCGCTCTATTTGTATAAGTTATACATAAGATTTTTCTCCCTGGATATTTAGACGTCAAGTCTAATATTGTGTTTTCAATATATGTAGTTTTTCCACTGCCTGCAGGAGCGTTAATTAAATACATATTGTTTAGTTTTTCAGCCAATCTAATCCCTCCTTTATGTAATTGGGAAGCATAGCCGTTTGCAAATTAGCAAGAATCACTGAATACATAAAGTTTGCCTTGTTGTTTTTATTTTCTTGTATTAAGTCCCTTACAGTTATTTTCCCTTTAGTTGGTATATATAACATCAATTTTTGTTCCTCTATTTTTTCTTTCCACCATGTTGCTGTATTGTGGTAATCAACATCCACATTTAGCAAAGTACAAATCATAGCCTCCTCTAATGTTCGAGTAAAGTGGTCATCCTCGCCTTGAGTTGCGATTTTTATCAAATCATAATCATCAGATTTTAGCCAAGAATAAATATCTTCAACCATAGGCCTTGTCGATACTTTTTTGTAGTCAGGTTTTTTTATCTTTCTGCAAGGCCTTTTGCGTAAATCACTTTGCAAAGTAATTATCCGTTCTAATTCACTCATATTATAAATACAATTTTCATCTTTGCATCGACATTTACTTTCACAATAAGGTATTATATCAGTTTTATATATTTCTCTAATTACATAATCTCTATAATACTGAACTAATCCTGCATTGGTTATATTTTTATCTTTTTTAATTTTAGCTATAGATACTAATTTACTTTTATAATCAATATCTGTTATTATTAATGTCTTTATATTTAAAAAGTATATTAGTTTTCTATACCAATGAGAATAAGCTCCTCCCACTTGAACGAAAGAAATGTATTGATTCGATAGTTCTTCAAAATCTTTTTCAAGCAACAATTTTTCTATATATAGTTTCTCTGTGTCACCTTCGTACATAATAATTTTATTCGCAAACACTAAGTCAGAATAGTTTACAGAAAAGAGAAAACTGAAAAATTGTCTTTGTTCATCACTATCTAAATTTTCCTGGAATTTATTCATATCATATACTGAACTTACTAACAAATCATCTATTCTCAAAATTCTGATTTGTTTTAAATCGGAACACTTTACAATTTCATTTGAATGAGTTGTAACAATTCCTTGAACACGGTTATCATTTTCATTTTTCAATATCTCATTTATGAACTTGATTAGCATTCTCTCCATCTGGGGATGCATATGAGCTTCCGGCTCTTCAATCACAAAAATATTTACTTTATCAATCTCGTATTGCTGAGCAAAGGCTTCTACTTTTAAGCACATATAAATTAAATTACTAATACCCAATCCCTGTGAAAACTCTTTTAATTTCACACCGTTTTTAAATTCAAAAAATGTTTGTAAAGACGATGTCAAAAACTCCATAAGAATATCATCCGAAATATTAGTTTGCAGAGAAAATTCACCACGATTATATTCAAAATATTTTTCAATATCAGCCAAAGTTTTTTGAGCTTTTTCTAAAGAGTGTTTTTTCACCTTATCGTTCAACTTACTGTCCTCGAATGCTTGCATAATATCTTTGATAATTTTGTTTTTGAATTCTGTCCAATCTTCTCCTTGCTTAAAATGATGTAAAAGTTCTTTGCTAATTGAATAATGATCGTCCGTTTTTTCATCATTCAATAGTCTCGTGGCTTTTAAGTAATTATAATTGAACAGTTTTTGAAATTCCCTTACACTTATATTCACTTCATTCTTATAATTTTTATCAGTAAAATACACAACGTTTACAAAAGAACTATCAAAAATTTTATAAACCAATTCTTGATATTCGTTGCTTTTTTCTGAAATTAATTCTGCATCGCTGCTTTCATTGATTATTTTTCTCAATTCGTATATTGTATTTGTTTGAGATGAAATTTCTTTTGTGAGGGCTGTAAGATTTATTTCGTAATTGAATGTAAAATAGAAGCTTGTACAATCTTCATCTAGCTCCATAAGATAGTCAGAAAATAGTGCTATACTTTCTGATTTGTCATACTCTACTTCTATTTCTGTTTTAATTCCAATTGGTCTTGTTTCTGTATCGTATAATTGTTTAACTTTTTCCCTAAATTCAATTTCGTTTTCACTATCGTTATAAACAGTAGTTATTGAATTTGCAAAATCTTGTTTGATTTTTCCATAATAATCTGCTGAGACATCTTCCTGACTAAAATTTTTATCCTTAAATAGTCTTTTAAAAAGTTCAATTATTGATGTTTTCCCGCTATTATTTGCACCTGCCAAAACCGTAAGATTACTATCAAAATTAATTTCTGTTTCCTTAAATTGTCTATAGTTTTTAATAGATATTTTTTTCAAAAGCATCTGTTTATCTCTCCTTCTTTACCCATCCGTATCCTTCAACAAATTCGATAAAAGGTTTTTCTTTAACCTCTCCGTTTTTGTATTTTACACGCCAGTTTTTTAAATCTTGCAAGCGCCTATTTAATGCATCAATTTCAGCTTGTGTTTCTGCTTTTCGTAAACGATAGTATGTTGCTTGATACACTTTTTCGTATCTTAAAAGTGCCTCGTCTTTTTTCAATTTATCAACAAAAGATTTCTTTCCGCCGAACTGTTTGCAAGTCTTGTCTTCCGTATAAAGTCTATCGCAAAAGAGAGCTGCGGCATTGCCGGCAACAAAATATTTATTACAATTCTTGCATTTATTAATCGGCATATCATTGATAACTGCGTACATCATTTCAAGATTAATTAAATCAACTAATGAATCAATTAAATAAATATCTGAAACAACTAAATCTGCTTTTCCCTGAAACATT
>CAZEVD010000027.1:0-21276 GCA_964515475.1 uncultured Eubacteriales bacterium
CAATGCGGAACTCATTTTATTAAGGATGGTAAAGAATACAAATTGCAAACAAAAGTTCTGTGTAGTCAAGCGAGAAAAGCAGGAATAGATTTTATAGCAGACAGATAAATCCCAATTTGTCAAACTGAATAATTACATTAAGGAGCTTTGAGCCTACGGGTTCAAGGCTCTATTTGTATTGTGTAAAGAATGAATAGTGGGTATAGTTAAGAAGTGTTGGCACTCAAAATTTAAATCAATGATAATTTCTGTTAAAATTGCCAGAAATGATGATTTTATTGTGGTTTCAAGGGAAAAACGACTGTATCCTTCATGCTAGACTATATAAACATTCATCCTTTTTTATTGCTATAAAAAAAGCTTTACTATATAATGACTTTGCAAGGAAGATGTTATTTTATATAACACTTGCACTGGGATGAAGCATATCTCTTTTTATAGTTGTGCAAGTGACTGGGGTATGTATAATCTCGTCCTTAATAGAATCTACGATTCTATTCGTCAAACTTTTTCTTCCTTGCTTTTGTTTTAGGAGGTATAAGTATTGAGTTTGTTAAATTCATTACTTGATGATAAATGTTGGGAGGCCTTTTTGGAACACAAAAAGGCTTCGCTATTATCTGAAAGAGAAATAAAAAAATATGACAGCTATATTAATAATAAAGAATATAAAGAACTTGCAAGAAAAATTATAAATGGTGAATATGAATTTTCTTATCCGCGAAGGGTAGCAATAAATAAAATTAGAAAAAACAAAAAACGTATTGTTTATATTTATAAAAAAGAAGAAACGTACATATTAAAAATGTTAACTTTCTTGATGCACAAATACGATTATTTGTTTTCGCCTAATTTGTATTCATTTAGAAAAAATAGTAGCTGTAAAAAAGCTATTTTTGATTTGATTAGACAACACATAAAAATAAAAGCTGGATATAAAGTAGATATAAAAAATTACTTTAATAGTATTCCTACAGAAAAATTATTATCAACCCTTAAGGCGGATTTGCAAGACGATAAATTATATAATTTGTTTGCTGAGATTTTAACTAATAAAATAGTTTTAAGCGATGGCGAAGAAATAGAAGATGAAAAAGGAATAATGGCCGGAGTACCACTAGCATCATTCTTGGCAAACTATTATTTGAAAGATTTAGATCAATATTTCTATGATAATAATGTTACTTATTGCAGATATGCGGATGACATTATTGTCTTTGATGATATAGAAAACTTAGAAAAACATAGAAAGTATATTGTGGATTACTTAAAAGAAAAAGGACTTGAAGTAAATGAAGAAAAAGAGTTCTTTTATAATCCGGGAGATGAAATAGAATTTTTAGGCTTTTCGTATAAAAATGGAACCATAGATTTAAATGCAAATTCCATAAAGAAAATAAAAGGTAAAATTAGAAGAAGTGCAAGAGGACTAAGACGTTGGATGATAAAAAAAGAAGCTTTGCCACAAGCGCCATTAAAGGCTATGAACAAGAAGTATAATAAAAAATTCTATGGTAAAGAAGATGATGATTTGTCTTGGAAGCATTGGTTCTTTCCAACAATCAATACAGATAAAAGTTTAAAACTTGTAGATGAGTATATGCAAGATTGGCAACGTTATATTGTTACAGGTGTGCACAACAAAAAGAATTACGAGAAAGTACCATATAAAATGTTAAAAGAAGCAGGATACAAATCACTTGTGAATGAGTATTACAAATATAAAAAAGAAAACCTCTTGCTGCAATAAGCAAGAGGTTTTTTGTTTTAATTTTTTATATGATATGCAATTTTGGTTGAGCGTCCTAATTGTTCAACAATAACATATGTATTATCTTTATCAAATCGCACATCTGACGCTCTTTCATATCCAAGGTTTTGAAGTTTTAAATAATATTCTGGATTTGGAACTCCTTTATAAAAGACTGTTAATCTTGTGTAATTTGGTCCAGTTGTTTCGATAGGTTCTTTTGTTTTCTTACCATTGTAAACAGGAAAGTCTGAATATTTTATAGGTAGATCATATTTTGAAGCTGAATCATCAGATGTATTATCAAAATATTCTTTTGTTTGGTTTGTTAAAATATTTTTTGCTAATTCTATAATTTTAGATAAATCCATTTTTTCCTCCTTAGTTCTTTTATTAAATAAAGTATATTGCTTTTTAAAAAATGTTGCAATAAAAACATGTTTTTGGACGATTGATGTAAAAAAAAAGAGAAAAACAACAAAAAACAGAGAAATTAAAAGAAAAATTCGATAAGAAATCGCGAGAGTTGATAAAAAATGAAAAAAGCCGTTAAACTTCAATTGGTAGAGTTTGTAAAATTTTTTTCTTCTGATAAAATATATATGTTTTAAAGAATGTCTAGAATCTGAAATAAAAATTAGAGGTGATTTTAATGTATTCCCTGAGATTCTCAAAGACTTATGGCTTTGGAATAATGGAAAAAAACAAATTACAACAGGTTATAGAAGACAGATATTATGCTGATGATAAGATATTTTGTGTTGCAGATGGTGTGACTAGAGATTATAAAGATGGCACGCCTCTTGAATATCCACAAAATATTGAAGATGCAAAAAAAATAATGAAAAAATATCCCAATCCAAGTGGCGCGGCAAAAGCTGCTGAAATATGTGTGGCAGATTTGGTGAAATGCTTAAAGAACAAAAGCGTTCAAAAAAATTTTAAATATGCGATAGGGCTTGCCAATGAAGATATAAAAAAAATTAATGCTGGAAGAAAAATTAATTATGTTGCAGAAGATGATTATTGCTGTGTTGCAGCTGGTGGGTTAATAGAAAATGATCAATTGTTTTGTTTTTCTATAGGTGATTCGGGTATTAAAGTTTTGGATGACGACTGCAACATTATATTTGACTCGGAAGCTTATTTAAAAGATGATGCAGATTTACTTACGAGACTTATGGATAAAGTGTTTACTTGGAAAGATAATTGTTATAGAAAATATATAAGGAAGCACTTGAGAAATAATGTATGGCTAAAAAATATTGGTAAATGCAATGTTGGTGTTCTTGATGGAAGTGAAGAAGCAGTTGAATTTTTGATTACATATCAAGTATCTTTGAAAAATGCCAAATATATTTTAGCTTATTCAGATGGTTGTAGCGAGTCATTAGACACAAAAGAAAAGTTGAAAGAGGTAATTGAAAATCCTGAAAAAATAAAAGAAACTATACCTGAAAAAACTTTAATTGTGTATGAGAAAAAATAGATAAAAGGTTCTTTGTGAAAACAAAGGACCTTTTTATGTGTTTAAGATAAATTGCTAAAAAACACTTGTTATTGGAAAAATCTTGAATTTGAAGCAAAAATGTGTTAACATAATAGTTGGCAAATATCCTTGTATTATTATATTTTTTGTAAAAAATAAAAAGAAAAGGAGAGAACTGTAAGTGAATAACTCAAATTGGATGTTAAGTAAAGATGAAGAATTCATGGAAATTTGTAGGATTCTCGAAAGAAACGGTTGGCTGGATGAAGCACTTCGGTTAAAAATTGAGAATGCTTTTGAAAATTGGAATAGCAAGGTCAAAAGTTGCAAATCACGTACTATAGGAGAATACTTAAAAGAGGTATCGAAAAAAGTCTGCATTGTCTTGGATAATTTTGATGTTTCTGACAAAGATAGTGAACAGCAAGTGAACGCAATTCTTATGCAAATGATTTGGGAAAAAACTTATAGTTGGAGAAAACCAGTTAGCGAATCTGTTTGGGCAGAGAATGAATTTGTCATGAATAATCTTATTTCAGTAGATTGGAAAATGATTTTTTATGTTGCTCCTAAACTCGCAAATGATGCTTCTTTTGTTTTGGATTGTTTAAATGATTTAATATATGATGGGTATTCTTTGACAATCTATCGAATGATTGGTCCTGAGTTAAAATACAATGAGGAATTTTTGATAAATCTTGTTAGGTTAATTGTTTCGAAATATACCGAAATGGGACTTTTTGAAAAACTAAAAAGCAAAGATTTCCGTGAAATCATTCAGAATATTGAAACGAGTTGCAAATATACTTCTTTTATTTCTCAATTCCAGATTCTTCAGCATGAACTTTGCATGCTGGGATTGAGAAATGAAAAAACGGAAAACGAAAAGGAAGCCGAAAAGCAAAAAGAACAAGTAAATGAAATGCTCCAGATGGCGGAAAGCTTGGCTCAAAATCCGGAAAATATTAATGAAGGACAAAAAGACAATTACGTTCTGATGTTAAATATTCTTAAATTAAAACCGGATTTCTATGTACTTGTTTCAGATCGTTTAAAGTCTTCTGAAAGTTTTCGAAGAGAAGCAATAAAATGTGGAGTAACCCAAGAAAATGTTGCTAGTGAATATGAAAAAATTTTAGAAAGACGAAGAAATGCAAAGCACCAAAGAATAGATCGGGAAAAAGAAAGAAACAAGGTGCGGTATGGTCCAAGAAGCGAGTATTATGCTTTGGTTGACAATTATCTTGATACGCGTGAGTCTATTTCAACTTTTTGTCAAAAAAATAATTTGCAAGAATCTACATTCAAATGGATTTACGATTCTGTTACCGAGGCAAATCCCGAAATTAAGGAAAGAAGAGAGGCTAGATTCGCATATTTTCAAAACGTTTGGGGACATAAAGTAAAATGGATATGTGAGAAAATATTGGAAGATGAAGCTTATCTATGCGAACTTGCCAAGAAAGAGCAAAAATTTGTAACTCCTGTCGAACTAGTGAAATCTTCAAGTGACAAACGGAGAATGAGTGAAATCATTTTGAAGGCTATCATAGCAGGAAAATTAAGTGTGAATGATTACATTAGATTGTTTGCAGGTGAATCTGATTATGAAAAGATGATGGTAGAAGTAAATAAATTTTTCTGCTTTGTCGAAGAGCTATGTCCGGAGCTAAAGGGAAAAGAAAATCTTGTTTACTTGGCGAGAAAAGAAATGTATAAATTCAGAGTGTATGCCTCTAAATTTGTGTGGAAAGAATTTGTAAATACGAAAGTGGGTTACGATTCTGGAGATGGTCGGGTTGATTATATCCTAGTTACTCCTAAACGACTTGAAGAAGTCATAAATTATCTCAAAAATCATGATGAGTACATTTGCCGAAAAACAGTTAATCTCGCAATAACAATGTTTTGCAACAGTACTTGGAAAACTTAAAAATAATAAAAACGCCGAAGTTTAATTTTAAACTTCGGCGTTTTTGCGTTTTGTTTCTTTAAAAATATAAAAAAATGGACTTTTCGTAGGAAAGAAACTATAATTATAGCTAGCATTGCAAATTAATTAGATAAAAATAATTGATGCAACAAATAGGAGATGGATTATGTTTAAACTACATTCAAATTTTGAACCTACCGGAGATCAGCCGGAGGCAATTGAATATTTAGTAAACGGAATAAAAAAAGGCGAAAAGTTTCAAACGTTACTTGGTGTAACTGGTTCTGGTAAAACTTTTACTATGGCTAATATAATACAAAAAGTTAATAAGCCGACACTAATATTAGCACACAATAAAACCTTAGCTGGACAGTTGTACTCCGAATTCAGGGAGTTTTTTCCCGAGAACGCAGTGGAGTATTTTGTTAGTTATTATGATTACTATCAACCAGAAGCATATATGCCACAAACAGATACTTATATCGAAAAAGATTCTGCTGTTAACGAAGAAATAGATAAACTTCGTCACTCTGCTACAGCTGCACTTTTTGAAAGAAAAGATGTTATTATTGTGGCGAGTGTTTCGTGTATATATGGTTTGGGTGATCCAGAAGATTATAGTGGACTTACACTTTCTTTAAGACCTGGTATGCAAATTGAACGAGATAAACTTTTAAAAGATTTAATAGATCGTCAATATGATAGAAATGAAATTGAATTTAAGCGTGGTAAATTTAGAGTTCGTGGAGATACAGTTGAAATATATCCTTCTAACGAAAATGAGAAGGCTTTACGTATCGAATTCTTTGGCGATGAAATTGAGAAAATCTCAGAAATTAATCCATTAACAGGTCAGAGAATTGCGACAAGAAACCATGTACTAATTTTCCCGAATTCGCATTATGCAACTTCAAAACAAAAAATGAAAAATGCAATTAAAACTATTGAAGCAGAATTAGAAGAACAAATAAAATATTTTAAAGAAAATGATAAATTAGTTGAGGCTCAAAGAATTGAACAACGTACAAATTTTGATATTGAGATGATGCTTGAAACTGGTTTTTGTCAAGGAATTGAAAACTATTCAAGACATATAAGTGGACGTGCTCCTGGTAGTGCTCCATATACTTTAATAGATTATTTCCCAAAAGACTTTTTGCTTTTAATTGATGAATCGCATGCAACAGTTCCTCAAGTAAGAGCAATGTATAATGGAGATAGAGCTAGAAAAGAAAGTTTAGTACAATATGGATTTAGACTTCCTTCTGCATTTGATAACAGACCGTTAAAATTTGAAGAATGGGAAGATAGAATTAATCAAACGGTATTCGTTAGTGCAACTCCAGCAGATTATGAAAAAGAACATGCGAAGGATAGAGTTGTGGAACAAATTATTCGTCCTACAGGACTTTTAGATCCTAAAATTGAAGTTAAACCGATTGAACATCAAGTTGATGATTTGATTGAACAAATTAGTGAGGTAGTAGCAAAGGGAGAAAGAGTTTTGGTTACAACACTTACTAAAAAAATGGCTGAAGATTTAACTGCATATCTAAAAAATATAGGGATTAAAGTTACATATATGCATTCAGATGTTGATACGTTAGACAGAATGACAATATTAAAGGAACTTCGTGAAGGTAAACATGATGTACTTGTTGGTATTAACTTGTTAAGGGAAGGTTTAGATTTACCAGAAGTTTCTTTAGTTGCAATTTTGGATGCGGATAAAGAAGGTTTCTTACGTTCCGAAAGATCACTAATTCAAACAATAGGAAGAGCAGCGAGAAATGTGAATGGTAGAGTTATAATGTATGCAGATGAACTTACTGCATCTATGGAAAAAGCTATTACAGAAACTAATAGAAGAAGAAAAATTCAAATGGCATATAATGAAGAACATGGTATAACACCTCAATCAATTAAAAAAGCTATTCGCGATGATATTAAGGCTACTATCGTTGAAGAAACTGTTGCGGAATATGATTTGAAAGAAGGGAAATCTATTGATGAAATCATAGATGAATTGACAACGGAAATGTTGAAATTAGCTTCAAAAATGGAATTTGAAGAGGCTGCAAAAATACGTGACAGAATAAAAGAATTAGAACAAATGAAATAATAGAAAAACTAAGAATTATGTTAATAACAGGAGATAAGTATATGAAAATGGTCGAAATTTTGACCATATGGTCATATACTTATTTTTTTTGCAAAAAATCCCTTAAAATCCTAGTTTTTTGGAACTTTTTTCTTGCATATTTTTGGAGATAATTTAAAATATATATAAGAGGGAATATTTAACAAAGGATGAAGGAGAAGAGAATATGCTTATAGGACAAATTTTACTACTGGTATTAGGTATAATTCTTCTAATTAAAGGTTCCGATTTCTTTGTTGATGCTGGCTCCGAAGTAGGAAGAGTATTAAGAATTAGCGAAGTCTTGTTAGGAATAACTATTGTTGCGTTCGGTACGAGTTTGCCAGAGTTAATAATAGCTATTACAAGTTCACAATCAGGAAGTAATGAGATTGCACTCGGAAATATTCTGGGAACAAATTTGTTTAATCTTTGTGTGATACTTGCTGTTATAGCCTTAATAAGACCAGTTAAATTCAAAAAAGAAACTGTCAGACGAGACATGTATATGTCGGTTGTTACAGCTTTTGTTTTCACTACAGTTGTAGCTGATAAAATAATTTGTAACGCTGATGTAAATATGATTACTCGTTCAGATGGAATCATATTACTCGTACTATTTGGAATGTATTTGCATCATACTATTGTTAACTTTATGGAACATAGGCGAAGAGAAAAGGAACGAGGAAAAGAGGAAGAGTTAAAGTTAAGACTTAAGGATATTGATATATTAACCAAAAATATTGCACTTATGATTTTTGGAATTATCATGATATTTTTAGGTGCTAATTTTTCGGTAACTGCTGTTGAAAAAATAGCAATTATTATGGGAATATCTGAAACATTTATATCAATACTTGTTGTGGCAATAGGAACTTCATTACCAGAAATATTTACATCTATTACTGCAATAAAAAGAGGAAAGATAGACATAGCTGTTGGAAACTTAATTGGAAGCAATATGTTCAATGTACTTTTTGTATTAGGAACTGCTGCAACAATAAGACCAATTGCTTTGGAAGCGGATTCGCTTGTTATAGATGCTTTCACATTTTTTGCGGTGACAATAATGTTGATGCTTCATGCTGTTAACGATAAGGAACACAAAATTTCGAAAGCTGAAGGAACATTACTTTTAGCTATATATATTGCTTATGTATTATATGTAGTTGTAAGAGGATAAATTATATAGAAAGGATGATGAAAAATGAAACAAAGAAAATGGCTATCCATATTTGGATTAATGCTGGCTGTTATCATGGCTGTGACTGTAGTTGCACCGGTTACAATTTTGTTGGCTGAGGAGTCAGGAACTACTACGCCGGGTATTACAGGAAATATTACAGATCCAGGAAATGATGATACTTCGGATACTACAAATACAGATCATGGTAGAGATGCAGTGGATGTATCTGATAACAAAACAAACTGGGCTATGAACACTACAGGTACACAATATACAATTTATATTAACGGAGAACAAATTACTTATAACTTAGATGCAGGTAACTCTTTGACTGGTAATATAAAAGGTTACCAATCTTCTGGTTATGGTAATATGGATAAGTTTGGTCCAGATTTTGATTTGCCGGAGGGTAAATTGGAGTTATCAAGAGAAGAGTGGGCTGCCGTAGCAAGCGCCAAAGGTAGAGATGATTTAGCTGAAGCTATCATGTCGGGAGCTGCTTTCCAAGGTACAACAGAACAATATATTTATGGTGGTAAACTTGACGAAGCCTGGGGGTCAAAATATGGTTATGCTCGTCGTACAGCTACAGAATTAGCTGCATTATTTGCCGATGCTAATACACCCGGTAATACTAACACATTAAAAAAAGCTTTACAAGCATGTTTGAATGCGTTTACCGAAGATATTGTTGAATTGTATGAATTATTAGGATTTACAAGTGAGCAAGGTTGGGGTGGATATCAGTATGTTGATGAGACTAAGAAAGAAGAACCTTCACCTTCAGAAGAGCCTTCGGAAGAACCTTCAGAAGAGCCTTCAGAAGAACCTTCAGAAGAGCCTTCAGAAGAGCCTTCGGAAGAACCTTCGGAAGAGCCTTCAGAAGAGCCTGTTTCTGAGGAACCACCAATAGAAATGCCAGACTTCAGTATTTCGGAAGGTATTGCTCCTGGTGGCGGCGGATATTCGGCGGCTGGTCAGATTGATGATGATAATACAAATCCAAAGTTTGATGTTTTAGGTGGGGGACCAATTCCAGTTACTGAAAACCTAGATGTTACAGTCGGAACTAATCTGTATGGTGAAATGGAAAATTTGGGACAAAACACGGTTACGTATCATGTAAAAGAATATACAGCTACAGCGGGTTGGTTATTAATTGAAACATATCAATCTGGCTGGGAAACACATCCAGTTTATGAGGAAAGTGGAGAAGAAATGGTGTTTACTGGTGATTATGAATTTACACTTGATAGTAATGGCGATAAAATTCCTACATATTCTACAAGAACACATGGTGGCAGTTATACTAAGAAAAAGGACATGGGTGGAACGATGCAATATATAAAAATTAGACCAGACACTAACTCATATACAGCAGATAGTATAACTGTGTTAAATGAAACATTACCTAGTGCAACGTTCGATATACCAGGAATTTCTTTTGCCGCATTGTATAAACATTCTGGTTCGGAAGAATCTAGAGTTTCCGGAGGAAGAGACAAATCGTTGGGGGTAAATATAGCATATTGTGATGAAGATGATGATGTTTCGGGAATTTGTTCAGATATGGCAGAGGCTGCTGAAAATTATGCACAAAGCTTTATTAACGGGGCAACTGTAGAAGATTACTGGAGTGTAATAACAGACGTTGTAATTACTAGTGATGGAGAAGTTGTAACTAGAAATGGTACTTTCTCAAGAAATTATGGTGTACAAACGCAACGTAAAGTTATACCATCAAGTGTAAAAAACCTTTCAATTTCAGGAGCGTATCCTACAACTGCGTATCATAATATGATTCCTGGAGGTATAGGTGGTGGAAATAAATCAGATCATAGTATTTCTATAAATTCTGTAAAAGTACACACGCCTATTTATAACGAGATTATAATTTCTTCTAGTTCAAAGAATCAATTACATAACGATGGAATGCCTTTGGCTGCAGGAGATGATATAATTAAATTAGGTGATGGTTTTAATGTTAGTATTAATACAACGGGTTATACGTATTGGTATGATACAATGGATACTTCTAAGTATATAGGTTCATATACAATTGAATGTCCGTTCCATGGAACCATACATGCCGCTTCGCATTCATGTACTGTTCCAGAAACTACTGTGGACAATGCTCATTATGAAATAACATCAAGAGTTGAAGCAATTAATGGTCCTGGTAATGTTGATTATAGAACTTGGAATCAACCTGATGATATATATGCTCTTGAACAATCAGATTCTATTTATGTTGTAGGGAAAATTTACGATATGCAAGTAAGAACAACAGATGATTCTGGTTGGAAGTTAAATGCGGCACAAAATTTAAATGAAATGCCAATTGGTGAAGTATATTCTTCTAGTTCAATAATGGAAAATGCAAATAAGTTATACAAATATGCGATAAAACTTGGTTATAGAGCATATTTTGATTTTAAAACATTGGGAGTTGCAAGTGTTGCCGTAGATTTGGATCCAAAATTATATTATGTAGATGCAAATGGTAATATAGACTCAAATGTAGACTTCTATTTTAAAACTTCACCTACACAATATTCAAAATTAGTACCTGATGACGTATTAGTTAAAATGACATTTAACTCAACAAAAGGTGATGTTAACAATTCAGACTTCCTTAGTGAAAAACTTGCAACAGTAAATTCTTCACGAGGCGCTATGGACTTTTCAAAAGTAATACAAATTGGAAAACTTACTAAACTTTCATTGTTTACTGATAGTTGGCTTCAATCAACGAGAATAAGCAATGAAAAACGTTGGTATGCAGAAATTTATATGCCGGCAAGTACAGTTGTTGCAACAAGAGGAACTTCTACAACAGATGTTGCAAATGGTAAAAATGTGAAGAAAACAGGTTATGTAATAGTTACTTTTGAAGATGTTGTATCAAAGATTGGTGATGGAACGAATTATTTACAATATAGTAAAGTTAGAAATCAAAGTGGAACTGAATTACCATTTAGCGAGTCTATTATGGCGGCTGAAAAAGCTGGAAAGAATACAATTTATTTGCCAAAGGGAAAGACTTTTACAGCATATAATCAAACAGAGATTCCTGTAATTGTTTATGATCTATCTTTAAGAGCAAATTATGATTTTGAAACTGACGGAACACATTAAAAAAAAGGAGATAAATATGAAAAAAAGAATATTGTTGATATTAACTTTGGTTACGATGTTATTTAGTGGTGTTGCATACGCTACATCAGCAACGCTATCTGGAGAAACAGCAGAAACAACTCAAGTTGTTTCTGCTCTAGATAGTGTAAAAATATTTACAGATGTACCATACGATCATTGGGCAACACAATACATTTATGAGGCTCAAATGAAAGGTGTAATAAATGGTTATCCAGATGGAACATTTGCTCCAGAAGCAAATGTTGCTGTTGGTGAATTTATAAAAATGGTAGCAACAACATACTATAAAGAATTTAATTATACAGCACCAACTGATGGTTCGCACTGGTCAATGCCATATGTAAAATCATTACATAGAGTTGTATTAAATGAAGAGAACTATGATTATGAAACATTAGAAAGAACAATTACTCGTGCAGAAGCTTCAAGACTTCTTTGCATGTTGCATTATAGAACTCACAATGTAGAGCTATACACTACTTATGATAGTGTTTCGAACTTTGCAGATGAAGCTACTATAACAGATAAAACAGATAGATTAGCAATAGATAACTGTGTTAAATATGGTCTTATAAATGGTCACGCAGAAGATAATACTTTTAGACCTTTAGAAGGTTTAACAAGATGTCAAGCTGCTAAGATTTTGATGCTAACTATTACAAGATAATTAAGCAAGGAGTAATGCTTTTATGAGCAAAAGAAAAATAATAAGCATAGCAGGAGATTTAAGTAGTGGAAAGACTACAGTTACTAAGTTAATGCAAGAGACACTTGGTTATGAAATCTATCGAAACGGCGAGTATTTTAGAAAACTCGCCGTTGAGATGGGAATGAGTGTTACTGAATTTAATGAATATGTAAAAGATCATCCTGAAATTGATAGACAAATCGAACAAAGTGCAAAAGAATATGCAGCTACACATGAGAACCTTATAATCGATGCCAGACTTGGTTGGTATGCAGTGCCAGAGTCTTTTAAAATTTATTTAAGAGTTGATACAGATGAAGCTGCAAAGAGAGCTTTTGGTGATCCGAATAGAAAAAAATCTGAAAATTTTGCAACTGTCGAAGAGCAAAAAGCAGACTTAATTAAAAGATTTAATTTGGAAAACGAAAGATACTTTAATTTATATGGTGTACACAAAGAGGATATGTCAAATTACGATTTTGTATTAGACACGACTCATTTATCACCAGACGAAGTAAATCAAAAAATAATCGAAGCTTATGAGAATTGGCTATCAGAATAAAATTAAAACTTAGGAATTTTTATTCCTAAGTTTTTTTTTACTAAAAAGCCTTGACGATTGAATATGTATTCAACTATAATTATAGTATAGTTGAATACTTACTCAACCGAATTAAATGTAATCTTAGGAGGCGGTAAAATGTCTAAAAATGAATTTAGTTGCGATTGTAACGTAATTCATCAAGAAGTAGTTAATGATACAATAAAAAATATGCCTGATTCAGATATTTTTAATAAACTTGCAGAATTTTTTAAAATTATAGGCGATACGACAAGATGTAAAATATTATTTGCGTTGGACCAAAATGAAATGTGTGTCTGTGATATTGCAAATGTCTTGGGTATGAGTAAATCATCAATTTCACATCAATTAAGTATTTTGAGGCGAAGTGGAATTGTAAAATGTAGAAAAACTGGTAAGGAAGTTTTTTATATGTTAGATGACGATCATGTAAAAAAAGTTTTTGAAATAGGAATTGAACACACAGAACATAAAAAATAAGAATTAATTTAAGGAGGCGTTTATAATGAGTAATCATGAAGTAGAAAAAATAGTTAAAGAGCATGAGCATTGCAGTGAACATTGTGATATACACGATAATCATAATTTCCACAAAAAATCTAATGAGCACGATCATCATGAAATCGATAATCATCATAATGAACATACTCATGATGATGAACATGGTTGTGGTTGTGGACATGAACATCATCACACATCGAACAATAGTGATTTAATAAAAATAATTATTAGCGCAGTTTTGTTTGTTTGTGCAATTACAATAAATATAAATGAAAATCTTAAAATAGTTTTATTATTAATTTCATACATCGTTATTGGTTATGACATTATCTTAAACGCGTTTAAGAGTTTATTTAAAGGTCATCCTTTTGATGAAAACTTTTTAATGACACTTGCAACAATAGGTGCTTGGGGAATCGGAGAAATTAACGAAGCGGTTGCAGTAATGCTTTTTTATAAAGTTGGTGAATATTTTCAAAGTAAAGCTGTTAGCAGTTCAAGAAAATCCATTGCTGATTTAATGGATATTAGACCAGATTCAGCTAATTTAAAAATTGATGGTGAAGTAAAAACAGTATCTCCAGAAGAAGTAAATATTGGTGATATTATTATTGTAAAAGCTGGTGAAAAAATACCTCTAGATGGAATAATTATAGAAGGTCATTCTTTTGTTGATACGGTTGCTTTGACTGGTGAATCGGTACCTAGAGAAGTTGAAGAAGCTGATGAAGTATTAGCGGGTATGATTAACACAAAAGCTTTATTAACAGTACAAGTTACTAAGAAGTTTAATGATTCAACGGTAGCTAAAATTTTGGATTTAGTAGAAAATACCGTAAGTCAAAAGGCGAAAACAGAAAAATTTATAACAAAATTTGCGAAAGTTTATACGCCGATTGTTGTTTTATTAGCTTTAATTATGGCAATAGTTCCACCTCTTGTTATTCCAAACGCAACATTTTCAGAATGGATATATAAGGCTTTAGTATGTCTAGTAATTTCTTGTCCTTGTGCTTTAGTTTTATCTATTCCTCTTAGTTATTTTGCAGGAATCGGTTGTGCTTCAAGAAAAGGAATTTTAGTAAAAGGTTCAAATTATTTAGAAGCATTAAATGATTTAGACACATTAGTTTTAGATAAAACAGGAACATTAACTGAAGGTGTATTTAAAGTAGCCGAGGTTGTACAAGTAGGAAATTATTCTAAAGAAGAGATGATTAAGTATTGTGCGTATGCAGAATCGTTTTCTAATCATCCGATAGCAACTTCGATATTAAATGAATATAGTGATGAAATTGAAGAAGAACAAATTAAAGATTACGAAGAAATTTCGGGGCATGGCATAAAAGCTAATGTTTGTGGAAAAGAAGTTTTGGTGGGTAATAAAAAGTTATTAGATAAAGAAAATATACACTATGCAAAAACAGGTGCTGCAGGTACGGTAGTGTATTTAGTAATTGACAAAGAATATTGTGGTTACATACTTATTTCGGATAAAATAAAAGAAAATTCTAAAGTAGCGTTAAAGAAATTGAAAGAGATGGGCTTAAGAAAAATTGTTATGCTAACAGGTGATAACAAAGCTGTTGCAGAAAATGTCGCGAAAGAGCTTAATTTAGATGAGTATAAAGCAGAATTATTGCCGCATCAAAAAGTTGAAGAAGTTGAAAAATTACTTAAAGAGAAAAAGGCTGATAAAACATTAGGTTTTGTGGGCGATGGTATAAATGATGCACCAGTGCTTGCAAGAGCGGATATTGGAATTGCTATGGGAGGAATAGGTTCAGATGCAGCAATTGAAGCTTCAGACGTTGTAATAATGAACGATGAAATTTTAAGGATATCAACTGCTATAAAAATTGCTAAAAAGACAAAAAGAATTGTTGTGCAAAATATTGTACTGGCGATGGTGGTTAAAATTGTGGCAATTATTTTAGGATTATTCAATATATCCGCTGTATGGCATGCTGTAGTTGCAGATGTTGGAGTTACAATTGTAGCGGTATTGAATTCGTTAAGATGCTTAAAAATAAAAGATTAGATGAAAACAGCCCTAAATATGGGCTGTTTTTGTTTGGAACTATGCTTAGAGTTAATGGAAATTCGTTAAGCTGTGAAAGTGTGTGAAGATTTTTAAGAAAATAATGAAAACAAAGAAATGTAATTGCTATATTATGTAAATTATGATATAATCTCCGTGTAAATAAATTTCCAAGGGGGAAAATATATGAAAAAAATATTATTAGTAGTGCTTGTGGTAGTATGTATTTTTGCTTTAGCAGCATGTGGAAACAATGAAGAAGTAGTTGAAAATAATGGACTTGAAAATGTTGAGTCTGGAGAAACAATTGAAATCGAAAAGGATTTTGAAACTTATGAACTTTCAGAAGAAGAAAAAACTGTAAAAATTTATCCAGAGGGAATAGAAACAGACATTAATTATATTGGTTTAAAGAGTTCTTTGGGATATACAATTAAATGTATTCCAGATGAGTTCGTAGTAATTAGAGAAGAGAATGTTGATTATTATAGACCTTTTTATGAAGAAGATGGCGAAATAATTGTTAATGAAAACGTGTATTTTACAATAGAGGTTTTGACTGATTCAGAAGAAATAAAGGGAGCTCTTACTGAAGAGAAAATTGGTGAATATGAAACATATTTAGTACATTTAGTTGGCGGAGAAGAAGCTGATGAAAGCAAAGCTTTTTATTCGTGGGATATTCCTAGAACAAACATTTACTATGTAAAAACGGAAAATAAAACTTTTAAAATATGCAATTATTATTTTATGGAGTCTATAGAAGGTTACGGGACACAGGTCTCAAAATTATGGGATACTTTCAAAGCTCAATAAGTTGATATATATAATAAAAACTCGCTATATGAAGGCGAGTTTTCAACTTCCTAAAAAACGAACACACCCTGCCAAAAGAGGCGGGGTGTGTTTTGGTTTGTGCTTATGCGCCTACGCGACAATCTCCGTAAACTTCCATTGCGCCCAAAATAGCTTCCTGGATATCTGTGTCCAGCTCGTCGAAGTCCACGATTTTGAGTTCGTGACATTCGAAAGGCAGCTGATCAGGTTCGGTTTCGAAAGCGAAGGCTTCAAATGCAGCGTACTCACGGGAATGAGAGTACTTAGCGCATTTGCCAGTGTGGACAATGAGAACTTCGTTGTCGTTCATCAAGTCTCCCAAGGAAACCTGCTTAACGTAGAGAACGTTGTTCATCTTGATGCCGGTGCACCAGGTGCCGTAGAGTACTTTGGAAAATTCTTTGCCGTTGCGAGGGTTTACGTCGGTGGTAAGCTCTTTTACATAGAGCATTGCCAGGGTTGTGGTGTTACACATGTTGTTGGTAGTCATCGATTGTGCCTCCTTTAATTTTAGGTGATGAGTTTTCGTGTCTTTGAGCCATATCAGGATCTTTTGCAAGGTTTCAAGACGTATATATTATATCATAGGTTACATAATAATTCAACACTTTTTGGTATGAAATGGAAATTATTTAAAGCCCAACGCGGATTGGTGAATACTGCGTAAAAAAGTAATTTTTGTATGTATATGTGATATAATGAAGCGGATATGAAAGGAGAGATAAAATGAACGAAACAATTAAAAATATTATATCAAGAAGAAGTGTAAGAAAGTATAAAGGAGATATGGTTCCTAGAGAAATCCTGGAGGAGATTTTAAAAGCTGGAACATTTGCTCCAACGGGAATGAATTCGCAATCGCCAATTATTTTAGCTATTACTAATAAAGAAGTTAGAGATAAATTATCAAAGTTAAATGCCAAATTTATGAATAATACCGAAATAGATCCTTTTTATGGAGCTCCAGTTGTTTTAGTTGTGTTGGTAGACAAGAATAAAGTTACACCTATCTATGATGGAAGCTTAGTTATGGGAAATTTGATGAATGCAGCACATTCTTTAGGCATAGGTAGTTGTTGGATTCATAGAGCTAAAGAAGTATTTGATACTGAAGAAGGAAAAGCGTTATTAAAATCTTTTGGTATTGAAGGTGATTATGAAGGTGTTGGAAATTGTATATTAGGATATACAGAAGGAGAAGAGCCAATGGCGGCACCAAGGAAAGATAACTACGTTTACTATATAGATTAGATTTTGAAAGGTATGATATAAATGAACGAAATAACAAGAGAACAAGCATATGAGTTATTAAGGGAATACAATAAAGATAGTTTTCATATAAAACATGCTTTAGTTGTTGAAGGTGTAATGAAGTATTTTGCGGAAAAACTAGGTTATGAAAACGAAAAGGAATTTTGGGGAATTGTAGGTTTATTGCATGATTTAGATTTTGAAATGTATCCAGATGAACATTGTATTAAAGTTCAAGAAATTATGCGCGAAAAAGGAATTGACGAAAAAATAATTCATGCAGTAAGTAGTCACGGATATAATTTGACTGTAGATATAAAGCCTGAACATGAAATGGAAAAGATATTATATGCAACAGATGAATTGACAGGTTTAATAGGTGCAGCTGCACTTATGAGACCTTCTAAAAGTGTTCAAGATATGGAATTAAGTTCTGTTAAAAAGAAATATAAAAATGAAAAATTCGCAGCAGGTTGTTCTAGAAAAGTAATAGAAAACGGCGCTGAAATGTTAGGCTGGGATTTAGATAAATTAATTAGCGAAACAATTCTTGCGATGAGAGTTGATGAAGAAAAAATTAATAGTATAACGAACTTAAATTAGTAAGATAGGAAGAAATAAAAATGAACTATTTAGATAAAGTAAATAAAACTACGTTAGATTATTTTAATATATTGGAGCCAGATTTTCCGGAATGGTTGTTGGATCATATAAATACTCCAGAAATGTTAAAACAACAGTATATCAGTATTACTTGTGGAACGATTTATTCAGATTTATTTGAAAGTAAATATTTCTTTTCAAGTTTGGATCATTCAATTGCTGTAGCATTAATTATTTGGCATTTTACACATGATAAAAAACAAACCTTATCGGGTTTATTTCATGATATTGCAACTCCAGTATTTAAACATTGTATAGATTTTTTGAATGGTGACTATGTGACGCAAGAATCAACAGAAGAATTAACAACTAAGATAATATCTGATTCAAAAGAAATTATGGCACTTTTGAAAAGAGATAATATAGAAGTTTGTGAAGTTGATGATTATCATATTTATCCAATTGCAGATAATGATACACCTAAATTATCTTCTGATAGATTGGAGTATTCATTATCGAACGCGTTATTAACATACAGTTTGCTTGATGCTAATGATATAAAAGAAATATATGAGGATATTGAAGTTCAAATTAATGAAGAGGGAATTAAAGAATTAGCTTTTAAAACTAAAAGTATAGCTAGAAAATTTGTTAAAGTAACTAGTAGATTATCTGTAATATATCGTGAAGATAGGACTAGATATTCTATGCAATTGATAGCAGATATTATCAAAAGATTAAACGAGGAAAATGTTATAACCAAACAAGATTTATATAATATGAAAGAAAACGATGTTATAAACATCATTAAAAATTCTAAATATAACAAAATATATAACACCTGGGAAGCAGCGAAAGAGGTTAAAATTTCTAAGACAAAACCAGAAGATGTTTATAGTGTTAAATTAGATACGAAAGTTAGATATATAAATCCTTTGGTTAATAGTGAGAGAATATCAGATATTTGTGATGTGACTCAAAAAATGATTAAAGATAATTTAGCGTATGATATGTCAAACTATGTATATTTGGATTTCAAGTTTTAAATAGAGAAAAGTAAAATTATGGTAACAAATATAGCAAAACAATTACAAATGCCTAGACTGGCTGGTCAAATTAAATGAGCTTATTTGACACTTTTGAGGGCAAATGCTAAAATATGAGTGCTGTTAGTTTACTAAAATATATTAAAAGGTGAGGTAATAAATGAGATTAGGAGATTTTAAATTATCTAAACTAGAATTTAACAAAAAAATTGAAATGGAAAACATTGAGAAAGATTTAGCAGAAATCGATTATCAAAAAATTAATACTAAAGAACTTTCAAAAAGAACAAAGCCATATGAAGATATGACTCATTATAAAACTGTTAAAGAATTCTTTATGAAATCAGTAAAAGAAAATGCTGATAGACCTTGTATATTAGAAAAGCCTTCACACAAAGAAGCATATGTAACAAAGACATATAAAGAATTTGGTGAAGATGTACTTGCTTTAGGAACAGCGCTAATTAAAAAATTAGATTTAAAAAACAAGAGAGTTATTATTATTGGTGAGACACAATATGGTTGGTATATGTCATATATGGCTATGCTTTGTGGTGTAGGTATTGCTGTTCCAACAGATAAAGAGTTACCGGTAAATGAATTGGAAAATATTGCGAAAAGATCTAGAGCCTCTGCAATTATTTATTCACCCGCAAAAGCGGATGTAGTTAATAAATTAAGAGAATCAATCCCAGAAATTCAATATTTTGTTGAAATGCAATCAGATAAACTATTAGAAGGAAAAGATGTTGGTTTATTACATTTAGTTGAAGAGGGAAAGAAAATTATTGCTAATGGTGATGATTCTTTTGAAAAAATAAAAATTAATCCAGATGAGTTTAAAATATTATTCTTTACTTCGGGGACAACATCAAATTCAAAAGGTGTAATGTTAAATAACAGAAATTTAGCAGAAAATATTAATGCTGTTTCTGCATATGTAAAAATTTATAATACAGATAGATTTTTCTCAATATTGCCATTACATCATTGCTATGAATCAACAATAGGTTTCTTAGTACCAATGGCGTTTGGTTCTTCAATTGCTGTTTGCGAGGGATTAAAATATATTGTTCCAAATTTACAAGAAGCAAAACCATCTTTACTACTATCAGTGCCTTTGCTTGCTGAAAGCTTGTATAAGAAAATTAATGAAAAGATTGTTAAAAGTAAAAAAGATAAGTTAGTTGCTGCGATGATTGGCATAACTAATGGTCTTAAGATGATGGGGATTGATGTTAAGAGAAAAGTGTTTAAAGAAATTCATGAGAACCTTGGTGGTAATTTAAGAGTTATTGTTTCGGCAGCTGCTCCTATTGATAAAAAAGTTGGTGTATGGCTAGAAGATATAGGTATCACTTTCTTACAAGGATATGGACTTACAGAAACAGCTCCAATTGCTGCATTAACTCCAGAATACAAAACAATGATTGGTTCTGCTGGTAAGCCGATAGTTCAAGCAACTGTAAAAATTGCTAATCCAAACGAAAATGGTGAAGGTGAAATTTTAATTAAAACTCCTACATTGATGATGGGGTATTATGAAGATGAAAAAGAAACAAGAAAAGTAATTGATAAAAAAGGTTTCTTTCATTCAGGTGATGTTGGTTACATGGATGAAGATGGATTTATATTTATTACAGGTAGAAGTAAAAATGTTATCGTTACCCAAAATGGTAAAAATATTTATCCAGAAGAAATCGAAATGTTACTAGGTAAAATTCCAGAAATAAAAGATGTAATCGTGTATGGAAAGAGTCCTGAAAAAGGAAGCAAGAAAGAAGAAAAAGAATTAATCATCACGGCAAAAGTAGTTGTTAATAAAGATAAAGTAAAAGACTTGCATGGAGATATTTCAGATAAAGAAATTTACGATATTATTTGGAAACAAGTTAAAGATGTAAACAAACAATTAACTTCATATAAGGCAATTAAATCTTTAGAAATCAAAGAAGGCGAGTTTGAAAAAACTACTACAATGAAAATAAAAAGAAATGCAGAAAACTTGAAATAATAAAAACAGCGGGAATGAGAAACATTCTCGCTATTTTTTCGTACTTAGGGGACAC
>CAZEVD010000028.1:0-20099 GCA_964515475.1 uncultured Eubacteriales bacterium
TATGAAGCTACGTGGCGAAAGAAGTGAGCCACATAGCGAATAAAAGTATGAAGCTACGCGCGGAGAGAAACGAAGCGCATAGCGTCCCGAAGGCATATGAAACTGTGTTCTAAGAGGATATGAAGCTATGTGACAAGGTTGTATAATGTATACATAATATAATAGAAAGGAAGTTTTTTATGTTTTTGCTTAATAGCTTTAAGTTTTATTGCTACAAAAGAAAAGTTACTTTTAAAGAAATTTATGAGCTTTGGAGTAAGGATTATTTTGATAAAATTGCGCCATCTACGAGAAGAACGTGGATGGCTGCTTTTAAACATTCACATGTTTTGCATGATATGAAGTTTAATGAAATTAGAGTTAGAGATTTGGAAGACGCTATTCGAACTGAGGTGGTAGGGGATGCTACTAAAGTGAGAATGAAGTGTCTTTTTAATGTGTTGTATAAATATGCTATAAAACATGAACTTACAGAAAAAAATATTGCTATTTATTGTGATACGCCTACTGCAATAAAGCAAATAGAAAGGGTTCCTTTTTCAAATGAAGAAATCAAAATTCTTTGGAGAAATTTAGCTCTTCCATTTGTAGATATGATTTTAGCGGGAATTTATTTAGGTTTTAGACCTCGGTGAGTTGGTGCTTATAAAGAAGAAAGATGTTAATTTGAATATTGGATATATAAAAGGTGGGTGTAAAACAAAGGCTGGTAAGAATCGATTTGTACCGATTCATAAAGATGTTTTTGAGTTAATTAGAAATAGAATGAATATAGATGGGGAATTTCTTTTTTTAAATGAATATGGACACTCTATGAATTATTATGAGTATAGAAATAGATTTAATAAGGTTATGAAAAAGCTGAATATGAATCATTTTCCTCATGATACAAGACATACTTTTATTACTCTTGGAAAAAACTGTAACATGAATGAATATGTTTTAAAACGTATTGTTGGACATGCAATTCAAGATGTCACAGAAGGGGTTTATACACATAGAAATCAGAAAGATTTTTATGATGAAATTTGTAAGATAAAAGTCTAACTTTCTTTGTGAATTTAATGGTAAATATATTGAGAATTTAACAAAAATAATATAATATAGTACTGGTGATTTTTATATTTCACTATATATAGGAGGATGTGCGTATGAAAAAATTTTTATGCTTACTATTAATTATGGTAACTTGTTTTTCTGTTACAACTTTTGCTGCTACAGATTTTGAAGATATAAAAAATGAAAAGCATAAAGCTGCCGTTGATAAATTAGTATTATTTAATATTATCAATGGTTATGAAGATGGAACTTTTAAACCAGATAATAAAGTTACAAGAGCGGAGCTTTCTAAAATGCTTGTTGTAGCTATGGGAAAAGAATCTTTGGTTGAATCTGCTAAAAATAAATATCTTGCTTTTTCGGATGTTTTAAGTAGTTATTGGGCTTATGGCCATATTAAAGTTGCTTCAGATGAAAAACTTGTTAATGGTTATGAAGATGGTACTTTTAAACCAGCCGGAAATGTTACTTATGCAGAGGCTGCAACAATGGTATTGAGAGCGTTAGGTTACGAAGATGAAGTAAAAAGAAGTGAACTTCAATGGCCTAATAACTATATGTCTTGTGCAGATGATCTTGAATTGTTTGAAGGCATTTCTACTTTCAAGGCGGGTGATCCTGCCAATAGAGGAGATATAGCTATTCTTTTATGGAACGCTTTAAGAACTGGTACAGCTGAAATTGTTGCGTATAACGATAAAGGTGTTATCTATGGAGAAGGTACTCCTATGATTACAGAATATTTAGGATATACATATATTGAAGAAGCTACAATTTCTAAAATTGAGTTTAGTGATGATTTAAGAGAAGCTACCGTTACTTTCACACAGGAAGGTAAAAAAGATAAAAAACTTGAGTTTAAAGCGGAAGATGCTTTAGATATGTTTGGAAGAACAATTAGCATTTTATATGATCCTATGAATGGTGAAATTTTAGAGCTTGTTGCTGAAGGTGATTTAAAATCTGTTGATGCTGAGGTTACTAATATTTCAGATACAAAGATTTATATTGCTAACAGAAAAAATGGTTATAAGCTTCCAGAAGATAGTAAAATTTTATTATACGGTATAGATAAAATGACTGACGCTGCTGAAGCAATTTTAATTTTAGATGATACATCGCTTGAATATTTAGTTTTGATGGGTGCATCTGATATTGAAGTTGGTATGGTCGTTGATGCGGATTATTTAATTGATGATGAATATGGCGTTAGAATAAGGGATGTAAATGAGACAAAAGGTGGAAATGGTTATTTAGTTGCTAGTGAAGATAATTGGCCAACGAATGGTTCTGTTATTTTATATTATTTCGATGCGGATGATTTATTAGTTCCTATTAGAACTTTAGATAAATCTAAAGCTGTTACTGTTTCAAAAATTGATGATGATTATATCGAAACTTCAGATGGTGAAAAATATGAGTTTGAAGATGTAGACTCTTATTCGATATATACATTAAAATCAAGTAGATTAGAAACTTCTACTTTGGCTGCTATTGATAAGAAAATGGACAAGATTGTTATCCTTGATTACAATAGACACTATTATATATTTAATATTGAGAATGCTGTTTTAGATAATCTTGATCCGGAAATAGAAAGTGCTTTATACGATTTAGAAGATTGGCTAGAAGAGGCAGAAGAATATGATGAAGAAGATTTTTCACAAGCTTCATTTACAGATTTAATTGAAGCTATTGAATATGCGAACGCGACAGATTATACATCTACTTTAACTAGAATAAATAGAGCTATTACTAAATTAGAAGAAGCGATTGACGCTTTAGAGGATCCTGAAAATAAAGCAGAAGAAGCAACTGTTAAAGCAAAGAAGGCTTTAAGAAAGTTAGTAAACGGTGAAGCTAAACAAGTGTATGACGATGAAGGCTTATATACTTATGATTCATACGACGTATTCGATGAAGCTTACGATTATGCAAGAGAATTGATAAAAACAGATGATGCTACGGAAAAAGAAATCGAAGATGCCGAAAGGGAGCTGTATTTGGCGATTGATGCTTTAGTGAAAAAGAATTAAAATACTTAAAAAGTAAAATAAAAAGGAGAGAAGTTAAATTGGAAAACAAAGAATGGTATTCATTATCTGTAGAGCAAACAGAAGAAGCGTTTAAGACTAAAGTGGGTACTGGTCTTACTGCTGAAGAAGTAGAGAAGAGACAAGAAGAATATGGCTTAAATGAAATTATATCAAAGAACAAAAAGCCTATTTGGAAAATGATTATTGAACAATTTAAAGATTTTATGATTATTGTTCTTATCATTGCTGCTATTATTTCAGCAGTTGTTAGTGGTGAAGTAACAGACTCAATTATTATTTTGATGATTGTTATCTTAAATGCAATCATTGGTGTTGTTCAAGAAGTTAAAGCTCAAAAGTCTTTAGATTCTTTGAAACAACTTAGTGCACCACATTCAAAAGTTTTAAGAAATTCAAAAGTTGAAACTATTGAATCTAGACATTTAGTTCCTGGTGATATCGTTATTTTAGACACTGGTGACTATGTTCCAGCAGACTTAAGACTTACAGAAGCAGTTAATTTAAAGATTCAGGAAGCTGCATTAACAGGTGAATCTGTTCCCGTTGAAAAAATGGAATTAACTATTAAAGAAGATAAAGTTGGTATTGGTGATAGAACTAATCAAGCATTTTCATCAAGTCTTGTTACTTATGGTAGAGGTAAAGGTATTGTTGTTGCAACTGGTATGAACACTGAAGTTGGTAAGATTGCTCAAATGTTAGATGATGTTGATGAGAGTGAGACTCCATTAAAGAGAAGATTATCTGAACTTGGTAAAATTTTAGGTATTGTTGCTATTGGTATTTGTATACTTATATTTATAGTAGGTCTTTTGGTTTACAAGAGAGACTGGGTTGAAATGCTTATGACTGCTGTTAGCTTAGCTGTTGCTGCTATTCCAGAAGGTCTTCCAGCCATTTCTACTATTGTTTTATCTATTGGTGTTCAAAGAATGGTTAAGAGAAATGCGATTGTTCGTACATTACCATCTGTTGAAACTTTAGGTAGTGCTACAGTTATTTGTTCAGATAAAACTGGTACATTAACACAAAACAAGATGACAGTTGAAGAAGTTTTCTACAACAATAAAGCGTATAAAGTTGATGAAAAAGTTAATGATGTTGATGCTCATTACAAGAAATTATTAGATTGTATGATTCTTTGTAACGATTCAAAAATAAAAAATGAAGATGGTTATAAAGTAATTGGTGATCCTACTGAAACAGCTTTAGTTGATTTAGGTATCAAAAGCAATATTATTAAAGACACATTAGATGCAGAGTTTACTAGAGTTGATGAAATTCCATTTGACTCTGATAGAAAGTTAATGACTACTGTTCATAAACTTGAAAATAAATTCTTGGTATACACTAAAGGTGGTATCGATGAATTATTAAGTAGATGTAATAAAATTTTAATCGATGGAAATGCAGTTGAAATTTCTAAAGAATTAAAAGATAACTTATTAAAACACAATGATGAATTTGCTAGCAAAGCGCTTAGAGTTTTGGCTATGGCATACAAAGATATTGATGCTATTCCAAGTAAAGAAAATAAAGATTCTTTAGAATCTGAATTAGTATTTATCGGTATGGTTGGTATGATTGACCCTGCTAGACCAGAAGTTAAAGAAGCGGTTGCAAAATGTAAAGCTGCTGGAATTAGACCAGTTATGATTACAGGTGACCACAAAGCTACAGCTGTTGCAATTGCTAAAGATATTGGTATTTTAAAAGAAGGAGACAAAGCTATTACTGGTGCTGAACTTGAAGTAATGCCTCAAGAAGAGTTAGAAAAACAAGTTAAAGATATTTCTGTATATGCTCGTGTTTCTCCAGAACATAAAGTTAGAATCGTTAATGCGTGGAAATCTCATGGCGAAGTTGTTGCTATGACTGGTGATGGTGTTAATGATGCTCCAGCGTTAAAGACAGCTGACATCGGTGCTGCGATGGGTATCGTTGGAACAGACGTTGCTAAAGAATCTGCAGACGTTGTTTTAACAGATGATAACTTTGCTACTATCGTTTCTGCTGTTGAAGAAGGTAGAAGAATTTATGATAACATTTTAAAAGCGGTTGCTTACTTACTATCTGCTAATATTGGTGAGATAATTACATTATTCGTAGCAACAATGCTTGGTTGGGTAGAGCCACTTCTACCAATCCATATTTTATGGATTAACTTAGTAACTGACAGTTTACCAGCACTTGCATTAAGTGTTGATCCTGCTGAATCAAACATTATGAATAGAAAACCTAAGAAGAGTGAAAAATTCTTCACTAAAGGTATGGTTTGGAGAATCTTATATCAAGGTATTATGGTTGGTGGATTAGTTCTACTTGCATTCTTAATTGGTTCTGGATTCAATCCAAAAGGTATTACAGAAGAAACTGCTGCTGTTCCTAGAACAATGGCATTTGCAGTATTAGCATTAGCTGAGTTAGTACATGTATTTAACTTACGTTCAAACAAAGATTCAATCTTTAAAGTTAAATTCTCTACTAACAAAATCTTACTTGGTGCTGTAGCGTTATCTGCATCAATGATGTTTATAGTAATGTTAATTCCTGCATTACATGATATCTTCAAGATTGCTCATTTATCTGGTGCACAACTTGGATGGACAGTGCTATTAGTATTTGCTCCACTTATCATTGTAGAGTTATTTAAAATATTTAAAATTAATACACTTAAAGATGAAGAATAATTTTTTAGATTATAAGGACGATTTTTATAAATCGTCCTTTAATCAAAATAGGGGGAATCAAATGAAAAAACTAAATATATTTTTGTTATTAGTTCTTTTTGTAATGACGATTTGTTCTACTAGTGTGTTTGCTGGATACCAAGAAATGAATGACCTTCAATATGAAGCTCAAATAAATTCGGATGGAAGTGTTGATGTAACTGAGTTTTGGGATATTTCTATTAGTGAAACAAACACTCTTTTTAAAACATTTGTTATAGATAGTAATAAATATTCTAAGATTACCAATATTGAAGTTAGCGAAATTAAGGATGGTCAAGAAATTAAATATACAGATGTTGGTGAATGGCAAAACCATGTTGAACAAAATGGTTATTATGGCGAACTATATAACGGAATGTTTGAAATTGGCTGGTACGCTGGTTATGGAAATAGAGCAGGAAGAAAAGAATATAAAATAAGCTATACAATTAAAGACGCTCTTAGAAGAGGTGCGGATTACGCTGAATTTTATTGGCAATTTATTGGAGAAGACAATGGAATACCTGTTGATAAAATAACAGGTACTATTTATTTACCAACAAATGCTGATTCAAAAGAAAATATAAAAGTATGGGGACATACTCCAGCATTAAATGGAACGATACATGCCACCGATTTAAATAAGGTGGAGTTTGACGGTGAAAATTTAGCGGTAGAAAGTATGTTTGAAGTTAGAGTATTATTTCCAGCTTCTATGACAAATGATAATTTAGCTAAGTATGTGAAAGCTAATATTTTAGATGAAGTTATTAAAGAAGAAACTAAATGGGCAAATCAAGCCAACTTAGAAAGATTTATAGAAAATGTTCTTATAGTAGTTTTACCAGCGATACTTGCTGTTATTTCATTTGCTATATTTGTAATTACATCAATTAAAGCTATTTTTGCTGCTATTAAGGTTAGAAAAATAGCTCTTGAAAAATATAGTCCAACGCAAAAATTGGATTATTATAGAGAGTTTCCAAGTGAGGATGCAACCCCTGCAGAAGCGTTAGCATTTTTACTTAATGAAGTTAGAGATATAAAAAATAGTGATTTTGGTAATATATTTTCTGCGAATATCTTGAATATAAATTTAAAAGGTGCAATTAAATTTGAAGTTGATACTTCAAAATCTCGTAAAGAAGAAATGAAGATTGTTGTTGTGAGAGATAACGGAATTGATTTAAATGAAGATGAAAGTGCTACAATAAGATTCTTAAAAAAGATTGAAGTAAAGTATAAGGAAATTACGCCGAAGACAATTCAAAAATATATGAAGAAAAATTATGAAAAGGCCTTTGATCTAAAAGATGATATTGAGCTTAATACATATAAACTTTTTAGACAAAAAGGTATGTATGATGGTGATATAGAAGAAAGAAAAGATTTGCAAAATGGTTGTTTGTATTTCACAAGTTTAATATCGAGTATCTTTTTTATTTCTTTGTTTTCAGAAGCGTATGAATCGCTAACAACTAATGCGGTTATGTTTATGATTGTATTAATAATAATTGAAAGAATATTTAATAATCGTGCGGAAAAGTGTTTTAGTATATTAACTAAAAAAGGTATTGATGAACAAGAAAAGTGGAGAGCTTTTAAAAGATATATGGAAGAGTATTCACTACTTCATGAAAGAGATGTTCAAGAAGTTGCATTGTGGGAAAAATATTTAGTTTATGCAACAGCTTTCGGAACTGCTAAAAAAGTTTTAAAACGTTTAAAAGTTTCTTTACCAGAAGTTTATAATAATATGTCTAATGCGACATCATCAAATTTATATATTATAAATAGTGATTTCTCAAGTTATTGTAATAGCGGATTTAAAGGCGCTGCAAGTGCAAAATCAGCTGCGGAAGCTGCTGCATCTTCTTCGTATAGTAGTGGAAGCGGCGGTGGAGGAGGCTTCTCAGGTGGCGGCGGCGGCCGGTGGTGGTCGGAGGCGGCATGGGAGGTCGTTAATTAAATAAAAAAGGATAGGTACTATGATAAATAATTTAGACAAAATATTAAAAAAAGTAGAAAAGCCAGTTAGATATACTGGTGGCGAAATGAATTCTTGTGTGAAAAATTTAGAGGAGGTAAAGTGCCATTTGGCATTTTGCTTTCCTGATGTATATGAAGTGGGAATGTCTCATTTAGGTATGAGAATTTTATATGATTTATACAATCGTAGAAAAGATACATATTGTGAAAGAGTTTTTGCTCCATGGATTGATATGGAAAAAATTATGCGTGAAGAAGATATTAAATTATTTTCTTTAGAAACCAAAACTCCTTTGCGTGATTTTGATTTTCTTGCATTTACACTTCAATATGAAATGAGTTATACAAACATTTTAAACATGCTTGATTTGGGCGGAGTGCCTATAAAGTCTGCAGATAGAGGAGAAAATGATCCCTTTGTAATGGCTGGTGGACCATGTGCCTACAATGCAGAACCTATTACTGATTTCGTAGATTTGATTGTAATGGGTGAAGGTGAAGAAGTTAATCTAGAAATAGTTGATTGCTATATTAAGTGGAAAGCAGAAAATAAAACTCGTGAAGAATTTCTTGAAATGGTAGCTGAAATTGATGGTGTGTATATTCCTAAATTTTATAAGGATACTTACAATGAAGACGGTACTTTTAAAGGCTTAGAAAAAATTAATTCTCACGCGAAGGATAAAATTACAAAGAGAGTTATTAAAGACTTAGACACTTTAACATATCCAGAAAAATGGATTGTACCATATATGAATATCGTACATGATAGAGTAATGCTTGAAATATTTAGAGGTTGTATAAGAGGTTGCAGATTCTGTCAAGCAGGATATATTTATAGACCTGTTAGAGAAAAGAGTAAAGAAAGATTAGAAGAACTTGCCGAAAAGTTAATTGCTAATACTGGTTATGAAGAAATTTCTTTAACATCACTTAGTACAAGTGATTATAGAAATTTCCATCCGCTTGCTCAGTCTTTAATTTCTAAATTTAAACCACGTAATATAAATTTATCTTTACCATCACTTAGAACAGATTCTATTTCAATGCAACTTTTAAAAGAAGTTAGCGAGGTAAGAAAGAGTGGTTTTACAATTGCACCTGAAGCTGGTACACAAAGGTTAAGAGATGTTATTAATAAAGGTTTATCAGAAGAAGATATTATGCGTGCTTGTGATTTTGCTTTTAGAAGTGGTTGGGGCACAATAAAACTTTACTTTATGATTGGACTTCCAACAGAAACTTATGAAGATTTAGATGGAATAGTTGATGTTGCAAATAAGATTGTTGATTTGTATTATGCAATTCCGAAAGCTGAAAGAGCTAAAGGGTTAACTGTTACAGTAAGTACTTCAACATTCGTTCCAAAACCATTTACAGCATTACAATGGTGTGGACAAGATAATTATGAAGAGATTAAGAAAAAGCAAGATTACTTGAAATCTAAACTTACTAATAGAGCGATTAAATATAATTGGCACGAACCAGAAACAAGCGTAGTTGAAGCGATACTTGCAAAAGGTGATAGAAGATTAAATAATGTAATTTATAACGTTTGGAAAAATGGTGCTAAGTTTGATAGTTGGGGCGAATTTTTTGATTATGAAAGATGGATGAATACTATTGCAGATGCTGGTATAGATTATAAATTCTATGCTGAAAGAAAAATGGATACTTCGGAAAAACTTGCTTGGGAACATATAAATGTTTTAGTTACAAAAGATTACTTTAAATCTGAATATGAAAAGTCTATGCGAGGAGAAGTTACATCAAACTGCAGACAAGGTTGCAGTGGTTGTGGTGCTGCTTGCATGGGTACTGGAGTATGTTTTGAAAGGAATGAAAAGTAGATGATAGCAAGAGTTAAATATACAAAAGGTTATGATGTAAAATATGTAGGACACTTAGATTCTATGAGAACTTTTATTAGATGTATCAAGAGAACTTGCATACCTGTTAAATATTCAAATGGTTTTAATCCTCGCGTGCAAATATCATTTGCTCTTCCTTTGGGAGTTGGTGTTACAAGTGACTGTGAGTATTTTGATTTAGAAGTAGAACAAGCAATGAATGCAGAAATGTTTTTAGGTGAATTAAATTCTACGTTACCTAGCGGATATAGGGTTATTGAAGTTGAATTTTTAGAAAGTGCGAAAAGTTTGATGTCACTTGTAAAAGAAGCTATTTATAGAATTAAAATTGATGTGGCAGATTTTGATAAAGTAATCGAACTTTTTGAAAGAGATTCAATTGTGATTGAAAAAGAATCTAATTCTAAAAAAGAAACTAAAGAAATTGAACTTAAAAACTTTATCTTAGATATATCTTTTGACAAAGATAATAAAGAAGTAATCGTACATTCAACAGCAGGAAGCGTGAACAACATGAATCCAAACTTTATAATTGATGCAGTTGAAAAGTACGTAAGTGAAGTCGAAGATTACGATATACATCGTGTCAAATTAATAATTTAGGTCCAAAAAGGGACGTCCTCAAATGGACACTTCGTTATTTAGATAGACTCTCTAAAATTTTTTGAAGTGTCCATTTGAGGACGTCCCTTTTTGGACTTGTCTATTTTTTTCTAAACATTAGTCCTGTTATATTTCCAAAGAAGCTTGCTATTAAGTACATTATTGAATTAAACATTATTCTTGCTGTAGCATATTTAAATAAGAAGCCTGAAGGAATAAATATTATTACAGACACGATAGGAAGTAATAATTTAAATCCGCATTTTCTACCAAAGAATATACAACCAATAAATAATAAAATCATATTTATTAACATAGAAAACATCTCTGGAAGTCCTGCAATTACTGGTGTGATACCAACTAATACTGGAACTAAATAGAAAATTATTATACACCAAATGATGTGTGGAATATATTTTTTCATAGAATCACTCCTTTTATGGGTCAATTATATCAAAAGGTGGGAGTTATTGGCAATAATTTGTTAGTTTTGTTGCTTTAAATGCTTATATTTAGGCGGTTTGTAGACGGTATTTATTGATTTTTATGGTAATTTATGTTAAAATCACACTGTATGTCTAAAAAGAAAAAGGAGTGAGAAATACCCTTATGGATATATTAGCTAAAGAGCTACCAAAGATGAAAAAGTTTAATGATTATATTATAGATGTTAATAAAGCAAATTTTCCGATAACACTTTCTGGTTTATCTGATAGTCAAAAATCACATTTCATTTATGCAACTAGATTCTACACAGAAAAACCGATGCTTATTGTTACATATAATGAGTTAGAACTTAAGAAGTTTAAGGAAGATATGAAGTTTTTTTCTGATGAAAGTGTTTTAGTTTATCCGAAGAGAGAACCTATTTATTATGATATTGATACAACTAATAAAGATGTTACAATGGATAGATTAAAAATTTATACAAAACTTTATAATAATGAGTCTTGTGTAATCTTAACAACGATTGAAGCTTTAATGCAAAAAACAATCAATAAAGATAGATTATTTACTAAGGTTATTCAATTAGAAAATGGAACTTCAATCTTACTTGATACTTTGACTAATGAATTAGTTGAACTTGGTTATGAAAGAACTGATATGGTTGAAGGTAGAGGTCAATTTTCTGTAAGAGGAGGAATCATAGATGTATTCCCACTTACAACAAATGATCCTGTACGTATCGAGTTTTGGGGAGATGAAGTTGATTCAATAAGAGTGTTTGATGTTGAATCACAAAGAACAATTGAAGCAATTAGCGAAATAAATATTTTTCCTGCAGAAGAATTTTTAATTGAAAGAGAAAAGTTGGAAAGTATTGCAGACAAGATACTTGCAAAGTATCCTAATGCGGTTGCTGATACGGATGTTATTAAACATGGAAATTATTTAACTAAGATAGATAAGTATTTTGAATTTTTCTATGATGAAACATCTACATTAATTAACTATCTATTAAAAGATACTGTTATTTTCTTGGATGAACCTTCAAGAATTAATTCTAAATGTCAATCAATTGAATATGACAACAAAGAATTTGTTGAAGCATATTTAGATAAAAATAAAGTTGTTCCAAGTTATACAAATTCTATGGCTACTAACATAGATATGATTTTAACATTGGAAAAACAAAATCTAATCAATTTGGAAAGAGTTGATATAAATACGCATGCAAAAAGAAACGGATACAGCTTTAGCTGTAGGGAGGTGAACTTTTTTCGTGGTTCGATGGATATATTTGTACAGGAAGTACAAGAAGCTCACGAATCAGGAAAAATAGTTTTGGTTCTTGGTGGAACAATTTCAAAAGCACGTGGTCTTGCTACAATGCTTTTAGAACACAATGTTCCGGCTGTATTTCTAGAACAAATGGATGAGGCGTTTTTTAATAGCAAACAAATCATTGTTATCCCAGGCAATATTACTGAAGGGTTTGAATATGTTGAACTTAATTTGATAATTGCAAGCGGTGAGTTTGGTAATGTCAAAGAGAAAAAGAGAACTTACAAACCTTCTGTATTTAAAGAAAGTAAGAAAGTTGTTTTTGCTGATTTGAATGTTGGTGATTATATAGTTCATGCAACTCATGGTATTGGTCAATATGTTGGCATTCATACTTTGCTTGTTGATGGAGTAAAGAGAGATTATATTAAATTAAAATATAGAGATGAAGACACAATGTATATTCCAACTACTCAATTAGACAATATTAGAAAATATATGAGTGGAGGAGAAGGTGCTCCTAAACTTAATAGAATGGGTAGTAAGGAATTTGCTAATACTAAGGCTAGAGTTAAAGCGCAACTTAAAGATATTGCTAAAGGTCTTATCGAACTTTATGCAAAACGTAGTAAGCAAAAAGGTTTTAAATTTTCTGAAGATACTGTTTGGCAAAGAGAGTTTGAAGAAGCATTTCCTTTTCAAGAAACTGATGATCAATTAAGATGTATTGATGAAGTTAAGAAAGATATGGAAAGCGAAAGACCAATGGATAGACTTCTTTGTGGAGATGTTGGTTATGGTAAGACTGAAGTAGCTATTCGTGCGGCTTTTAAGGCTGTTATGGATAGCAAACAAGTTGCATATTTGGTACCAACAACAGTACTTGCTCAGCAACAATATGAGTCATTTGCATCAAGATTAAAAGATTATCCAGTTAAAGTTGAAGTGCTAAATAGATTTAAAACTACTAAGCAAAAAAATGATATTATCAAACGTTTGAAAAACGGTGAAATTGATATTTTAATTGGTACTCATAGAATAATTCAAAAGGATGTCGAATTTAAAAATTTAGGCTTTTTAATTATCGATGAAGAGCACAGATTCGGTGTTGGCGATAAAGAAAAAATTAAGAACCTAAAAACTAATATCGATGTACTTGCAATGACAGCTACTCCAATTCCAAGAACAATGCATATGTCTATCGTTGGAATAAGGGATATGAGTGTTATTTATGAACCACCCCAAAATAGAAGACCAATTCAAACTTATGTTTTGGAATATGATAAAGATGTAATTGCGGAAGCGGTTATAAAAGAGCTTGAGAGAGAAGGTCAAGTATTTTATTTGTTTAATCGCGTGGAAAATATTGATGCAAAAGCTAATGAAATTTCTGAACTTGTGCCTGAAGCAAGAGTTGCTGTAGCGCATGGTAAAATGACTGGTACAGAACTTGAAAATATTATGGCGGATTTCATAGATAAGAAAATTGATGTACTTGTTTGTACTACAATTTTAGAAACAGGTATTGATATTCCAAATGCTAACACAATTATTATTGAGGATGCAGATAGATTAGGTTTAGCGCAACTTTACCAAATAAGAGGACGTGTTGGTAGAAGTGATAGAGCAGCTTATGCGTATATTACTTATAGGAAGAATAAAGTTCTAGCTGAGGCTTCTGAAAAGAGACTTAAAGCTATTAAAGAATTTACAGAGTTTGGTTCTGGATTTAAGATTGCACTTAGAGATTTAGAAATCAGAGGTGCGGGAAATATTTTAGGACCAGAGCAACATGGTCATATGGATGCAGTAGGATATGAAATGTATTGTAAGCTTTTAGATGAATCAGTAAGAGAGATGCAAGGTGAAGAAATCTTGCCTGAACTTGATACTCAAATTGATTTAAAAGTTACAGCGTATATTCCAAGTTCATATATTGAAAACTTAAATCAAAAGATTGAAGTTTATCAAGATATCGCGAATTTAGACAAAGAAGAACAAATTTCAGAAATTATTGATGAACTTATTGATAGATATGGAGAGATTCCAAAAGAGGTTTACAATTTATTGGAAGTTGCAAAAGTGAAGATTCATGCAAGAGAATTGCAGGTCATAAAAATTTCACAAAACGATACTTCTGTGGTTATCCAATTTAATAATCCGGATGTTATCTCAAATGCAGCAATACAAATGCTTATAGACATTTATAAGAGCAAAATAATGTTCTCTTCTGGAGTTGTTCCGTACATAACTTTGAGGTTGCAAAGTAAAAAGGATAGTGATATATTTAAAGAAGTTTTAAACGTATTACAAGTGTTGAAAGGATGATTATGTAAGATGGATAAGAGTAAAATTGCAATAATAACAATTGCAGTAGTTATGTTAGTTTTGGTAGTTTATGTGTTAGGTGTTTCAGAATCTCCTGAAATGAAGAGAAATGAATATTTGAAAATCGGTGATGTGGTTTACACAGCTGAAGATGTTCAAAACTATGTTTTAATTAATAATGAAGAGGCTGGAGATATTTCTAAGGTATTAACTTTGGAAGAAAAAGAAGAACAAGTTAATAACTTTTTATCTGATAAATTATATGCAAGTGCAGCTAATGAAAAAGGTATAACAGTACCAGATACAGAAATTGAAAATTTTAAGAAAAATTATGCTGAAAAAACATTGTTAAGCGCTAATGGAATAACAGAAGAAGAATATATAGCTTATGCAACAGATGATTATAAAGCAAATGAATTAACACAAAATTTTGGTGATTATTATGAATTGCCAGAAGAAGTATATGATTCTGTAATTGAAGGATTGGAAGATCCTATGAAATCATATTCTTTTAGAATTATGACTTTTTATTATGAAGAACCTGAAAGTGGCGAAACATCTGGAGATATTTCAGGTGATAAATTGAGAGATGCTGTTTATGCAGAAGCTGAATCAGTTCGTGCTAAAGTTCTTTCTGGAGAAAGCTTTGAAGAATTAGCAAAAACACATTCAACATATAGATATACATTTAAAGGTGTATCCTATACATTGTTAAATGGTGATGTTGAATATGCTACATCAGTATTGTTACAAGATAAATTAGGTAGTGAAGCTTTATATAATGCAGTTAAAGATTTGGCGTCTGGAGAATGTTCAGAACTTGTAGAAGATGAAGAACAAAATGTTATTAACTTTGTTAAAGTTGAAACTGTGGAAGATGGTTTTACTGGTGAAGCTGATAAAGAAATGAGAGAAATCTTATTATATCAAGTACAAGAGTCTTTAGTATTAGAAGATGTTCATGCTCACACAAACCAAGATGCATTAATTGATATATTGTATTAAAATATTCTTAGGGCGGCATCTTGTCGCCCTAAAATTTTATGAAAAATACGGAGGCTATTTTATGATAACAAGCAAATCAAATGAATTAATTAAACATATTAACTCTTTGCATTTGAAAAAGAATAGAGATGAAGCTAATGAATTTGTAGTTGAAGGAATAAAAATGGTTGGAGAAGCTATAGATTCTGAATTTGAAATTAGTCAAATTGTTATTTGTGAAGATATTTTTAAAGAAGAAATAGATATTAAAAATAATAAAGTTGAATATGTATCAGAATCAGTTTTTAAATTTATTTCAGATACAACATCTCCTCAGGGGATATTAGCAGTATTAAAAAAGAAAAGTAATGAATTGAAGATTGAAGAAGATGTTATTTTTGCTCTTGATGGAGTTCAAGATCCAGGAAATTTGGGAACAATAATAAGAACTTTAGATTGTGCAGGAATTAATACTTTGCTATTATCGCCAGAATGTGCGGATTCTTATAATTCAAAGGTTATAAGAAGTACGATGGGTGCGATTTTTAGAGTTAATATTTTTGATGGATTAGATTTGCATACGAAGTTAACTAAATTGAAAAGTCAGGGATATAATATAATAGTTACAGCATTAGATGCAGATTATAATTTGTTTGATTATGGATTTGAAGGAAAAAATATTGTTGTAATTGGTAATGAATCAAAAGGAGTTTCAAAAGAAATTCAAGAGCTTGCAAATGTGAAAATAAAAATTCCAATGGTAGGAAAAACAGAAAGCTTAAATGCAGGTGTAGCAGCAAGTTTAACAGCATATGAAGCATTAAGAAAAAGAGGATGACAGAATGGGACACCCTCGTTGACCGAAAGGGGACGCCCTCATTTGGACACAAAATCGTGTCCAAATGAGGGCGTCCCCTTTCGGTCATTCTTCAAACATTTTTATTATATCTGAATAGTATTTATTTGCATTTGCTTTCCAACTTTCAGCAATTTTTTTCGCTTCAGATTGTGAACTGCAAAGAATATTTAATTCGAAAATTGTTCTTTGTGGTTCAGATAATCTACATTTTGTGGTATATGTTTCGTGTTCTTCTGGAATGTATTCTGCTGATACGATTAATTCATTTTTTACATTATCTAGCAAATCTTGAGTTAGAACATTTAGTTTGTGTTTTACGATACCTGGTAACATATTACCAGTAAGTTCAAGTACTTCTGTGCCTAGCGCAGTTATTTCGTACAACCATTCTTCATTTTGCTTATAACTCATGATGTATTTTTTTTCAACAAGGTCAGAAAGAATGTGTTGGAAATAGTAATAATTGAAACCTTCAAAATCATATAGAAGCTTTAATATTTGAAGATTTGAAAGAGTACAGTTCACTCGATTCATCAAATATAGAATTATTAATTTATTTTCAGCAAGAGCTTCGCCGCTCTCCATTTTATTATTCATATTTGTATCCATAAAATCACCTTAATTACCACAAATTTACTGTCAATCCTTAGAATTTCAATAACTTTAAGTGCATTATATCATTAAAGCGACTGGATAACAAGAGCGAAGTGGTCCAAAAGGGGACGTCCTCATTTGGACAGTTTATCATACAAGGGTTACATAATTGTGATGGACGCCGAAAGTGTCCAAATGAGGACGTCCCCTTTTGGACTAAATTATTTACAAAGTGTTCGCTTGAATATTTTTAGTTGTGTGTTAGAATTCAAGTGAGATTTTAAGAAAAGTGAGGTCTTAAATTTGCTTGGTCAATTACATATTAAAAATATAGGAATAATAGATGATGTTACTATAAATTTTGAAGATGGTTTAAATATTATGACTGGTGAAACTGGTGCTGGAAAAAGTTTGATTGTTGATTCTATTAATGCAATTTCTGGAATGAGAATGTCAAAAGATATAATTAAACATGGAGAAGATTCGGCGCTTGTTGAAGCTTGTTTTTTTGAAAATGATGAAACTAGAATTTTAACAAGAGAATTTTTTGCAAATGGAAGAAGTGTTTGTAAAGTTGATGGTAGAATGGTTACCCTTACAGAGCTTAAAGAAACTGGTGAAGCTTTGATTGATATTCATGGACAACATGATAATCAATCGTTGCTTAGTGAAAAAACACATGTTAATTTGTTAGATAATTTCGCAGAAAAAGACTTATTTGAATTAAAAGAAGAATATAAAAAAGAGCTTACAGAATATAAACAAATTAAAGAAAAAATAAAAGCAAGTTTTGGTGATCCAACAGAAAGAGCAAGAAGAATTGACTTATTGAAGTACCAAAAAGATGAGATTGAAAAAGCAAAATTAAAAACAGATGAGGAAGAAGCTTTAGAAGAACGTAGAACTTTGATAATGAATTCGGAGAAGATAGTTAGTTCACTTAATAAATCTTATAGCATTTTAGATGAAAATGTAGTTGAAGAATTAGGTTCTGTAATTCACGAATTAACAAGTGTTTCAGGGCTTAATGAGAGATATAATGATGCTTTGAAAATTGTTAATGACGCTTACTATTCTTTAAAAGATGTGACAAGTGAAATTATGGATATGGCTGATGAAGTTAGTTTTGATGAGAATGAACAAAACGAAATAGAAGAACGATTAGATTTGATTTTTTCATTAAAACGTAAATACGGGAATGATGTTGAAAAAGTATTAGAGTATTTAGAGCAAATTAGTGAAGAGTTAAATACTTTAGAAAATTCGGAAGAAATTATTAAGGAGCTTGAAAAGAGTGTAAACAAAAAAGAAAAACTTTTAAAAGAATTAGCAATGAAAATTCGTGATGTACGTAAATCTTATGCGAAAGTTATTGAGAAGAAAGTTAATTCAGAATTACAAGATTTAGAAATGAAGAAAGCATATATTGAATTTGAGTTTAAAGAAGTTGAAAACTTTTTAGAAAACGGTATGGATTTTGTTCAAATATTAATTTGTACTAATGTTGGAGAAGGATTAAAACCGCTTAGCAAAATTGCTTCTGGTGGTGAAATTTCAAGAGTTATGCTTGCTTTAAAAACAGTACTTTCGGCTTATGATGAAATTCCTACAATGATATTTGACGAAATAGATACAGGAATAAGTGGACAAGCTGGAAAAGCAGTTGCAGAAAAAATGAAGATAATAGGCGAAACTCATCAAGTAATATGTGTTACACATTTACCAGTTATTGCTGCGTCAGGAAAGAACAATTATTTTATAGAAAAAAATACAAAAGAAGGAAGAACTTTTACTGAAGTTATTAAGTTAAAAGAAGAACAAATAATTTCGGAGATAGCAAGAATTCTTGCTGGAAATGATTTAACAGATGCGGTATTAAAACACGCAAAAGAACTTCGTAAAAATATGAAGTGTAAGGCTTAATTAAAATTTTCTAAAATTACCTACTTGAATCTAAGTAGGTAATTTTTTTTATACTAATAACTTTTTTTGATTTTGGACAAGTTAATTTTGAAACAAAATTGAAAGGGGTTACAAAATGAAAATTAAAAAAATTTCTTTTCTAATGATAGTATTTGTTGTTTCTTTTATTTATATTACAAACATTGATAAAATTCCTAATGAAATTATTTTGTTTCAAGATGAAAGTTATGAAATAAGTTGTTTAAAAGGAATAAAAATAACCGGTGAAAATATTTCTACCTCGAATTTCTTATTTAGAAATTTAGCAAAAGTGAAAAGTTCTAATATTGGTAAGGATAAATTTACAGTTTCTGTTTTTGGTGGAGTTATGAAAAAAGATGTGAGTGTAAGTGTACTTCCTGCAACTAATGTGGTTATTGGAGGAGATGCGATTGGAATCAGATTATATTCGGAAGGAGTTTTAGTAATTGGTAAAATGCCAGTTCAAGGAATGGATGGCAAATGGTATGAACCATATTCTCAAAGCAAAATTGAAATAGGTGATATTATTACTAAAATAAACGATGAAGAAGTCGAAACAATAACTGATTTAGTAGATGCGGTAAATAGAATAGAAGATGGCGATAAAGTGGAGATTGAATATATAAAAGATAGTGTAACAATCAAAGAAAAAGTTCTACCAGTAAGTTCGTTTGAAGATGGTTCTTTAAAACTTGGTTTGTGGGTAAGAGATGGAGCTATGGGTGTTGGTACATTAACTTTTATTAATCAAGAAAATAAAACATTTGCAGCCCTCGGACATGGAATTTCGGATTTTGATGCAAAAGATTTAATTGTTGCAGATAGTGGTGTTGTAAATATTGCATCGATATTAGATATTCGAAAAGGTGAGAAAAATACTCCTGGTGAAATTAAAGGGTTACTAATGGAAGAAATAAAAGTTGGAGAAATTGAAGTAAATAACGAAAATGGGATATTCGGTGATTATGACGGTAGTACTAATTATTTTAGAGGAAGAAAAGAAGTTTTGGTCGCGTCAAAAAATGAAGTAGAGTTAGGCAAAGCTACGATATATTGTACAGTTGATGAAGATAATTATCCAAAAGAATATGAAGTTGAGATTTTAAAAACATCTGATGCTTTAAATTCAAGTAAAGGTATGCTGATAAAAGTGACTGATGAAGAACTTATTAAAAAGACGGGTGGGATAGTGCAAGGGATGAGCGGAAGTCCAATATTACAAAATGGTAAGCTTATTGGTGCAGTAACTCATGTATATGTAAGTGATCCTACAAGAGGGTATGGGATATTTATAGAAAATATGATGTGAATTTCATTAGAATTCATGTGATTTAGCTTTAAAAATGCTGGAAAATGCGAATGTTAACCGTAAAAC
>CAZEVD010000029.1:0-19653 GCA_964515475.1 uncultured Eubacteriales bacterium
ATTTCTTAGAAATAGCAAAGTCCATGAAAAAATCATGGACTTTGTCTACAGTCTGGCTAGAGAATATTTCTCTAGCTTTTTTTGTTTGCTTGAAGTGCCGATTGAATAAGGGGAATTATGTTGTGAAAGAGCTTTGCTCTTTCACAACGAAATTGAAAAAAGTAAATCGGAATAGTTTGCTCTAGATAGAAATCTTATGTGTCAAAATGTCTTATGATTTTGACATTAAATTTACTTGAATGTCTTTTGATACTCAATTATAATTATTATGATGAGTGTCTGAAATATTTGCTAATAATAGTTATTTTTTAGAGTAAACTAATTTAGATACAAGAAGCGAAGAAAAGGAGAAGAGATATGGTGGAAAATTCAAAAAGAAGAAAACATATTGTTCTTAGCAGAATAGCTGTTTTTGTTGGAACACTATTAGTACTATTTTTAGTTTGTAAATTTGCATTATTCTTTATGCCATTTTTAGTCGCAGGAACAATTGCTATTTTGATAGAACCACTTATTAAGTTTGGTATGAATAAACTTAAAATGAGCAGAAGAATGAGTAGCGGGATTGTGGTGTTTCTTACAGTCCTTTTATTAATAGGAGTTATTTCCTGGGGAATTGGCGAATTAGTTGGTGAACTTTTGAAGTTAACCGCTAACGTTGGACCTGCTTTTTCACAACTTAGTGCAACGATTGTTGAATGGACGTCGAAAATTTCTACTGAATATTCAGAAATTCCACAACAAGTAATTTCAACAGTTCAAAATTCATTAGTTGATTTTGTTGGTAAATTAGGTAATTATATTGCAAGTTTAGCATCTAAAGCTTTTAATATGGTACTGTCAGTACCATCATTATTGATAAATATAACAATTACAATATTAGCTTTAGTTTTCTTTACTAAAGATAGAATCTATGTAATTGATATGTTAGAGCATCATTTACCAAAACAATGGATTAAAAAGACAACTACAGTTACAAAAGATTTGGGATCAACCTTAGGTGGATACATTAAAGTATATGCAAAAATATTATTCATTACTTTCCTTGAATTGTTTATTGCATTTACTGTTGTATATAAGATGTTAGGATTTAATATTCCATATCCATTTATGCTGGCGTTCTTAATTGCATTACTAGATATTTTACCAGTATTAGGTGTAGGAACTGCATTAAATCCTTGGGCAATTTATTTATTGGTTGTAGGTGAATATGGATTTGCGTTAACTGTATTTTTGACTTATATAGTAATTTTTATAATAAGACAATTTATTGAACAAAAATTTGTAAGCAAACAATTTGGAGTTCATCCAATTATCACATTAATGGCAATGTATGCTGGCTTTAAATTTATGGGATTCTTAGGAATGCTTGTTGGACCAATAGTGTTGATGGTGTTAAGAGGTATTTTCTCAAAACAATTAGATAGGGGTTTATTTAAAGATTTATTTGATGAAAATTAGGAGGAAAAAACATGGTAATGTCAGCGTGGATTATTTTGATTATATTGATAGCTGTGGGTGTTGTAATATATAATCATCAAAAAGAAGATTAGGAGGAAATACATTATGACATATGCAATAATAGGAATTGTAGTTGTTATACTATTAATAATTTTAATATTTAACCAAATTGTTCGAGAAGAAAATACAGCCCAAAATGCTTTTTCTTCAATTGAGGTCTATTTGAAAAAAAGATGTGACTTGATACCTAATTTAGTAGAAGTAGTAAAAGGTAGCGCTGCTCATGAACAAGCTGTCTTTGAAGGTGTTGCTAATGCTAGAACAAATGCAATGAATGCTAAGAAAGAAAAAGATGTTATCGCTTCTGATAACGAAGTTAACTCTGCATTAAAAAGTTTATTTGCAGTTGCAGAAAGTTATCCTAATTTAAAAGCGAATGCAGCTTTTGTTCAATTGCAAAAAACTTTAAATGTAATTGAAGATGAACTGGCAGCTGCAAGAAGAACATATAATTCTGCGGCTACAGAATATAATGTGACACTTGAGTCTTTTCCTACTAATATAATTGGGAAAATTTTTTGTAAGAAGAAAAAAGAATTATTTACTGTATCAGTAGAAGCAACAGAATCAATGAAAGTAAATTTTTAACGGATGTGATAAAAGATGAAAGCTAAAAAAGGATTTATAGAGTTTCTTAGAATATTATTTTTAATATTTATGGTGGTTTCGGTTATAAGCCTTTGTGCAGGATTGTGCATATATGGTTTAGAAAGTCTTTCGATGGGTGAAAAGACAGATATATTATCTATAATTGTTTTAGTGATGATGATTTCTTTAGCAATTGCTTTGTGGTTAAAAAGCCTGATTGTAAAACCATTAAAATATATTTTGATGGATAGTATATCTCATGATATTAGAAATTTTAAATTTGTACCAGATGCAGGTTTGCCGGTTCATTTATTCGAAGCATCAGGGTTTATAAAAAACTATAATGAATACATTTCAAACAATTCTATTATTGGAAAAGTTGAAAATGGAAAAGATTTTATTATTTCTGAGATTTTAGTAAAACAAGTTATTGTTGGTGAAGATAATGCAAGAAGTGAAACATTGCTTTTTGATGGTATTTTTGGAGTTTTAGATGCTAAGAAAATAAATACATTTTATTTAGATATTACACCTGATTTTAGAAATAAATTTGCAAATAGAGTTGTTGCAGATTTTAAGAAAATGCTTGGAAATAAACATGTTGTAAGACTTGAAAATCCGGAGTTTGAAAGATATTTTGAAGTTTATAGCGATAATCAAATAGAAGCTAGAAAAGTAATTACTCTAGGATTTATGGAAAAGTTATTAGAAGTTCGCAAGAATATGGGACAAAATATAACTATAATATATGTGGGAAATAAGATATTTTTCTTTATCCAACATGGAGTTATTGCTAATACAAGTAGTCTACTATTACATGGTGTGAGTAAAAAATTAATTAAAGAAACTTCGGATAAAATAAATAATATATGTGATGCGGTAGAGCTGCTTTAATTTATAAAAGACTTGAGATTCTTCTCAAGTCTTTTTTTGTTTTAAAAATCTGTTGGTGGTGAAACAAAAGGAGAATTTATTTTAGGTATACTTTTTATTTTGGTTAATTTTAATATAGGCATTGGTCCGTGATAATTTCCAACATATAAAGTTCCTTCTGCAGAAACCCATTCGTTATTTAAAACTTCAGAAGCTTTTGGATATTCGCATAAAAAACCAACTATTTGTGATTCTTTTTCATTTATTAACATATCTCTAGCGATCACAAATTGATTCTCAGTTAAATCTTTTACTCTAAAAACATATCCAGATGTTTTTATTTTAGTGCCTTCATATTTGTATGGTTGATCATGATATTCTTTTAAAATTTCAGTAAAGTTTTCATTTGTCATTACTATAGTATCATCAAAAAACTTTGAAAATAATAACAAAAGAAAACAGATTAAAATTACAAGTAATATTTTTATACAAGTTTTAAATTTTATATTAAGAAACATAGTTAAGCCTCCTTAATAATTCGTATGTTATTTATTAAAAAATATTACAATTCGATTAAAGGAGAATAACACTTAGTTTACAATTTTATGATATTATGGTAAATAATAATTTGCGATGTTATAATATAACTATCTTAATATTGTTATTCACGGGGTGGTTTTATGAAAAAGTTTTTTATTAACTTTTTGATTTGTGCATTTATTATTTTTAAAATTGTAAATGCGATTTCTTTTTGGGACTTACATGCATCACATTGGGCATATACGTATATTACGTCTTTAACGGAAAAAGGTGTTATTAACGGATATGAAGATATGTCTTTTAAACCAGAAGGTACTATTACAAATGGTGAGTTTATAAAGTTAGTAGTGATGGCCTCTTTGCCGGAATGGATTGATTTAAATGATGCTGAGAGTAAGTTAAATCATTGGGCTGGAAAATATGTATGGATTGCAGAAAGATATGGTGTACTAAATGAAGGTAACATAAAACTTAGTAATATAGATACTCCAATAACAAGAATAGATATGGTAAGAATTATTGCAAAAGCGGATTTATTAATGAAAGGTAATTCGTTAAAAACAAATCAAAAAATAAAATTTAGTGATGTCTTGTCACTAAATAGCGAAGATATGCAACTTCTAAAACATGCATTAAGTGAAAATTTAATAACTGGTTATACCGATAATACTTTTAGACCTACTTTAAACATGACAAGAGCTGAAGCAGCAACTATGATATATCGCTTAAGTGAGTAAAGGAGGTCTTTTTATGTGCAAAAAAATATTGAAAATGCTAATGATTATTTTTAGTTTTTGGGTAGCATGTAATTTACCGACTTATGCGACAAGCATAGAAAGTGGTGATGAAGAAGAAAAGTGCACGCATACAGTTTATTCTACTAACGATAGTTCAACATATCATTATGGTTATTGCGATGTATGTGGTGAATGTGATTCAAGAAGAACTCACTATGTTTATAGATATAAAAATACTGGAGATGAAGATACTCATTCCGGCTATTGTTCTTGTGGTAAATACATGGGTGAATATTGGCACTCATATAATTCTTTTACACAATATGATAAAAATAATCATATAGGAGAATGTACTTGTGGGCATGCTGCATATTTAAGTCATGTTGATTCGTATGTAAGTATTGCAAAAGGAGAAGTAATTGAAGGTGTTTCGTATACTACAAATGAACAATTAGATAACAATCATAAAGTTGTGTGTAGAGATTGTGATGAATTTTTAAGAGTCGAAAATCATAAGTGGTCTGGTGGAGATACATCGCCTCATAAATGTAGTAAGTGTTCATATATACATAGCAAACAATATGATGCGACAAAAGGAAGACATTATTTTAATTTAAGTTCAATTTCATCAATTGGATCAATTGCTAAATGTCAGGTTTGTACAGAATATTTAACTCTTGAATATGAAAATGGATGTTTACTGCCCGAACTTCCTCCTAAAGAAAAATACACAATGATTGGTAATCCAAATCCAATGGCTGAAAAATCTGTAAATGAAGATCAATATATAAAAACAAATTTTATGCCGATTAACGAAGCTGGAGAAATAATTCCTTTAAATGAAGGTTCTTTAATAGTAAGAAGTTATAGACAGGGAAATTATTATACACATTATTCTAAATTAACTGTTAAAGCAATAGAAAAAATAGCTGAGAATTTAAAATATTCTAAAAATAAAGAGCTACTGAATTATATTACAAAAAAGTTAAAAAGTTTGGGAACGTTAGGAGGATATAATCAAGGCAAAAAGGAAGATATTATAGAAGAAATAATTAATACGGTAAGTGGTGACAAAGATTTAGAAGTTGTTGATGCAGAGTCAATTATTAATGTTGTTTCAAAAATGGGAGATTTTGCAATTAAAGCAATTAAGACTCCACTTTTAGAATGGTTTAAAGAAGATTTGGAAATAAAAGATACCTGGCTTTCAGGGGGACAAACAACATTAGAACAAGAATATTTTGGTGATTGGTATAATTCACAAAATAGGAAGTACACTTTGTACTTTTCAAAACTTTCTCCAGGGAAATATGAAATTTTACACTCTAAATTATTAACGGAAGGTGTAGAATTTGATATTTATAGTTATACAGCAGAAGGTTTTACTGAGCTTTTGTATTGTACTTTATTTAATAAAGGTGATGATTCTGCTTCGAAAGATGAACCGTGCGATATATTGGCATATGTGAATGTTGGGTATCGAGATATAAATGGAAATATTATTTATAACAAGAATGGACAGTTGGCGCCTCCACCAGATTCGGTTATTAGTAATATTGTTTATTCTGGAACATCAGAGAGAACTGTTGTAAGTAATATAATAGCTGAAATGGAATGGACACAATCAGCAGGATATAGATACAAAGGTTATTTAGTACGATATGGAGATGATAAAAGCGGTTATTATGGATTATATAATTCTCCAAACGAGATGACAGCAACGGATAATTCTTCTGTAAGTGTAACATCTTCTTTTACCACACAAGGTCTTGGAATTAGTGTAGTGTTTTATTATGAGCCTGTTGAAATAATAGGAGTAAAACACTATGTTGATGGTAAATTAATTGATACTAACAAAAATTTGAACCAAATGAGTATGCCAACTAGTACAGAATATGATTTGCTTGAAGAGGCATTTGCTCCTAAGGAGTTTGCATCACTTAATAAAAACTTTTGGCCAGGATATATTTTGACCGGTTATTCTATTTATAAAAATTCTATAGCAGAAAGTAATATTATAGCCCAAAAAGAATATGATGTAGACACAACAACAAAAATGAACTCAAAAGATAATGCGAAACGATATGTTGAAATTCATACTGCAATGATTAATGAATTACTGATAGATTGTAAAGTACAAAATGCTGAGCAACTAGGTTATGGTGCAAATAAAATTTTAGTCTTTGAATATATGTTTCCTAAAGTTGAAATAAAAAATCTTGATTACACTTCTAATACAATTTTAAAGGATATTAATAAGCAACAATTAAACTATGAATTTAGATTAGAAGGCGATAATATGCTAGTAAAATCATTAGATACAACAGAAGTGAAAAATGGTGAATATAAGAAGTTAAAGATAAAGACTTCTAATGGTAGCATTAAAAATTTTAAATATGATGCTTCTGATTATTCGCTTGTGCAAGCATGGATTTATACAAAAGATTTAAATAAAAACACAAAGACTTTATACAAAGTTGTTGTTGGTGATGAAGCGTTAATTCCATCAGGTATCTCTAATGACAAGATAGAAGTTACTGAAAATATATTTGCTTTTTCAGATGGATATATTTTGAACACAGAAGAATTATTAGCAGTTATGAATAAGGTATGGGCTGATTTATATATAGAATTTAAATATTATTATGGAGCAAATGTAGTAGATGTTTCATATATAGATGAAGAAAAGAATGTTTTAATGCCACCTGAAAGATATAAAATGGTCGCAAATTTGAAAGAAATAGATATTCCGGTGATAGATTTAGATGGATATGAATTAAGTGAATATGAGCTAGATGAAATAGAATATAAAAATGTAAAGAAATTAAAGAATGTTACAGTAATTGATAATGGACAAGATAGAAAATTGATATTTATATACACAAAAGAAACAAATGAACCTGATATTCCAATAGACAAACCTAATTATCCTTATGCAGTAATAAAATCAAATGATAAAAACAATGAGGAATATGATGTAGAAGTTGCAATACCAACAAGTGAAGATTTGTATGCAAACGTTATAACTGATAGTTATATAATTGAAAATGTATTATCTATAATTGAAGAAAAACAAGAAGTAAATGTAATACTTAAGAAACAATATTATACTACCTCTGATGATGATGAAAACAAGATTACCTCAAACATTGCTGTTGCAAAATCTAGTGAAAGTTTGAATTTTGAATTATCGTACTCGTATTATGGCGGAGAAAATCACAAATTATTTATAATAGATAATGCAATTATAGAAAACGAAGCTGTAATAGATAAGAATCATTATACTGAAAATGGTAAAGTGTTATTAGAAGCAGACTATGATGATAACGAACCGTATGTATGTTTTGAAAAAGGTGGACAGTTACAAATACAAAGCAATTCACAATGTTATTTTATAGAAGAACGAAACGGTGTGTATTATCTTGAAATATTGTTGGATGGAATTGATTATCAAAAGCCAGATCTGGATGCTATTGTTCAAAGTTATCAAAGTGATTACATTGCAATTGAAAGAATGATTAGAGAGAATTCGATTATTAATGGGGATTATCTAAGTGTTATTGCAGAAGGTGAAGAAATTATATATCTAGATGGATTAAATAAATTGATGTCTGCAGATAGAATTCCTAATGTAACAGAATTAATTAGTGCAGGATATTATAAAAATACTGCCAAGGCTCCTTTGACTAATAGTAGTGTTTTATTTGAAGATAGAAATATTTTTACATACGAAAAAGCTCTTAATAAATTATATTTAACCACTTTAGTAACGATTAATTATAAAGAAGCTATAATTAACGAAGAAACTAGAGTCAAAACTTTTACACCGAGTGATATAAAAATGAATAATATAAATATATATACGCCAATAGTAAATAAATCTGAATTAATTATACTTAATGAAGAGGGACGAAGCGACAATCAATTCATTCTAGAAAATAAAGAAAATGTATTAACTTTAGATAGCGTTTTTACTATTCGTATACCACATTCGGGTGAACATTATTATGCGGTTGAAAATGGTATACCATATAAAGGGTATGGAATGAAAGATTATAATTATAAAGGTAATTACTTATATGATGAAGATTTATATGTGAGAAAAAGATTAGATAGCAATGCATTTGCTAGTCAAAAATTAGTTAAATTTTCGTTTGATGTTTATGCCGTTAGATATGAAGAAAATAAGATTAAAGATAAAAAATTAATACTTGCGGATAAATGGTATGATTTGGGTGAACTTAGTGATGGAGCATTAGGTATTGAAGATTATAAATTCATAGTTCCTATATGGGTTACGGATAACAAAGAAGGAACTATTTCTGTTAGAGTTGTTGCTGAAAATATTCCTGTTGAATTTGATTCAATTACAGATGAAGCTAAAGAATATATAGCATATGAAAATGCTAATAATAAGGATACTTATATTTTACAAAAAGATTTTAATGTGTTTATTGTAGGAGCAATATATGATTTACAAATAAGAGATTCTGATGACTTAGGATGGAGTGGAAAACTTACAAGTGCATTAAAAATATTAAATAGCTCTGAAATTAAAAATTTATTTTTACCAATAGGGCAAAATAATCAAAATATTTTTAGCGGATATAAATATGGATTGAAATTAGGTTATAGATTTTATTTTGATTTAAAAACAAAAGGAACTGCAAGTGATCAAATTTCGATAATACCTGAATATTATTATGTTTCAAAAGATGGCACTCTTGTAACGCAAGATATATCACTTTTTTATGATACCTTAGAAGAAAAGTACATAAAATTTTCAGAAGATAATGATGTGGATATTAATTTGGTTTTAGCAAGTACAAGAGGAAAAGTAAATAATTCGAATTTTATATTTGAACTTGTACGAGGAAAGCTTAATGATGAAAGTAAGTCATATAAGATAGCTGTGAATATAGGAAAAGTTTTTAAAGGTTTGCTTTTAGATGAAACAGATGTGAAGTTACCTTATGATAACATTTTGGAATTAGCTAAATTATATGGCTATGGCTCGAATACAAATAAATTTATATCAGATGCAAAAAAATCTAAAAATGTTAAAGATGAAAATTCAATACGAAATTGCAATGGACATTGGTATGGTGAATATTACTTACCTTCAACGACTAAAGTTACATTAGGAAAAGATATAACGAACCAAGATATTTTGAAAGATGAAAATAAAATTCTTGAAGAGGGGTATTTAATAGTAGTATTTAAAAAGATTATTACGTTAGATGATGGTTTGGATTATTTAAGTTATTCTAACCCTGCTGATGATATGAGATGGGAAAAAGAGGGTGCAGAATATAACTTCTATGAAATAAATTTGCCTAATGGAAATGTTATAACTATTGAAGATATGGATTCTGGAATTGCTATGGCGATATATGATATAGGCTTAAGAGCAAATGACGATTACAATTCGGAAGGAACTCATTAAAATAGATTGACACAAAAGATTTCTAAAGTTACATTGTATTTAAGATATGAGCGTAAAAGGAGTAAAAAATGAAATATATATTTGTATCCGACATTCATCGGAAATGTTGAGAGATTAAAAGAAGTTTTAGAAATATTTGAAAAAGAAAAAGCTGATAAATTAGTTATTTTAGGGGATACAGCTGCTTATTTAAGCAAGTCTTCTGATGAAGAAATGGCGGATCTTATAAATGCACTTAAAGATAAAGTTGAAATTATTCGTGGTAATTGTGATACAAGAAGTTTGGAAGAACTTTTAAATCAAGAGATGTATGACATGGACAATTTATATGTAAATGGTCGTTTTGTTTCGATAACGCATGGACATTATTTTAACTTTAGTAATTTGCCACCAAACTGTGGCGAAATATTTATTCAAGGACACACACATGTACCTGCATTACAAAAAATAAACGATAAAATCTTAGCAAATCCGGGGTCTGTTAGTAGGCCGCGTGGCGTAGATTTAAGATGTTATATATTAATTGATGAGGAAAAAATCACGTTAAAAACGTTAGAGATGAAAGTTGTAAAAGAGATAACATTTTAGAAGATTATTAAAAGGACATTCTTAAAGAATTAGAGAATGTCCTTTTAAATTGACATAAAACTTGAAAACGACGTAAAAAGGTGTTAAAATAGCGCCGTGCGAATTACGACATATTTGATATAGAAATCTTGTAAGAAAGGAGTGTATGGATTAATAATTTAAAAGCCATACAAAAAATAAATATGGGACGATTATTATACGGTTATTGGGATTGCTCATATTGTGGCAGAACAGCTATACGTGGGGATAAACGGGAGTGTCCTGGATGCGGTAAGCCTCGCGATGAACATACCAAGTTTTACATGCACAAAAAAGAATATGTTCCTAAAGCAGAAGCTGTAAAAGTAAACAGGAATCCGGATTGGATTTGTCACTTCTGTGACCAATTAAATTCAGATGATGATACAGTCTGCGTTTCTTGTGGAGCAAGCAGAGATGGGGAAAATCGCGATTATTTTGATGCAAGAGCTGAAGAAAAGCAAAAAGAAAAGCGGCGGATTATTCAGCAAACTCAAACTGAGGCTACACGTAGTACATCATATCAGGTTTACTCGGAACCAGAAGTCTCTAAGAAAACAAAAAAGAAACCAAAGGATAACGGTAATCCTTATAGAGAGAGCGTGGAAGAGCTTAGGAAAAAGCAAGAAGTCTGGAAGCGAGAAAATCCAACGATAAGTGACCATTTAGAAAATTGCGGGAAGAAACTTGGTAGTTTTTTTTCTAAATATGGCATGATGTTGTTGATTATTGTGCTTTCGGCAGCTTTAATTGCTGGTCTTGTTTATTTATTCATTCCCAAAGAACATTCTCTGACTGTTGAAGAAATGAGCTGGAAACGTTCGATTACCATTGAAAAGTATGACTGGGTTGATGAAAGTGGTTGGAGTTTGCCACATGGAGCAAAACTTGAGCGAACTGCACAAGAGATAGCTTCATATGTTCAGGTAATAGATCACTATGAAACTAAGACGAGACAAGTGATTGTCGGATATGAAGACAAAGTTACCGGATACAAGGACTTGGGAAATGGATATTTTGAAGAAATAATTACACAAGTCCCAGTCTATGGAACTGAGGAATATGAAGAACCTGTTTATCGACAGCAACCAGTTTACCAAACCAAATATTATTACGAGATTCAAAAATGGATTTATGGTCGTTCAGTCACCACTAACGGAACTGATTTAGAACCTTATTGGGGTGAAATTACTTTAGGTAAAAATGAACGACAAGGATCATCGAGCGAAACATACACAATTGTGGGTGTTAACGAAGACGGTGAAGAGATGAAAGTTACTATGAATTATGATGACTACATGAGACTAGAAATTGGCGCTGTAGTTAAAGTGAAAGTAACATTGGGTCATGCCGAAATTGTGCTTGAATGAAAGATGCGGCTCCTTTCGGAGCCGCTTTTTCGTGCTTGGGGGACAGTCCCTTTTTGGACATAAAATTAAACTTGATAATTAGCTAAAAAAGTGAAATAATTATTAAAACAAATGAGGAGGTTTTTTATGATAGTTGCGATTGATGGACCTGCAGGAACAGGCAAAGGAACGATAGCTTCTTTGATTTCTAAAAGATTAAATTTTACATATATTGATACAGGAGCTATGTATAGATGTGTAGCATTACAAATGATTCGTGATGATGTTGGAATAAATGATGATATAGAAAAAATAAAAGAGATATTAAATAAAGTAAAAATAACTTTTAAAAATATAGATGATAAACAACATGTATTTTTAAACGGAGAGGATGTTTCGGATTTGATAAGAACTCCTCAAATAAACGAAATCGTTTCTCCAGTTTCGGCTATAAAAGAAATTAGAATTAGATTAGTTGAACTTCAAAGAGAACTTGGTGCTGAAGGTGATGTAATAATGGAAGGTAGAGATATTACTACTGTAGTGTTTCCAAATGCTGAAGTAAAAATCTATTTAACAGCAGAACCAGAAGAAAGAGCCATGAGAAGATATAAAGAACTTATTGAAAAAGGTGTTGAAACAACTTTTGAAGAAACTTTAGAATCTCTAAACAAGAGAGACTACAATGATATGCATAAAGAAATGGGAGCGTTAAAAATTGCTGAAGATGCTGAAGTCGTTGATTCTACAAAGATGAGTATTGAAGAAGTTTATGAAGCTGTAAAGAGCATAATAGAAAGAAAGAGGGAAAATTAAAATGTGGCTTAGATCATTTATGAAAGGAATATTTAAAATTTATTGCTCTATTGTTTATAGAGTTACAGTAGTTGGTAATGAAAATATTCCTGATGAAGGAGCATATATACTTTGTGCAAACCACGTGCATGCGATGGATGCAATATCATATGTTGTTAATGAAAAAAGAATGTTTTATATAATGGCAAAATCAGAATTGTTTGAAGGAAAACTAAAAAATTGGTTTTTTACGAATGTGGCAGCTTTTCCGATTAAAAGAGGAAAAGGCGATACAGATGCATTAGATGTAGCAAAAAATCTTTTGAAAGATGGAAAACTTTTATTCATGTTTCCGGAAGGGACACGTAATGGTATGGCTAAAGGCATAAAAATGAAGAAAGGTGCAGCTTTACTTGCTTTGTCGGCTAATGCGCCAATAATTCCGATAGGAATAAAAGGAGATTATAAGCCGTTTTCTAAAGTCAGAATAAGTGTAGGCAAACCAATAAGCCTAGAAAAATATACTACTGGTGAAGATATAAATCCTAGAGACATCGTTTCTTTAACACAAGAAATGCAAGCGGAGATTGTTAGATTAAGAGATGAATAATAAAAAGCCCTTTTTTCTATGAAAAGAAAAGAGGGTGTTTTTTCGTTTTTTATGCCATTTTTTGGCGTGTTTATATTGACAAATTCGCTTAAATGTTGGATAATAAGGAAGATTTTGACGGCAACGAAAGTTGCTGTTTTAATCTCTTAAGAGAATATTTAAAATTTTCTCAAATTTAGCAGAAAAGGAAGAAAGGATTGATTTTAAAATGTCAAAATTTGACACTGAAAATTTTGCAGAGTTATATGAAAACTCATTGAAAAAATTAGAGGAAGGAACAGTTGTTACAGGAACAATCGTAGATATCGTTGGAGAAGATATCTTCGTTGATTTAGGATATAAGGCAGACGGTGTTGTACCAAGAGATGAATTTAGCTATGGTGATGAAAAACCAGCTGATACATATAAAGTTGGCGATGAAATTACAGCATACATCTTAAGAATGAATAACGGACAAGGAAATGTTCTATTATCAACAAAAAGACTTCAAACAAAAAAATTAAGAGAAGAATTTGAAAACAATGTAAAAGAAGATAAACCAATTACAGCTAAAGTTACAGACGTTGTAAACGGTGGTGTTATCGCTGAAACAGGAAGTGTTAAAATCTTCGTACCTCAAACACAACTTGTTAAAAAAGTTACAGATTTAGTTGAATACAGAGGTAAATGCGTAGCATTAAAGATTATCGAATATAATCCAGAAAAGAAAAAAATCGTTGGTTCAGAAAGAAAATTAGCTAACGAAGAAAGAAAATTAAAAGAAGAAAAAGTTTGGAACACAATCGCTGAAGGACAAGTAATCAAAGGTACAGTTAAACAAATGGCTGATTACGGTGCTTTTGTTGATATTGGTGGTGTTGATGGATTACTTCACATCTCTGAAATTTCTTGGAAACAAATAAAACATCCAAACGAAGTTTTAAAACTAGGACAAGAAATCGAAGTTACAGTATTAAAAGCTGATACAGAAGCAAAGAAAATTTCTTTAGGATACAGGAAAGCTGAGGACAATCCTTGGGCTAATGTAAAATACCAAGTTGGTGATGAGGTTACTGGTACAGTAGTTAGTATGAAACCATTTGGTGCTTTCGTTGAATTAGATAACGGATTAGAAGCATTAGTACACATCTCAAATATTACAATGAGAAGAATTCAAAAACCACAAGACGCTTTAGAAATGGGACAAGAAGTTACAGCTAAAGTTGTTGAAGTTGATTTAGACAAAAAGAGAATTGAATTATCAATTCGTGAACTAGAAGGAAAAGACGTTGTTGAAGAAGTAGTTGAAGCTGCACAAGCTACAACTGTTTCAACAGACGAAGAATAAAATTTTAATAGCAGGGACGATCAAAGTATCGTCCCATGCTCACGTTTAAGGAGTAGATAATAATGGAAATTAGAAATGTTGCGATTATAGCTCACGTTGACCACGGTAAAACAACTTTGGTTGATGCACTATTAAAACAATCAGGAACATTTAGAGAAAACGAACACGTTGATGACAGAGTAATGGACTCTAATGATTTAGAAAAAGAAAGAGGAATTACTATACTTGCTAAGAATACATCTGTTAAGTATGGTGATTACAAAATTAATATCATAGACACACCAGGACATGCTGACTTTGGAGGAGAAGTTGAACGTGTATTAAAAATGGTTGATGGTGTAATTCTTATCGTTGACGCGTTTGAAGGAGTTATGCCACAAACTAGATTCGTTTTAAGAAAAGCATTAGGTCTTAACTTAAAACCAATCGTTCTTCTAAATAAGATTGATAGACCTGGTGCTAGACCTAAGGAAGTTGTAGATGAAGTAATCGACTTATTCTTCGATTTAGCTGCATCTGATGATCAATTAAACTTCCCAGTTATTTATGCGTCTGGTAAACAAGGTATAGCTACAACTGATTTAGAGAAACCTGGTACAGATATGACACCAGTATTCGAAACAATCATTAGCCATATTGGAGCACCTAATGTTAATAAAGAAAATCCAATGCAATTTCTAGTTTCTAGTATTGACTATGATAACTATGTTGGTAGAATCGCAATTGGTAGACTTGAAAGCGGTGTTATAAACCAAGGTCAAGCTGTTGCTGTATGTAGAAAAGATGGAACAATTCAACAAACTAAGATTGGTAAAATCTATACATATCAAGGCTTAAAGAGATATGAAATAGATACAGCTGAAGCTGGAGATGTTATTGCTATCGTTGGTATCCCAGATATCAACATTGGTGAAACAATTGCAGATTCTCAAAATCCAATTGCAATTCCATTTGTTGATATTGATGAACCAACTTTATCTATGACATTCAGCGTTAACAACGGACCTTTAGCTGGTAGAGAAGGACAATTTGTAACTTCAAGACATCTTAAAGATAGACTTATGAAAGAATTAGAATCTAACGTAAGTTTAAGAGTTGAAGAAACAGATTCTACAGATAGCTTTAAAGTTTCTGGTAGAGGAGAACTTCACTTATCAGTATTAATCGAAACAATGAGAAGAGAAGGATTTGAGTTCATGGTATCTCGTCCATCTGTTATATTTAAAGAAATAGATGGTGTAAAATGTGAACCAATCGAAGAACTTGTAATCGACGTTCCAGACGAATTTACAGGTGCTGTTATCGAAAAACTTGGTGTTAGAAAAGCTGAAATGACAAACATGGTTGCAGGTGGTCAAGGTTATACAAGACTTGAGTTCAAGATTCCTGCAAGAGGTTTAATTGGTTATAGAAGTGAATTCTTAACAGATACAAAAGGTAATGGTATGATGAACCACGTATTTGCTGGATACGAACCATATAAAGGAGAGATCTCAGCAAGATCTAAAGGTGTATTAATTGCATTTGAAGCTGGTAAATCAATTACTTATGGATTATTCAACGCTCAAGAAAGAGGAACATTATTCATTGGTGCTGGTGTTGATGTTTACGCTGGTATGATTATCGGTGAAAATCCAAGACCAGAAGATATGGAAGTTAATGTTTGTAAAGAAAAACACTTAACAAACACTAGAGCTTCAGGAAGTGATGATGCTTTAAGACTTGTTCCACCAAGACAAATGAGCTTAGAACAAGCTATCGAATACATAGCTGAAGATGAATTGGTTGAAATTACCCCAAGCAATATTAGATTAAGAAAGAAAATTCTTGATAAAACAGAAAGGATTCGTTGGATGAGAGCTAACGGATTACTATAAAAATAAAAGCGGTTGCATAAGCAGCCGCTTTTAAAATTACTTATTGACACGAACTAATAATAAATAAAAAATCACACTATCCTTTTGGACCGGCTAGTGTGATTCTTATCAACTAAACGGGTAAGTCACATTGTGACTAACACCTCATCTTTATTTTATTATAATATATTGATTTTAAATGTCAACACTCGTTCGTTTTGAAGATTCTATTAGGTTGACTAAAATGTCGAAATATGTTAATATATTCGTGCAAATTTGATATTGTATTATAGATTATTTACGGAGGGGACAATGATTACATCTGAAGAGTTAATTACAAGAAGCAAGCATTTTCCGCGGAGTCTTAATGGCAAATTTCCCACAAGACCCGAGTATTTTTCAGTAGACCCAAAAGAGTTTGAAGTTCGGTGGAAACCTAAAATTGGCTTTTCCATAATCGCGAATGAGGGTATTCAAATCGTCAAAGCTCAAACGGAAGAATTTAAAAGAGAATATAGCATCGTGCTATTTGGTCTCAAAGAGGCAAATGGTTACTATTTTGAATCTTTTCATATTCAGCAAGCTGGCAAAATGGATGCATATTATAACACGAAACAGCGGATGCAGATGGAAGAACGTCTTAAAACTCCTGGTGGAGAAGTTCTCTATGGTCATTCGCATGTTGCAAGAGGAACTGCATATAACAAGTTTTCACTTACCGACTTAAACTTCTATGTCAAACGGGCAATTGAGACCGAGCGTGACGTATACGCAATACTTATTACAAAGGATGGGTATTCGGTCGTGATGTACTCCTATAAGGAACGAGAATTTTTCAGAGTTCTAGACTAATATATGACGAAAGAGGGCCGTACGCAATAATCGCGAGGCCCTTTTTCACTAAATAATACAATATCTAAAAGAGGAGATAAAAAATGAAACTATCAGATTTTTATTATGATTTACCAGAAGAGTTAATTGCACAAACACCAATTGAAAAAAGAGATGAATCTAGATTATTAGTGCTAGATAAAGAGTCTGGAGAAATCACACATAAAGTTTTTAAAAATATAATTGAATATATTACGCCAAATGATTGTCTTGTATTAAATGAAACGAAAGTAATTCCAGCAAGAATTTATGGTCATAGAGCCGAAAAGGAAGAACAAATTGAGTTACTTTTATTAAAAGATTTTGGTAACAATGAATGGGAAGTATTAGTTAAGCCAGGCAAAAAATGCAAAATTGGTTCTGAAATTTTCTTTGAAGCTAATGGAAAACAAGTTTTAAAGGCGATTGTTATAGATATTTTTGAAGATGGTAATAGAAAAGTAAAACTTGAATACACAGGAATATTAAATGAAATTTTAGACGAAATTGGTGCGATGCCATTACCACCATACATACATGAAAAATTAGAAGATAAAGATAGATATCAAACAGTATATGCAAAACATGATGGCTCGGCAGCTGCGCCAACAGCAGGTCTTCATTTTACAAATGAACTTTTATCAGACATTGAAGCGAGAGGAATTAAAATTGCAAAAGTAATGCTTCATGTTGGTCTTGGAACATTTAGACCTGTTAAAGAAGAAGTAATTGAAAATCACAAAATGCATTCAGAGTATTACGAAATATCTAAGGAAGCATGTGATATTATAAATGAAACTAAAGCGCGTGGCGGAAGAGTATTTTGTGTTGGAACAACTTCTTGTAGAACTGTTGAAAGTGTTGCAGATGAAAATGGACATTTAGAACCTAAGAAAGGTAATACAGAAATATTTATTTATCCAGGTTATAAATTTAAAGTTTTAGATTGCTTGATAACAAACTTCCATTTACCAGAAAGCACATTGGTAATGTTAGTATCAGCACTTGCTACAAGAGAACATATTATGAAAGCGTACGAAGAAGCTGTTAAGGAAAGATACCGCTTCTTTAGTTTCGGTGACGCTATGTTAATCAAGTGAAAACCAGCGACTTGCGAAATGTTTTAGCTTAGCTTGGTGCTCAGCGTATCAATATACGCTTCCGCCCTCGCGCTAAGTAAAAAAATTCCGCAATTCACTATTTTTGACTTGATTAATAAAAATGAAAGGAGCAGAAAATGGAACAACCAATTAGATATGAGTTAATTAAAAAAGATGATAAAACAGGTGCAAGACGTGGTAGAATTCACACACCACACGGGATAATTGAAACACCTGTGTTTATGCCTGTTGGAACACAAGCAACAGTTAAGACAATGACTCCAGATGAATTAAGAGATGAAATAAAAGCAAAGATAATTTTATCTAATACATATCATTTATATTTAAGACCGGGAGATGAATTAGTTGCTGAAGCTGGTGGACTTCATAAATTTATGAATTGGGATGGAGCTATCCTTACAGATAGTGGCGGATTCCAAGTATTTAGTTTAGGTGATTTAAGAAAGATAACTGAAGAAGGTGTTGCGTTTAGATCTCACTTAGATGGATCAAAACACTTCATCTCACCAGAAAAATCGATGTCAATTCAAAACAATTTAGGTTCAGATATTATGATGGCGTTTGATGAATGCGTACCATATCCTGCAACTTATGAATACACAAAACAATCAATGGAAAGAACAACAAGATGGGCTAAGCGTTGTAAAGAAGCACATAAAAATCCAGATAGACAAGGCTTATTCGGAATTGTTCAAGGTGGAATGTATAAAGATCTTAGAGAAATAAGTGCAAAACAATTAGTTGAGTTAGATTTTCCTGGTTATGCAGTTGGTGGATTAAGTGTTGGTGAGCCAGCAGATATCATGTATGATGTTCTTGCTGCAACAACACCATTTATGCCAGAAAATAAACCAAGATATTTAATGGGGGTTGGAACACCAGATTATTTAATAGAAGCAGTATTTAGAGGAATTGATATGTGTGACTGCGTACTTCCTACAAGAATTGCAAGAAACGGTACAGCTTTGACATCACAAGGTAAAGTAGTTGTTAGAAATGCAACTTATGAAAGAGATTGGACAACATTAGATCCAGAATGCGATTGTTACACATGTAAAAACTTCACAAGAGCATACATTAGACACTTAATAAAATGTGATGAAATCTTAGGCGCAAGATTATTATCAATCCACAACTTAAGATTCTTAGTAAGATTAATGGAAAACGTAAGAACATCAATTGAAGAAGATAGATTCCTAGAATTTAGAAAAGAATTCTATACTAAGTATTATCAAAAAACAGGAATACCAAAGGAGATAATAAATCTTGATTAATTGTTCAAGAGCGTCCAAAGGGGACAACCTTCCGTCCAAATGGGGACAACCTTCTTTGGACATTTTTTATTTTAAACTTTCTAATAATGTCCAAAGAAGGTTGTCCCCATTTGGACGGAAGGTTGTCCCCTTTGGACATT
>CAZEVD010000030.1:0-16806 GCA_964515475.1 uncultured Eubacteriales bacterium
TGAATACTGGAGCTTTTGATGCAGGTATTTTGATTTCCTCTTTAGTTTGAGGGTTTCTACCTTTTCTAGCAGCTCTTTTTCTAACTTCGAAAGAACCAAATCCAACTAATTGAACTTTTTCACCTTTCTTTAAAGCTGTTTCAACAGCACTGATGAATGCGTTTAAAGCAGCCTCAGCTGATTTTTTAGAAAGTTCTGCATCTTCAGCAATTTTTGCAACTAAATCAAGTTTGTTCATTTTAAATTACCTCCTATAAGTTTTTCTTTTATTTGATAAAGTATTGTTTACTATTATCACTACTTTTATATTTCGCCATTTTCTCTTAGAATCCTGCTACTTTTTTAAACTTTTTTCAAAAAAATGTTGATTTTTCAGTAGTTTGCAACTTTATGTCTACTAAAACAGTTGTTATTTAAGGTTTTACAAGTTTTATTTTTTCTAAAACCTTATGTATCTTATCTCCATAAGGTAACATATGATAATCTTCTCTACTAAACACTTCTAGTTTTACAACAGCCAAAGCATATACTAAAACAGCTGCACCTATTGCTATAAATGTTGCTATTGCTCCACTTACAAGATATGTATTAACTAGATAATATGTTCCGCCAGCAACAATTCCCATAAGTGTTGTCGCCACTATTGGTTTTACAAGCATTTCTTTTATATTTGAATCAAATTTTAATATTCTTGTCAAAATTATCATTTCTATTGTTGTTACAACGATTGATGAAATTACTGAGCTTATCGCGGCTCCATATACTCCTATTTCTGGATTTCTAATTAAAGTTAAATTTAATATTAATTTAACTACAGCTCCACAAGCCAAACTTCCTGCTGGAACCAACACCTTTCCTAAACCTTGAAGCGCTCCGCCCATAGTTTGATTTATTAATGTAAATATTACTGAGAATGAGCTTATTTGTAATAGCAATGGAGCTTCAACAAGTTCAATGTTTGGATATAATAATCTAAGAATTGGTTTTGCTAATACACACATTCCTATCGCACAAGGAAATGCAATTAGCATTGTTGTTCTCATTGAAAACGTTATTCTCTTTCTTGCAGTTTTTTTATCGCCTGTTGCCATTGACTCAGAAATCGCTGGCACCAAGGCTGTAGCAAACGCTACATTTAATGCTGTTGGCAAACCAATTAATGTATCTACTCTTCCTGATAATATTCCATATAACCTTGTAGCTTCAGCTGTTATAGCTTCAGCAGAATTAAACATTCCTTCCAATGCAACTTTTAATCCATTCATTACCGTAAAAGTATCAACATTTCTGTTTATAGCAGAAACAACTGATGCAAGAGAAATAGGAATCGATACTGCTAATATTTTCTTTGCTATTGTTACTTTTCTTTCTTTTTTATATTCAACAGTTGATGTATTTATATTCTTCCATATTTCACGTTTTACTCTTTGATAATACAAGAATAAATACCCACAACTAATTGCTGTAGCTACCGTAGATGCTCCATTCGCTACTGCAGCCATAACAACTGTTACATTCGATTCAGATATATTTAACTTCTCAGCTATCACACCAGGATTTACAATTGCAATAAGATATACAAGTACAACAAATAAAATAGTTAGTGAGCTTTTAAATACTTGTTCTAGCATCTGTGAATTTGATGAAACTTTCATGTTGTACATTCCATTAAAGTATCCTTTAATTACCGCTGCAACTGCAACAAAAAATACTGCTGGCGACAGGACTACCATTATTATTTCTACATCCGGATTACCTATTGCTGCAGCAATTCCTCCAGCGCCAAAGAACAATATACATGTTCCTATAAAACCTACAATGCCAAATAAAATTAATGCTGTTTTAAAAATTTCATGTGCTTCTCGATGTTTTCCTACAGCTATTCTTTCCGAAACTAACTTAGCTATTGCACTCGGCACACCTATTGAAGCTATTGCAAGCAAAAGCATATATATTTGATATCCTGATGAATAAAGGCCATTTCCCTCATCACCAAAATACGGAATATTTGTTATTACTAATCTATAAATTAATCCCAGTACTTTTATTATGATTTGTGCTATTAATATAGTTAGCACACCTGACATAAAGGATTGTTTTTTATTTTTTTGTTTTACCTCTTCCATTAGTCCTCCTCTTATTATTTATACTATTCTATATGATTATATTTATTTTATTACAACTTTTCAACATTTTAACATTATTAAAAAAATGAAAAATAAGTGAACTATAAAAAAACTTAACCTATTTAAGTTTCATAAAAGTTCACTTATTACTTGATACTATTCTTCCATTTGTTTTCCTAAAAAACCTGCTGCTGATTGAACAACTTTCATCTCAACATCATTCATCTTTGTTGTAGGCTCTTTAGATAAAAGCATTACTGTTCCTATAGTATCTCCTTCAGAGATAATAGGATAAATAACTTGTGATGCATATTTTTCTTCATATTCGTTATCTGTTATTAATACAGGTAACTTCTTTTCTTTCTTTTCCTTCGAAGTCCAAATAACTTTATCTTGCATTAACTTTTCAAGCTCTGAACTAACGCTTTTTTCTAAATACTCTTTTTTAGGAGCACCAGAAACCGCTATAACTGTATCTTTATCTGTAATACACGCAATATGACCGGTTGTCTTTGCAAGTGTTTCAGCGTACTGTGTAGCAAATTCGTTTAATTCACCTATAGGAGAATATTTCTTTAAAATTATTTCTCCTTCTCTATCTGTAAAAATTTCAAGAGGATCGCCCTCACGAATTCTTAAAGTTTTTCTTATTTCTTTTGGAACAACAATTCTTCCCAAATCATCAATTCTTCTTACAACTCCTGTTGCTTTCAAGATGATTCCTCCTTTTTTGTATAATTTTCTAATACTTATTATTGTTTTTTAGACAAAAAATATGCAAAAAAGTTTATAAATGACAAGCAAAAAAGACGTGAATAAATCACGTCTTTTCCGGAGTTTCATTTCTTGGTTTTCGCGTTATTTCCGGAAAGGGTTTTCACGGTTGCGAAGCATCCAGCGTTCATATTGCCCCGGATACGCAATTTCTAACGCTCTTATCGGAGAATGATTGCAACCTTTCATCAGGATTTTGCCGATTCCATGATCATAGAAAGTTTTTACACATATGAAATCACAAACATCCTCGTGAGTCCATTTAAGTGCATCTTCTATCATCCAGGTGACGGCATCAATAACCATAGCTTCGGTAATCTTACCGATTTTTTTAAGATGCCATGGTTTAAGCTTCCACTCAGGGAAAGTCACATTGGCGACCTCGTAAAGACCACCCATTCTGACCATAGCTTTACCCATGCCATAATCCCGAAGCATGCGCGCAGAAAATTTCTGGCAAAACGCATCTTTGTCTTCTGCAATCCCCTCTTGCTGAGCAACCCACATGCATGCGCGAGCACAATTTGCAGGTTCGTTCCAAAAAGCATTAGGACACGTACGAAGTTCCCAAGGCTTAATGTCCCACTCAGGGAAACAATAATCCGTGATTGCAATTGTACTGCTGCTAAACTGCTTGCAGACGCCTGCCAAGTAGTTGTCGCGAAGTAACTTAGTGGTGAGGTTTTCACAGGTTGCTTTTCGATCCCAACCCTTTACCACCAAGACAAAGTATCTAACCAACTCTTTGGCTGTTTCTTTGTCCCAAAAACCATTCGGAAAGCATTTGGCTGGCCGCCACTTGCCATGAATGAAAGCACCACCTACAGCGACCCGCTTATAGACTCGGACACAGTAGTCTCCGTCTGCTGGGCTTATGTCGCCAAAAACAGGAACGTAGTTACCCTTTGAATGACTAGCCATGCTGACACTCCTTTACGAGAAAATTTTGTAAGGTACAGGCCAATTATAGCATAATAGTTTCTATTTTTCAATTATGTAAATTTATAAATTAAAGTTTCTGCCAAAAACAAAAACCGTCAATTTCTTGACGGTTTTGATTTTTATTCAGCTTCTACTGGTGCCGCAGCTTTTCTTCTACCTCTTCTTGGTTTTTCTTTTGCTTTAAGAAGAATCATATCTAATGTTTTTATAAAATCTTCAATTAGAATAATCTTTATTGTTGGAACTTTTCCTCTAATATATTCTTCCATCGCTTGTTTTAATAATTTAATGTTTCTGTCTTCATTAGATATATCTTTTACATTTTGATATCTTGCAGCAATCAAATCTTTTACTAATACAATATCTTCGTTACTTAATAATAAGATTCTTTCAAATAAAGTATTCATATTGTAATATTTCATGATTGGAATATCTAAATGTTCTTCAACAAATCTATCTGTCATCTTATCAACTTTGTCTGGAATCATTTCAAATAGCTCTTTGGCAACTTCAATATATTCTTTCTCTTTTGTTTGAAGATTTAAATTATTGAAATGTTCTAAAATATAGTTGATGTTATCATCTGCTTCAACAAGATTTGTACCAACCATGTAAGCATCAATATCTTTACAATATTTTGATGTAGCAGCAGCAACATTCATTCCATTTATAAATGTAAGTTTTAAATATTCTAAATCAATATCTACTAAACCTTTTTGAATAAAGAAATTAAATATTACATACAATTTAAAATATTCAGCAAGTTGAAGTCTTCCAGCTTTAATATCTTCTAAGGCTTCTGTAACAACATTATTAAATTCTGAATCTTCAATCTTCCAATAATCTTCTGTTAGAAGTCTCTTATAACTTGGCATTTGACTCTTATTTTCAAGAGCTAAGATTGCATCCATATCATCCTTAAATGTTTTCATATCAAAGATTCTAGTTCTTACATATTTCTCAACGAATTTAAAGAATCTATAATCAGTTTTAAAAGTAAAGTAATAGTTATTATCAAATTCTTTAATATAGAATTGTCTATTATCTTTTAATACTTTTGACGCAACTAAAATTGTTCTATATTCTTCTAGCGAATTGATATCTTTTAGTTTATCTTTTGTTATCTTACCAGCTTTAATTTCGAATGAAATTGCTATTGTAAAGATAAGCAAAGATTTAAGCACTAAATCTGTAGTATCTGGATAATATCTCTTAGTTGTTTCAAATATTTTTTGAAAATCATTTAGTGCGTGTTTTAGAATTCTTAGGTTACGAGTACCACTTCTATTAAACGTTTGTGTAATTATGTTAGAATTCTTTCTTAAAAATTGTATTAATTGTGGATTATTTTCATAACGCATTAATACGCCATTTATGATGTAATTAAATTCTGGAACGTATTCAAATGTTTCACCAATTAATTTTTCCTTAATTCTTTCATAATCATTTGCTTTATCAAAAATATGTTCAATTTTATCTTCAATAAGTTCAACCATTGGTTTATTATCTGCAGAATCAAGCTCTACACTATCATCTTCCTCGCCTTCAACATCTGGTGTATCAGGTCTAATCTTACCTTCATTGTTTAAGATGTATGTAGCAATAAATGTCTTCATCTCAATATTGGAACTTTTTAATTTTTTAGATAATTCTTTTTCATTACAAATTAGAATTGTTTTCATATGGTCATGTTCAACAAAATTATTTATATATCCTAATACGTCAATAACATCTAGATTTGCTCTTTCCAAGTCATCAAAGCAAAGTACCTTGTCATCAATTTCAAAGAATTTAGAATAGTCTATTTTCTCATTCATTTGCATGAAACCAAAAGAATTTGCCATATCGATACCTGTTTTTACATACTCCGGAATATTTGTTATATTTCCATTTTCAATTACTTTTTTTATTGATTTATTTAAACTTGGGTTCATCTCAATGAATATCTTTTTACTGATATCATCAAGATTTGAAATACCATACAAAGACATGTAGATAGTTTTGTATCTTTTTCCATTTATGTCTGTAGATTCAATCTTACTTTTTACTTTGTTATTCCAAAAGTAAGTTTTACCGCTTCCCCATTCTCCATTTATCATAATGGCATGGTCAGTGTACGGTTTTCTTATATAGTCCATTACGCTTTCTACTAATTCATCCATTATTTATTTAAAGCCCCTCTCTTTTTTACCTAAAGAACTTTTATCTTCCGTATAAAACTGTTACAACAATAATTTCTTTAGCTCCGCCTTGTTTTAAAACTTTTGAGCATTCATTAACAGTCATTCCAGTAGTATAAATATCATCAATCAATAAAACCTTTTTACCTTCTATTTCTTTGTTTGATATTAAGCTATATACACCTTTTACATTATTAGCTCTATTTTTAGAATCAAGTAAACTTTGCTTTTGATTGTTTATGTCTTTTCTTAAGACTTCTGTACTACAAGGAATCCCCATTAATTCAGATACAACCTTAGCTATATATAAACTCTGATTATATCCCCTTTTAACCGCTCGTTTTTTATGTATGGGAACCGGAACTATGATATCTGCCGTAATTTTATATTTTTGAAGTTTATAAACTAATAAATCTCCAAAACTTTTAGCTAGATATCTTTTGTTTTCGAATTTATATTGAAGCATCAAATTTTTCACATACGATTTATATTCAAAACCGCATATCAATTTGTCATAAAACCATCCATAAAGTGGGTGGAATATAACCTTTTCATGGTAATATTCTAATATATTTAGACATTTTCCACAAGTATATCTTTCATTTATTTTTTGCCCGCAAAGCCCACAAGCCCTAAAGAAAAACAGGTCTACTAATTTTGTTAACATACCTCTCCTTAAACTAAAAAAAACAAAGACGAACTCGATCAATAACTATTTAAAGTTACCAATTGAGTTCGCCCCATTAATCTTATTAAAATTCTAAAGAATTTATAACACTTTCAAAAATTTCTTCCCCAACTTCTTTCATCTCAACTTCATCACCAGTAAAAATTAAGTTATATAAATTATTACCAATTATTATGTATTGAGAATTAATTAATCTATCTTCTGATAAAATTCTAAATTTAATAGCATTATTATTTATAATCTTTGATGTTTCTACTTCTAGTATTTCACCGTCTTTACTAGCTATTGCAGAAAGCATATATTTAATCTCTTCTAGATTATAGTTTTGAATATCTGTAATTGTAGTTACTTGAATAAACAATCTAAAGAAACCTTTTTCTTCATTTATGTTACCTGTATTATAAGAATCATCTACAACAACATATTTGTCTTTATAAACAAACTTCAAAGCAAGTTTTGTGTTCTTATAAGTTCTATTCTTTAAATCTACAACCTTCTCTGTTTCGAAAAACTCTAGCGTTGCTAAAATATTGTCTACTAAATTATCGCTTTCAATGTTAAAGAATCTTATTTCATACACAACATTATCTCTTTTTATAACAAGCATATTTTGATTTCTTACATCACTATATAAAATATATTCTTTACCGTTTTTGGCTGATGACTCTTTTACAGCATATAAGTTATCATACTTATTTGCTCTCATTCTACCTATTGACTCTATACTTTTTAAATAATATTCGTCATTTTGTTCTGCAGCAAATACAATTAAGTCTTTTTCTCTAAAGTTAATATCTTCATCTGTGGCAAGTTTTACATTTACAGAGTCTGGGATTGTAAAACTTATTCCATATTCATCATCTTGATATGTAATCAGTTCTTCCACACCTGTTGTAAACTCGTATGTTTCTCCAGTTACTTTTATTCCTTTTAAAGAGCTATCATCTTTATCCCCGACAATCAAATCTTGAGCAACAACAACATTTTTTGCCCTTAATGTTCTTACAGCACTGTCAGATACGAATAATGATCCTTCTATTGTTAAATCATTTAATATAATATTGTCATCATATACAAGTGTATTTCCTTGAATGTCTCCACTATAAATATCTATTGTAAGAATATTGGGGATAATTCTAGAAATTATTGTTACAACTTCTGCTCTAGTGATTGTTGCTTGTGGTCTTAAAGTATTATCTTCGTAACCATTGATATATCCATAATTTACAGCAGCATAAAATTCGCCTTTCGCCCATTTAGATATATTATAAGCATCTATTGCATTTGTTTTTATTGTATAAGCATTTTTTATTTTAAACGCTCTTGATAAAATAACTGTAGCTTCTTCTCTAGTTATTTTATCTTCTGGATGTACATATCCAGCTTCATCGCCTTGAATAATTCCTAACTTTACTGCTTTTCTAATTTCTTTGTAATACCAATCTTCTCTTGAAATGTCTGGTATATACTTTGCAGATTCAGCTTCTGCTCCAAGAATTTTGTTTATAACTGTGACAAACTCTGCTCTAGTCATATTTTCGTTAGGCTTAAAAGTATTATCATCATATCCAGCAATTATTTTATATTTTTCGAATTCATTTATTTTATCGCTTGCCCAATGTCCTTCAGTATCAGAAAATGCAAAACTAACATTAAAAACACTTAAAAGTGTTAAAAGCGATATGATAAAAATAGCTTTCTTATTCATCTTAGCCCTCCTTATCTACCCGAAAAAATATCTAAATATTTTCCCATCTTATATTTTAATCCTGTATTTCTCGTTCTTGTATCAACATTATCTATCATTCTTGTTACTAATGGTTCTTTTCCAAGCATAATTAATAACTTTTTAGCCCTTGTCACCCCTGTATATAATAAGTTCCTTGTATATAACATTGGTGGTCCATTTGTTATCGCTATCACACAAACTGGAAATTCACTTCCTTGACTTTTATGAATTGTTATTGCATATGCTAATTCTAGTTCTTCGATTATATTTGATTCATATTTTACGACTTTTTCATCATCATATATAACTTCAACATAATCATTAGTTATCTTTTTTACTATGCCCAAATCTCCATTGTAAACCCCGCTGCCGTAAGCTTTACCATCTACGCCTTCCCAATAAATATCGTAATTATTGCGAATTTGCATTACTTTATCGCCTTCTCTTAATATAAAGTCTCCAAACTCACGCTCCGCCTTAAATTTGCTCTTTGGGTTTAAGATTTCTTGCATTCTTTTATTAAGATTTCTCGTTCCTGCATCACCCTTCTTTGTAGGTGTCAGGATTTGTACGTCCCTAAGTATATCATATTTTCCGCATTTTGGGTAGTCTAGAATCAACTAATTCTGCAATTTGCTCAACAATATTAGTTTCCCTTAAAAAGAAGAAATCTCCCTCTTTTTGATTTAAGGTCAATTCTTTATTTCCAGAATTAATTTTATGGGCATTTGAAATGATTTGACTTTCTGCCGCTTGTCTATAAATTTCAGTAAGTTTTTTAGTTACAACCGCATCACTATCAATTAAATCCTTTAATACACTACCCGGTCCTACTGAAGCTAATTGATCAGTATCACCAATAAGAATTAGCTTAGTATTATCTAAAAGACCTTTCATCAAATAACTCATTAAAACAATGTCTACCATAGACATTTCGTCAACAATTACAACTTGTTCTTTTATCTTATTTACAGTCGCATTCAAGTTTAGTTCATTATCTTCCATCTTTCCTAATTCTAATAATCTATGTAAAGTTTTTGCATCTTCGCCCGTTGTTTCTGTCATTCTTCTTGCAGCACGTCCTGTAGGCGCAGCTAAAACAACTTCCATATTAGCTTTTTTGAATAAATTTAACAAAACTTTTACTATTGTTGTTTTACCAGTACCAGGTCCACCGGTAATAATTGCAACTTGATTTTTAAAGCAAGCTTTAACAGCATCTTTTTGTTCGTTAGATAATTCTATTTTTAATTCGCTCTCTGCCTCTGAAATTTTTTCATCTAAAGCATTAGTCTTTTTAGCGAAATTGTTAGAAAGCATCAAAATTTTCTTAGCTACATTTTCTTCAGCTTGATAGTATTCTTTTAAAAATATGAATTCATCTTCTACATATAATTCTTTAGCAAATTTTTGTGATGTAATTTCATTTTCAACAAGCATTCTATCGACCGCCAAAATTTCAGCAACATATTCAATTAAATTTTGTTCAAGGACACATGTATGACCATTTCTTGCAGACAATCCCAAAGCATACTTTATTCCACTTGCAATTCTGGCAGGAGATGTTCTTTCGACACCCATCGAAATTGCCATTTTGTCTACGTGTTTAAAATCTACTCCGTATAAAATATTTAATAATATATACGGATTTTCTTTAATCGCATTAATAGCATTCATTCCAAGTTCTTTATATATCCTATTAGCATTTGCTGTACCTATTCCATATTGTTGTAAAAACATAACTATTTGCCAAAGTTCCCAAACGCTTTTAAATGCATCTCCAATTTCTCTAGCTTTTGTTGAAGTAATACCTTTAATAGCAATTAATTTTTCAGGTTCATATTGCATAATATAAATTGTGTCCTCACCAAATCTATCTACTATTTTTCTAGCAGTAGCTGGTCCAACACCTTTTATAATTCCGCTACCTAAATATTTTTCTATCTCATCAACTGTATTTGGCATTGTTTTTTCAAATGTATCTATTTTAAACTGTTTTCCATAGACATTATGATTAACAAAACTACCTTGAGCAACAATTAAATCACCAATATTAGCAAAAGGTAAATATCCAACAGCTGTAATACTCGCATTATCAACAGACAAACTGCAGACTGTGTAACTATTCAATTCATTTGAGAAAATAATTTCTTCAATTTGTCCCTTTAATTCCATAAAAACCTCTTTCTCTATGTAAATTCCTAAGATACTATGGAACATTATATAATTATCTATTTTTTTTAGCAACGAATTTTACGCACTTTTTACAGATAAAACATGATGCTTTTCCTACAAAATCAATAAATTCCCAGAAATTTTCTTTAATAAAATTACTAAAACCATATATAGCAAACGACCACACAAAAACTTCTATAACATAACTAAACATCCTCCTCACTCCTTGGTATATTTTATGAAAAACGATAAAAAAAGTGACTTAGAGCTTGTTAGGTGCAAACATTGGCAAGTTCATTTGAGATTCTTTAAAATTTTCGTTTTCGGGGACAGTCCTAAAAAGGACAATTGTATTTTCAAAATTTGAAATTAAGTTTTAATTTGCAAGTGTCCTTTTTAGGACTGTCCCCGAAAAAGCAAAAAAGAGCGGATTAAAATCCGCTCCTTACCTTTTAAAATGTTGTTGTCTCAGCTACAATTTCGCCTAAACCTTTTATTAAGCCATCAACTTTAGCGCCTTCCTCATATAAGCCAATGATTGTTCCTGTATAAAAATTAATTATATAATCATATTTTACATCAGGGATAACTACATTACCTTTTGAAAAAGTTGTTGTTTCAAAATAATCCATCGATTCTGCCTGGAAGAAATAATATTTGTAATTATCATCTATATCTGCAGAATTTACATCTGATATATTGTTTATTTCTGATGGTTGTAACTTACCATTTGCAATTATGTGTAATAATTCATTACCTAAAACAATGTCTGAATAATTATTTAATTCAATATTAAATTCTCCAACATACATTTGATTTTGAACATTCATTGTAAAGTTTCTTATTGATGCAAATTCATTTTCCATAACTGCATCTGTAGCTTTTTGTATATTTTCTAAGCTATATTTCCCAACAACACCTATCAAAATTAACATTACCATTATTGTAACAACTAAGGTTATCAAACTTATTCCTCTATTAGATTTCATTGCAACCTCCAAATTATAAAACTATTCATTTGCACTTTCATAAGCATCCATATTTACAATACCGTATACTTTACCAGAATAATAATCTACTATGAAATAGTGGTCAGCACCAACAGAACCAACACCTAAATTAGCAGCATCATCACAATCTATTATTCTCATATATTCTATACTTTCTTCATTTATTGTCTCAGTGAATTTTTGTAAATCACCATTTGACATATCTTCAATACAAGAAGCATAACCTACTATATCATCCACTTTATCACCTATCAAAGGATAAGCGGCTGGATTTTTAGCATTTTCAACCATTCTTTTTGAAACAGCTTCTTTTAATTTTTCTTTCTCAACAGCAACTTTAGTATCTCCAGTTTCATCTATTGTTTGAAAACTTGAAGAATATGCAATACTTGCAAGTATTATCATTACAACTATCATTACTGTTAATGTAATTAAAGAAATACCTAGATTATTCTTCATTCTTATTTCTCCTCTACAATTATCTCTTGTACATTTTCTTTAAAAGTATTTTCAAATTTTAAATATGGTCTTGATTCGTGTTCGTCAATAGCCCATATATCAAAATCCCAATTTGTAAATTGTGCTCTTACTGTCATTTCTTCAGCTGTTTTAGCTTCGAAATTCATTACGTTATTAGTATCAGATGTACCAACACTTTCAAGAATTTCACCAACAGCTAAATTTTTCTCCCAGAATACATAGTCAGCTTTACTTGGAGATGTAACCGCTATACTTGAATATCCAATTGCACCACCAGAACTTGTTACTTTATTTAATATACTAACAGCTGCATAATCAGCTTCCATTTCTAATCTAGCGCCAGCCGCTGTTCTAACATAACCAGCTAGACCGCCCATATTTGTTTTACCTGTTGTTATATTTCCTACAGCATAGCTATCTGAAATATACAATGTATTTGGTGTCAAAATTTCGATTTTTCCAATTAAACCACCTAAGTCATCTGAACCAGTGATTTCACTAAATTGAACTGCACACTCATTGATATATGATGTCGTACTTGCCGTTGCAGAACCAGCTAATCCACCAACTGCTTGGCTAGCATTAATAGTTACAACTTGAGATAAACATTCATATATTGTACCTGAATTTAGTACACCTACAAGACCACCAACTTGTGTTTCACCATTTACTAAATTTATATTTACTTTTGTATTGTTAATTGTACCTTGTAACGAACCAGCAATTCCACCAACTTTATCAACACCAGTTACACTTCCGTTTTTTAATATTACATTTCTTATTGTTCCAGATGTTGTTCCTGCTAATACACCAGTGTAATTTTCACCTGTTACATTAGAATCTTTTAGTGTAAGATTTACAACTCTTCCACTTGGTTTTATTTCCGCAAATAATCCGATATATGATTGTGTTGGTCTATATATTGTTAAATTGTTTATTGTATATCCTCTACCATCAAACTTACCTGTAAAGTTCTTTACTGGTTCCCAACCTTCTCCAACGTTATACGATAACATATCAATATTTCCAGCTAATTTGAAATTAGCATTTGGATATTCGTGAAGATACTTCATATCTTCTGCTGTTTTTATTATTATTGTATTGTCTGATGGAATAAGTTGTTTTGCTTCTATTGCAAGTAAATCGTCAATAGAATAATACATTCTTCCTTGATACTTAATACCACTATAATTTATAACATCAAGAGTATCATAGTTTACAATATACCATTCATCCGGTAATAACAACGCTGTGGTCATATCAGCATAATCTTGTGATTGTAAATAATAATATCCATATCTATATTCCTCTTCAACACCATTTACATTCATTGTGTATGGTGCATTATCAAGAGGAACACCTGGTAAAATATATCCTGGATTTTCCTTTGCTTCAGTTGCTTTATTTTGTACATAAGCTCTCATATTTTGAATATCTTTTGTTATGTACATTCTTCTTGTTTCATCTACATCCTCAAGATTTTTCAAAATTATAACTACAATCAAAGCAACAAGTAATATAACGCATAATATTATTAATGCTTTGACAGCTTGTCTTTTCTTGTCAATTACAAGTGAATCCTCATCTTGTTTTAAGATATTTCTAAAATCAATCCCCATATTTTCTCCTCCTAGAAAAATCATATATCTCTAGTATTTAGCTTACTATTTATGGTAGTTAAAGTCAACAAAAAGATTACTATAATAAAAAGAAAAAAGGAGCTAAAAAAACTCCTCTTTTTCTTGAATTTTATATATTTTTAAGTTTCAATCTAATTTTCCCAGCTTAAATTTTCTTTACCAAAATGACCATAATTTGTAGTTTCTTTATAAATAGGTTTTCTAAGTCCTAAATATGAAATAATTCCTTTTGGTGTCATGTCATATTCATTTATAATCTTGTTTACAATTTCGTCTTCAGAAACTTTACTAGTTCCATATGTATCAACAAATACAGATACTGGCTTTGCTACACCAATAGCATATGCTACTTGAATCAAACATTTTTCGGCAATTCCTGCTCTTACAATATCCTTTGCAATTTTTCTCATCATATATGCCGCTGATCTATCTACTTTAGTTGGATCCTTTCCAGAGAAAGCACCACCACCATGAGGAGCATATCCGCCATAAGTATCTACAATAATCTTTCTGCCTGTAAGTCCACTATCCCCAGCAGGTCCACCAATTACAAATCTTCCAGTTGGATTAATATAATACTTTGTATTTTCATCTAAAAGTTCTTCTGGAATTATATTTTTTACTACATTTTCTATGATATCTTTTTCTATTTGATCATGCTCTACATTTTCATCATGTTGGGTAGATACAACAATTGTATCAATTCTTTTTACTTTATCACCATCATATTCAACTGTTACTTGAGTCTTTCCGTCTGGTCTTAAGTAATTTAAAATTCCTTCTTTTCTTACGGCTGTCAATCTTTCAGCAAGTTTATGAGCATAGTAAATTGGAGCCGGCATAAAGCTTTCAGTTTCATTACAAGCATATCCAAAAATAATACCTTGATCGCCTGCACCTTCGCCTAAACCTTCACCATTTTTTTCTTCTAAAGAATTATTAACTCCTAAAGCAATATCTTCTGATTGTTTCTTAAGCATTACTTTTACTTCACACGTATCAGCATTAAAGCCATATTCTTCTTTTGTATATCCAATTTTTCTAATTGTATCTCTTACTATTTTTTCTACATCTACTACAGCATTACTTGTAATTTCGCCCATTACAAGAACAAAGTTTCCATTAGCACAAGTTTCACAAGCAACTCTTGAATTTGGATCTTGTTCTAACATTGCGTCCAAAACACTATCTGATATTAAGTCACAAACTTTATCTGGATGCCCTTCTGTTACACTCTCACTTGTAAACAATTTCTTCATATTTATTACTTCCTTCCTTATTTTTATTTAATTAAAAAGAGGCGATATACAAGACATCACCTCTTTTAATTATCTTGTATCATCCGAAATTTTCATTTCGCCGGTATTAGCACCTTTGCTTTTAGCTGGTTGCTGTGGAGTCATAAAGCCGTTCTCTCGTCCACTCTTGATATTTTTATTCACTTTTTTAATTTTTCTTAAGCTAATTTTGCCTTTACGATTTCGTTTATAACTTTATTGTCAGCTCTACCTGCAGTTTTTGGTTTAACTGCTTGCATAACTTTTCCCATGTCTCTTATTGTTGTTGCATTAACTTCTGCAATTGCATCAGCAATAATTTGTTCTAACTCTTCTCTTGATAATTCAGCTGGTAAATATACTTTGATTACTTCTATTTCTCTTTTTACGTTCGCAATCAAATCGTCTCTTCCACTAGCTTCAATATCTGCCAAAGTTTCTTTTCTCTTTTTCATTTCTTTAGCTATGATTTCGATAATTTCGTTTTCTCCAACTTCTTTTAATGTATCTTTTTCAATTTGTAGAATTGCAGATCTTATCATCATAATCGTATTTTTCTTAATTTCGTCTTTTTCTTTCATAGCATTTTTGAAATCTTCAAGTAATTGCTCTTTCAACATAATTAATGCACCTCATCTCGATTTAAATTAAATAAGGCAGATTGTAGAAAATCTGCCTTATACTATGTATGTGTTATTTATTAAAAATTAAAACTTTCTCTTTCTAGCAGCCTCTGATTTCTTTTTTCTTTTTACACTTGGCTTTTCATAATGCTCTCTTTTTCTAACCTCTTGTAAAACTCCACTTTTAGCACAGTCTCTTTTAAATCTTTTTAAAGCATTATCGATAGACTCGTTGTCTCTAATCTTTATTCCTGACATATATTTCCCTCCTTCCAGAGTAGCTTAGCAAGTTAATACTAAAGTGTATTTAAAGTTCTTGCAAGACTTGACTTCTTTCTAGAAGCAGTATTGTCTTTTATAACACCTTTATTTGCAGCTTTTTCTACAGCTTTAACTGCTACTTTAAATAATTCAGTTGCTTTTTCTTTATTACCTTCTTCTACAGCAGCATTAAAGTTTTTTACAGCTGTTTTATAAGCAGATTTAACCATAGAATTTTCGCTAGTTTTTGTCTTTATTGTTTTAACTCTTTTTATTGCAGATTTTATATTTGGCATATCGGTTTGCACCTCCTTTTTAAGCTCCTTAGTCGATTACTTACAGTACTATAGCATAGATGCCCTTAAATTGCAAGACTTATTTTAAGAAATGGGCAATCTGGCGCTTCCCTAGGCTTTTTATAATCGCTTCCATTTTTTTACACATAGCTACAGTAAAAACTTTACACTTTTTTATTTTTGTAAACTGCTATTTTCCGTAGTATTCGAGAGCTCTACCCCTTGTTTTTCAAGGGTTTCAAAGCTTTTTTATGTTGAATTTCAGTATTTTTAGTAGTATAATTATGTTATACAGTTGAAAGACAGGAGATGATTCTTATGGTAAATAAAATTGTTAGTCATCTAAATTCAATAAATAACTTTTCTAAAAAAATTATAGTGTTCACTTCTATAATTTCATTTGTACTATGCGCTTGTGGTATAGGTATAATCTTTTATGACGCTTCTATAGGTTCTACCATTTTGTTACATACAATTGGTTCTACCTTTATATATACAGCAATTGTTCTTTTTGCACAATTTGTTATAGGAAGCCTAGTTATAGATTTCTTTAGCGCGATTATTAATAGTGATACTTAAATAAAAAAACAGCTCTTACAGCTGTT
>CAZEVD010000031.1:0-16057 GCA_964515475.1 uncultured Eubacteriales bacterium
CCAAAAAAAAGAAAGCAGACACTTTTTTTGTGTCTACTTTCAGTTTACAACTTCAACTTATAGAAGTAGCGCTTTTTTATGCAGTATCAAGCATTGACACAAATTTGTTTTTTCGGCATAATATATTAATGGAGGGGTCTCATATGAATATTATCGTTGCAGCAGGCGGAACTGGAGGACACATTACTCCGGGAATCGCGATTGCTAATAGATTGAAAGAGGAAGGTCATAAGATTTTGTTTGTAGGAACTAAAAATGGCATGGAAGTGGATTTGGTTCCTAAAGCAGGATTTGATATTAAATATATACATGCTCAAGGGATAAGAAATAAGAGTGTTTTGAAAAATATAAAAACGGTTACGGAGCTTTTAAAAGGGATAAGTGAAGTAAAACAAATTATTAAAGATGAAAAAATAGATTTGATTATTGGTACTGGTGGATACGTTACTGCACCAGCTATGATTGCTGGAATTCAAAAGAATATACCAACTTTAATTCACGAAAGTAATGCGCTTCCAGGCAAAACAACAAGATGGCTTGCTAAAAAGATTACCTGTGTAGCTGTAGGTTTTGAAGCGGCAAAAGAAAAATTACCTAATGGTAAGAATGTTGTGTTTACTGGAAATCCGACTAAATTAGCAAGTAATTTAACAAAAGAAGACGCAAAAAAGAAACTAAACTTTACAAAACCAGTAGTGCTTGTTTTTGGAGGAAGCCAAGGTGCGCAAAAACTTAATGAAACAATGATAGATATTATTAATAATAAATCAATTGAAGAATACGAAATAATATATGCAACAGGTCCTAAACATTATGATTCTATAATTGAAAAAATTAAAGTTAATAATCCAAATGTGAAAATAGAAAAGTACATATATAATATGGAAGAAGTTATGACTGCTTCGGATTTGGCGGTTTGCAGAAGTGGAGCATTAACTGTAACAGAACTTGGTATTGTTGGACTTCCAGCAATATTAATCCCTTTCCCATTTGCTGCAGAAAATCATCAATTTTTTAATGCTAAAACTATTGAAGATACAAATGCAGGAATAATTATTGAGGAGAAAGAATTAACGAGTGATATTTTAAAGACAAAAATAGATGAGCTGATGACTGATAAAAATAAACTTGAAGCAATGGCAAAAGAAGCTAAAAAAGAAGAAATGAAAGATGCTATGAAAAATATTATGATGGAAATAGAAAAAATAACAAAGTAATATTTGGAGCGAAAAATAGATTAGGAGATGTACAATGTCAAGAAAGTTATTAATAACTGAAAAGCCAAGTGTTGCAATGGAATTTGCAAAAGCTTTAAAAGTGAATACTACAAGAAAAAATGGATATTTGGAATCAGATGAATATTTAATTACTTGGTGCGTTGGTCATCTTGTAACGATGAGTTATCCTGAAGTATATGATGAGAAATATAAGATGTGGAGGTTTGATACATTACCATTTATTCCAACAGAATGGAAATATGAAATAATAGATAGTGTTCGTAATCAATTTGAAATTGTAAAAGGATTATTGACCGATGAAAGTGTAGATACAATTTATGTTTGTACTGACTCTGGGCGTGAAGGAGAGTATATATATAGATTGGTTGATCAGATGGTAGATGTACAAGGAAAAAATAAAAAAAGAGTTTGGATAGATTCACAAACAGAAGAAGAAATTTTAAATGGTATAAAAAACGCAAAAGATCTTTCGGAATATGATGCGCTAGCCGATAGCGCTTATTTGCGTGCAAAAGAGGACTATTTAATAGGTATTAATTTTTCTCGTTTACTTACTTTGTCTTATGGAAAAGAAGTAGCAAAACGTAATAATGAAGAAAAAACATCAATTTCTGTTGGTAGAGTTATGACTTGTGTTTTGGGAATGATTGTTGAACGCGAATGTGAGATTAAAAATTTTGTTAAGTCTAAGTTCTATAAAGTACAAGTGAATTTTGAAGAGGGAATTTCGGCAGAGTGGAAATGTGAAAAAGAAAATACTGAGAATTTAGATATTGTCAAATTGGCAATAGATAAGGATTTGATATACAACGATGTTGGATTTAAGAATGAAGCAGATGCATTGTCTTTTATAGAAGCCTTGAAAAAATCTGAAAAAGAACCTGTGGTTTTAGAATCTTCAAAGAAGAATCAAAAAGAAAATGCACCGCTTTTATACAACTTGGCAGAAATTCAAAATGAATGTAGTAAAAAGTTTAAAATTTCACCAGACCAAACTTTAGAAGTAATTCAGCTTTTGTATGAAAAGAAACTTGTTACTTATCCAAGAACAGATGCCAGAGTGCTTTCTACTGCAGTAGCAAAGGAAATTGGAAAAAATCTAAATGGCTTAGTTAGGGGATATAAAGACGAAGAAGTACAAGGCTTATTAAAGAAAATGATTGATAACAAGTATAGTACTGATATAGCGAAATCTAAGTATGTTGATGATTCAAAAATAACAGATCACTATGCAATTGTTCCTACTGGACAAGGTTTTGAAAATCATGATTCACTTTCAGATATGCAAAAGGATATTTATAAGTTAATTGTAAAAAGATTTTTAAGTATCTTTTTCCCACCAGCAGAATTCATGAAGCTAGCTGTTACAATAGATATTGCAGGACAAAAGTTTTATTCGAATGCTAGAATTTGTGTGAATCAAGGGTATTTAGAAGTTGTAAAACCTGAAAAAGAAGATAATGTTGATGAAAGTAAAATAGAAGCTTTGAAAAAAATGAAAAAAGGCCAAAAGCTAGTTGCTTCTGAATACAATGTAAAAGAAGGTGAAACTTCACCGCCAAGTAGATATACTTCTGGATCTATAATTCTTGCTATGGAGAATGCGGGAAAACTTATCGAAGATGAGCGATTAAGAGAACAAATTAAAGGTAGCGGAATTGGTACTAGTGCAACCAGGGCCGAAATTATAAAAAAACTTACAAGAATTAATTATATTGAAATCAATAATAAAACGCAGGTACTTACTCCAAGTCAAAAAGGAGAGTTGGTTTATCAAGTTGTGAGATTTACTTTGCCTGATATGCTTAATCCACAATTAACAGCAAGTTGGGAGAAGGGACTTGATATGGTTGCTAAAAAAGAAATCGGTAAAGAAGAATTTTTAGAAAAATTAGAAAAATATATTATTACTAAAGTTAATAAGGTAAAAAAATATTAATATTGTTGGACAATATTTCTCTTTTAAGTTCACATCTACTTAAAAAGTTGCATACATTATAATATAAACTTTTTAAGAGGTGAAAAATATGAGCTTATATGTAGTTGAAGGAGGAATTCCTTTACGTGGAGAAATAGATATATCCGGTTCGAAGAATGCGACATTGCCAATAATTGCGGCGAGTATTTTAAATAAAGGTGTTAGTATAATTAATAATGTTCCAGATATACGAGATGTAAAAATGATGTGTTCGATATTAGAAACGCTTGGCTGTACAATAAAAAGAACAAAAAACATTTTAATTATTGATGCAACAGATTTGAATGGATTTGAAATACCACAAGACTTGATGCGCGAAATGAGATCATCAGTTATAATTGTTGGTGCGTTGATTTCTAGAATGAAAAAATGTGACTTTACATATCCTCGGAGGATGCGAAATAGGAGCAAGGCCAATCAATCTACATTTAGAAGCGTTTAAATTGTTGGGAGTTAATATATTTGAAGAAGGTGGATATATATCATGCTCTTCTGAAAAACTAGAGGGGACAGAGATTGTATTGGACTTTCCGTCAGTTGGTGCCACTGAAAATATTATGTTGGCAAGTGTGTTTGCAGATGGTATTACGCTCATAAAAAATGTAGCAAGGGAACCTGAAATAAAATGTTTGCAAGATTTTTTAAACAGTATGGGGGCAAATGTGTCTGGAGCTGGAAGTAATACAATAAAAATTAAAGGCGTTAAGGGGTTGCATGACACAGAATTTAATGTGATCTCAGATAGAATTGAAGCTGGAACATATTTGTGTATGGCGGCAGCGACTCGAGGCGAAATTACTATTAATAATATTTCACATGAACATATTTCTGCACTTTTACACAAATTAAAGCAAATGAATTGTAAAATTCATAGTTATAAAAATTGTATTAAATTAAAATCAGGATTGGGGTTAAATGCGACAAATGTAAAGACAATGCCGTACCCAGGGTTCCCAACGGATATGCAATCTCAGATTGTTACGACTTTAGCTTTAGCAAAAGGAACGTCGATTGTTGTTGAAAATATTTTTGAAAATCGATATAAATATGTTAGCGAACTTTTGAAAATGGGGGCTAATATTACAATAGAAGGAAAAGCTGCAATAATTCAGGGGGTAGATACATATAAAAATGCAAGTGTAGAAGCGAAAGATTTAAGAGGTGGAGCAGCACTGATAGAAGCTGGTTTGGTTGCTGAAGGAAAGACAGATATTTTAGGGATTGAATTTGTTGAAAGAGGTTACGAAAATTTAGTTAAAAAATTAACTATATTAGGTGCAAAAATAGAGAAGCAATGATAAAATATAACGGACCGATTTATAGGAGTTAATTGAAGGGACGGTAAATTGTTTTATCGTCTCGGAAATTAATTCAAAATAAAAAGGAGGTAGGACATGCCTAAGAAAACAGTCAATAAGAAACAAAAAACAGGTGATATTTCGAAATCTAGAATGCAAAAAGAGCAGAAAAAACAATCTAATCTAGGCGCAAAAATAGCGATTTTTTTCATAAGTATGGTTGTTATAGGCTTGTCTATAGGAATATTATTTTCACCAGCATTTAATCTTACAAAAGTTATTGTAGAAAATGGAACTAATGTTACTTCTTCAGAAATTTTAAATATTATAGAAGTTTCTTATGGTGAAAATATTTTGAAGCAAAAGTATGGTGAAATAAAAAAAGCAGTATTGAGTTTGCCGTATGTAAGTGATGCTAAAATAAGTATTCGTTTCCCGGATAAAATAAAAATTACATATAAAGAAAGAGAACCATATGCAATAATAAAGTTTTTGGAAACTTTTTTTGTTACAGATGTACATGGATATTTGTTGGAAAACCAAAAAGAGAAATTTGATTCAGACATGACAGTTATATATGGAATCGGACTAGAAAATTATGAACTTGGTCAACAGTTAGATGATGTTTCTGGATTGAAATATAAAAATATCGTGCAATTGTTGGAAACAGTTAAGCAAAAAAATATTCCATATACAATTAGTGAAATTGATTATGGTGTAGTTTCTGAAGTGAAATTATGGATTGAAGAATCTGATATTGAGATTATATATGGTGAAATAAAGAAGGAAATTTTGATAGATAAATTAAATTATCTAGCTAAAGTTTTGAATGAATTGATTGTAGAAGGGAAAAAAGGTCGTGTTGATATAAGTAGTGATGCTTATTATAAAGAAACAATTTTTACGGATATAAACAATATATAGTTGGAGGATATAAATGAAGAAGTTAAAAAAATTGGATGGAGTAAATGTAACAGTGTGTATCGTATGTTTCTTGCTTGCACTATGTTATACAATCCAGGTAAGAACAATAAGTATAAGTGAATCTGATATTTTAAGACTAAAAAGAGAAAATGAACTTCGTGATGAAATAGAACAATGGAAAGTGGTTTACGAAGAGCAAACAGAAAAAATAAAATCCTTAAATGAAAAAATAGAAGAATATAAAAATTCTGTTGCTAAAACGGATGATATGGTTGCTTTGATAAAGAAAGATCTAGATGAATCAAACATTTTAGCTGGAATAACATCTGTTAAAGGTCCGGGTATCAAAGTTATATTAGATGATACAACTGCAATTGAAGAAATTAATCAATTAGCAGGATATAATAATCCGAACATTTATATCATTCATGATACTGACATTCTTTCTATAATAAATGAACTTTCTGCAGCTGGTGCAGAAGCATTTAGTGTTAACGGACAAAGAATTTTAGTTAACACAGCCATAAGATGTGTAGGTCCGTTAATACAAATAAATGGAGTTAATTTACAAGCACCATATGAAATATCAGCTATAGGAAAACCTGAAACCATGATGGGGGCTTTAAATCTTAGAGGCGGAATTGTAAGCGAAATGAAAACAGATAATATTGATGTGTCAATAGAAAGATTTGAAGAAATAATTATTCCTGAATATACAGGATTAATTGAGTACAAATATGTGACACCGGTTGTGGAGGTTGAAGAATAATGAAAACTTTTATTTCAGGTGCGATATGCATAATATTAGGGTGTATTGTTGGAGCCATGATGCCAACAATTTCATACGAGTATTCTAAATATTTAGCGATTGCTATTATGGCAGCTTTTGATAGTGCAATAGGTGCATTTTCTGCAAAGACACAAAGTAAATACGATTACAAAATATTTATATCTGGCTTTATAATGAATGCAATCATAGCAATACTATTTACTTTGATGGGAGAAAATCTTGGAGTAGATATTTATCTTGCTGCAATATTTGTTTTTGTATTTAGAATATTTAATAATTTATCTGTTATAAGAAGATATGTTATTGAAATGATTTACGAAAAAAGAGAATTAAAAAAAGAAAAAAAGAGATAGAAAAAAAGGCGCTAATATAACGTTTAAATAATATGGCGTTTGAATGTTATATTAGTGTTTATTTTTGCTCTAAAACGTTCTTGTAAACATAAGAAAACAATTATGTTTACAAGGCAACGCGGGTGTAATATTTTTGTAATGTTTTTGTAATAATTTTGTTGACTTTTGAGAGTCGATATAATATTCTTTAGTTGCTAAATTTGATTAGGGGGTGTGGGATTTGGCAATTGGTGATATAATTGTTGGAATCGACATAGGCACCTCTAAAGTATGTTGTTGTTTGGGTCAAATTAATAAGTTTAATCAAGTAGAAATTCTTAATTCATCAAGTGTAACATGTGAAGGTTTAAAGAAAGGTAAAATTGTAAGCTCTGATGCCGTAGCGAGAGCGATTAGGTTTGCAATTAGTGATATAGAAGCAACGCAAGACTTTATTATAAAATCTGCCTATGTTAATATTGTTGGAATGTATGTTTCAATATACAAAACCAAGTATAGTTTAAAACTAGAAGATAAATATGCAGGTGTATCACAAAAAGATATCGATGCGATAATAAGAAACGTAGGACAATTCGAAGTACCGGAAGGATATCAAATTATTGATGTAGTTCCTTCTAAGTTTACTACGGATTCAAGAATTACCGATGATCCAATCGGAATATTTACAGATTTCTTAGAAGCAGATTTAGATATAATAATTGCTGATAAAAGTGTTGTAAAAAGTATAGGACTTGTTATGCAAAAAGCAGGACTTCAAATTGATGGTATCGTAACAAATGGTTTTGCTATGAGAGATATTGTTCTTTCAGAGGAAGAAAAGAATAATGGAGTATTATTATTAGATATTGGAGCTGGCAATATAGATATTACAGTTTTCAAAGATAATGGTATTTTATTTACGGATGCAATACCTGTAGGTGGAGATACAATAACAAACGACATTTCAATTGGTTTAGAAATCTCATATCAAGAGGCTAATAAATTAAAGAAACAATATGGACTTTCAAGAGTCAAATACATAGATAACGATTACAGTATTACTTTATCAACATATACTGGAGAGAAAAATTCAAAAACAATCAAATGCTCAGAGCTTGTTGAAATTATTGAAGCGAGAGTTGAAGAAATGTTTGAATTGATAAAACAAAAAATAGAAGATGCGGGATTCCAAACTTCTATAAATTCTTGTGTAATTGCTGGGCAAGGAATTAACTCAATCAATAAGAGTGAAAAAACAGCTGAAGAAATATTGGGAGTTCCTGTTAGATTTGGAAATTCAAAGACAGCGAATTTAATTAAATCAGAATGCTTGGGTTCTTATGGTATTGTGAAATACATTTCGAACATAAAGCATTCAAAAAATATTGGAAGCAAAGTAGTCGAAGATGTAGAACCAACGTTTCTTGAAAATGTAGTTCAATCTTTCAAGAGTCTTTTAGGTGCAAAACCTAATAAAATAAGGAAGTAGGGGGAGTTTAAAGTGTACGAACAAGAAGTAAGTTATGATGGGATGGCTAAGATAAAAGTAATAGGTGTCGGTGGTGCTGGTAACAATGCTGTAAACAGAATGATTGAAGCTAATGTAACAGGAGTAGATTTTGTAGCTGCCAATACAGATAAACAAATATTACAATTATCAAAAGCTCCAACAAAAATTCAAATTGGAGAAAAATTAACAAGATGTTTAGGTGCTGGTGGAGATCCACTAGTTGGAGAAAAAGCTGCTGAAGAAACAAAGGAAGAAATTGCTAATGTTTTAAAAGGTGCTGACATGGTATTTGTTACAGCTGGTATGGGCGGAGGTACAGGTACTGGAGCTGCTCCAATCATAGCTCAAATTGCTAAAGAATTAGGAATATTAACAGTAGCTGTTGTAACTAAACCATTCTCATACGAAGGTAAAAAGAGAATGCAAAATGCAGAAAGAGGAATCTCTAGCTTAAGAGAAAAAGTAGATACACTTGTAGTAATCCCTAACGATAGAATAATGCAAATCGCAGATAGAAAAACATCTTTTACAGATGGATTTAAAATATCTGATGAAGTTTTACGTCAAGGTGTTCAAGGAATATCAGATTTGATTGCGATTCCAGGACTTATCAATCTAGATTTTGCGGACGTAAAAACAATTATGTGTGACACTGGCATGGCGCATATGGGTATTGGTAGAGCTACAGGAGAAAACAGAGCAGAAGAAGCTGCTAAAGCTGCTATCAACAGTCCATTACTTGAATCTTCAATTGAAGGTGCAAGAGGAGTATTGTTAAATATTACAGCTGGTCCTGATCTTGGAATTTTCGAAGTTAATACTGCTGCCGAACTTGTTCAAAAGAGCATTGACGCTGATGCTAATATTATTTTCGGTGCTGTGATAGATGAAAAAATGGGAGATGAAATGTCAGTTACAGTTATTGCTACTGGTTTTGATAAAGAAAGAATTCCACTATCAGCAAACGCTGTGGGAAAAATCTTGGGTTCAGATCCATTTGCTAAACAAACTGCTGAAGTAAAACCAACAGCTCCAACTGATGGATTAGATGTTCCAACATTTTTAAGAAATAAAAAGAAAATTATAGATACAAGTAATTTTTAAAATAAAGAAGAGGACCACATATGTGGTCCTTTAATCTTGTAAAAATTAAGTGAACTCATTTACAAAATAAATAAGTGTGATAATATTATTTTTGGAGGGAAGAAAATGGTACAATTTTTTAAAGAATCATTAGGTATAGATATAATAGAAGTTGCAAAAATGATAATTCCTATCTTAATAGTTTTCTTAGTTTGCAAAATAATTATAAATATTGTTTTAAAGATTTTAAAGAAAGTTTTAGATAAATCAAAACTCGATAAAGGAATCGCATCTTTTGCATTAGGTTTAACAAAAGTGATTTTGTATTTTGTTGTAGTTTTGATTATTGCGGATATGTTAAGTGTTCCAATATCATCATTACTTGCAACATTTAGTATTGTGGGTGTTGCTGCTTCACTTGCAATCCAAGATGCTTTAGGAAATTTAGCAAGTGGTGCTATGATATTAGCAACAAAACCTTTTAAAGTTGGAGATTATATAGATTGTGTTGTCACTAGTGGAACAGTAAAACAAATTACTTTTTCTCATACAGTATTTTCAACTCCAGATAATAAAATTATTAGAGTTCCAAATAGTCAAATATTAAGTTCGGTAATTACTAATTTCTCTGAAACAGATAAGAGAAGAGTTGATTTTGTATTTAAAACTGCCAATAGAAAAGATGAGGAAAAAGTTAAACTTTTAATCAGAACAGTTGTTGATAGCGATGATAGAATTTTAAAAGATCCAGAAGTATTTTTAAGAGCTACAAAATACGATGATATGGGTGTCGAGTATACATTGAGAGTTTGGGTAAATAGTGCAGACTATTGGAATGTATATTTTGATATATTAGAAGATGTAAATCATTTATTTGATAAGAATGGAATTGTAATACCAAGCAATAGATTAGATGTAAGAGTTGTTGAAAAAAGATAAAAAATAATTTAAAAGACTGTCAATATTAGACAGTCTTTTTATTTTGTAAATAATAGAATAAATACATGATTATATATATAGATGTTTTATTATTTAAAGAATGCATAGTTAGTTTATTTATACTTTTTTTACAATCAAAAATTAATGGGACAAAACTACGAATTGTTGGAACTTTATTTGCAACAATAATCTCTAGTTTATATACGGTACTTTGCGTATATAAACCTTACTATCTCTCAATTGTTTGTAGAATAATAATTGTTTTATTAGTAGTTAAGTTGTCGTTTAAGCATTCTAATCTAAATGAAATAATTAAAGATGTTTTCTTGTATTACTTGTTAACATTTCTTTTTGGAGGAATACTTACATATAGTAAAACTGAAACAATTTTCTCTTTGGGTTATGTTTTATGTTTTTTACTTTTCATAGTGATGAGTGTAAAAGAATATAAAAATAAATATCAAACATCAAATTATTCTGCGGAATTAATTTTACGAATAAGGAATAGAAAAATAAAACTTAACGCATTAATTGATACTGGACATTTTTTAAAAACAAAAAAAGGAGAAGATGTAATAGTTTTTTCACCACAAGTTTATAAAAAGATAGAAAATGAAAATTTTGAAAAAGTAAAATTGGAGTATAGTACAATAGGGAATTTTAATGAAGAGGTTTTAGGACAAAAGATAAAAAATATAAAAATAATCCATGGAGCTTCTATATATAATCATGAAGCAGTAGCAATACCGAGCAAAGGTGAGCTAGGAAAATATGATGCGATTATAAGTACGTATTTTTTAGGAATTGATAAAATAGAAAGGAAGTGTGCTATGGAAATTTTATTTTTAATTATGGAAAAGACAAAGAAATTTTTTACAAAGGTTATGACTTTTATAGGTTTTGGTGAAAAGAACTCTATTTATTACATAGGTGGTGCTGAAGTTTTGCCTCCACCATTACTTCCGGATGAAGAGAAAAAAGTTTTAGATAATATAGAAAAGGATAAAGAAGGAACGAAGAAAGTTTTAATAGAACGAAACTTAAGACTTGTTGTATATATTGCAAAAAAATTCGAAAATACGCCAGTACCATTGGAAGATTTGGTTTCGATAGGCACCATTGGTTTGGTGAAAGCTATTAATACGTATGATCCGGCCAAAAACATAAAACTTGCTACATATGCGTCAAGATGTATAGAAAATGAAATATTAATGCATTTAAGAAGAATAAGCAAACTGAAAAATGAAGTTTCAATAGATGAACCTCTTAATACAGATGGTGATGGTAATGAATTGCTTTTATCTGATATTATAGGAACTGAAGAAGATGTAATATTTAAGCGATTAGAACAAGCAGTAGATAATCAACTTATAAAAGAATCCATAAAGAAACTTAATAAGAGGGAAAAAATAATAATGGAATTAAGATTCGGATTTATAAGTGGAAAAGAAAAAACACAAAAAGAAGTTGCGGATATGTTAGGAATATCACAATCATATATATCGAGATTAGAAAAAAAGATAATTGCAAAGATAAAGAAGGAAATGTTGGCTAAAATATAGCTTTTTGATATAATCACTTCTGTAGAGGTGATTCTTTTGGAAGAAAAAAGAGAAAGAAATTATTCGTTAGATATAATTAGAATAATGGCAACATTTTTTGTTGTTTCAGTACATTTCTTTTTACACACGGGTTTTTATGCTCAGCCCGTTGAAGGAAAGAGAATGTTTGTTATGGTTTGCATGAGAACTTTGTTTATGACATGTATACCATTGTTTTTAATGCTAACGGGTTATTTGATGAATAAGAAAAAATTAAGTTTGAAATACTTTAAAGGTATTATAAGAACTTTGATGATATATGTGTTGGCGAGTATAGCGTGTTTGATTTTTAAAAGCATATACTTAGAACATCCTTTTAATTTAGCTCATATACTTAAATCAATATTGTTATTTCAAGGAGCAAATTATTCTTGGTATATAGAACTGTATATAGGGCTATTTATATTAATTCCGTTTCTTAATCTGATATATAATGGAATAGAAACAAAGAAACAAAAAGAGATAAGTCTTATAGGATTAATATTGTTAGTAACAATACCGCCAATGATAAATAAACATTTGTTATTGGTAGAATCGTTAGCTAATATTCAAGTACCAACTTGGACTCAGCTGTATCCGATAATGTATTATTACATAGGTGCATATTTGTGTGAATATAAGGTTCAAATAAAAAAATTGTTTTCTTACATAACTGTGCTTAGTATATTTTTATTATCATCAATATACTATTATAAAGTTAATTATGGCGGTTTGTTTGCGTGGGGAGATTATCAAGATTCATGTGCTTTCCCTATAATGTTAATTTCAATAATGATATTTGTAATTTTTAGCAATATAAATTTATCGAAAGCGAAAGAGCGTACTTTAAAAATACTAAATCATTTTTCAAATCTTACGTTAGGAGCGTATTTGATGTCATATATTTTTGATGAAATGATATATACCGAATTAAGAAATGCAGTTCCAGATATGTTAAATAGATTTTATTATTATCCGCTAACTGTGCTTGGTTCTTTTGCAGGGGCATTTGTGGCATCAGAAATTTTGAATTTGATATACAAACTAATATGTGCAATTGTAAGTAAAATAAGAAAAATAATTTTAAAATGTGAATAGGCGAACAAATGAAAAAAGAATCTTTTGAAAAAATATGTGGAAAAAACAATATAATATTGTCTGCTCCTCATTGTGTTTTGCATACGAGAGAGAAATGTGTAAGACCGCGCGAAACAAAAACAGGAGTATTAGTAAAAACATTATCAAAAAAGTGTGATATTAATGGTGTTTATAAAATTAAGAATGAGGATAATGATGCTAATTGGGACAAGGTTTGTGAATATAAAAGAGAACTAGTTAAAATAGTAAGAAAAGATAAAATAAAAGCTTTGATAGATTTACATGGAATGGCTGCTTGGAGAAATGAGGATATATGCATAGGAACTAATTTTGGAAAAAACATTTGTGGCCATGAAAATATCTTGCAAGAAATGATAAAAATTTTTAATCGATTTGGTTTTAAGAATGTTAGTATAGATAATCCGTTTAGTGCACAATATCCATATTGTGTTTCAGCTTATGTAGCAAAAAAGTGTCAAATACCGACATTTCAAATTGAAATTAATTTGAAATATAGATCAGGGATATATAAAGAATTCAAAATGTATTCTAAGCTGGAAGCGGCCCTAGAAGAGATTATTATAAAAATGAATGAAAAAATATAGAGGGGAAATATATGAAATTAAATTTTAGTAAACCTGAATATAAAAAAATAGCAATGTCTATGAAGAATAATTCGGAAACTCTTAACAAGCATTCGATTGCAGAAGCTTTTATGCTTCTTATTAGAGACGTTCCTAAACACGATTTGTCAAATCTTTGTATAGCAATGCAACAAGATTTAAAAATTGATAAACAATATGATCTTGATGTATTTTATAGAATTACGCAAGGCGAAGTTAAAGGCTTAGAAGAAATAATACAAAGAATTAAAGGAAAAACTCTTGAAGAGTACATATTAAATTTGGCATATTCCTGTATAGAAGGCAAAATAGAAATTGAAACTGAAGCTGGTGAATATGAAAAGATAAATGCCCTAGGTAAAAATATTATAAACAATGGAATAAATACAAGTAGCTGGATTAGTCATTCGCTATATGAAGCAAAAGCTGCTATAAGACTTGCTGAATTAAAAGGTTTAGATAAAGAAAAAGCGGGTACATTAGCTATGTTGCATGATTATGGCAGAAAATTTATTCATGATTTTTCTCATGTTATTAAAGGTTTTGAAGAATTAGTTGATGTAGGATTTTATGACGAAGCAAGAGCCTGTATTACACATTCTTTTATAAATGCTGGAAGATGTGCTAACTGTGATGCTGCAGAAGAAGGGTTTTATATCGATGAAAAAGGTACAGAAAAATGGGAGAATGATATATTTGTCGATGATATTGCGGAAGTTTTAAGCGTTTTAACATATGATCAGTACGACGATATATTGAATATTGCAGATTTGATGGCAACATCGGATGGAATAACGACTCCTTTTGCGCGTGTAGAAGATATTGCAAGTAGAAAAACTCCTGATCCAAGAAATCGAACATATTTTTTATCGGAGTTTATAAATAAGTTATCTTCGTTTATGGCAGATACAGATGGTAATAAAGAAAAAGTAGTGTCTGCATTGATGAGTGAAAAAGAATTGCTAAAAAAATTCTATGAAATTTCAAGTGAGTTCTATAAGTTTTATCAAGGAGTTTTTTCTCAAAAGGTAGAAAAAACAAAACGAGAATTTATAGAACAAGATGAAATTTAATTTAAATATTCTTCTTATATATAAGGTATAAAGCAATATATCGTAAATGTATTAAAATTACCTCTTTTGGAAATAATGTAGATAACATTAATCCAAAGGAGGTTTTTTATTTGATAAAAAAGGTAGAAATTTCTGGTGTTAATACATCTAAGTTGCCGGTCTTATCAAATGAAGAAAAACAAGAACTATTAATTAGAATAAAAACTGGTGATGAAGAGGCAAGGCAAATATTTATAAATAGTAATTTGAAATTGGTGTTAAGTGTGATAAAGAGGTTTGCAAACAGAAATGAAAATGCAGATGACTTATTTCAAGTTGGTTGTGTTGGGTTGATAAAAGCAATAGACAATTTTGATTTGTCACAGGGAGTGCTATTTTCAACATATGCGGTTCCAATGATAATTGGAGAAATTAGGAGATACCTAAGAGATAATAATGCCATAAGAGTGAGTCGTTCTCTAAGAGATATTGCATATAAAGCATTACAAGTAAAAGAAAGAATATTAAATAAGGAAAATAGAGAAGCTACAATAGAAGAAGTTGCAAAAGAAATAGAAGTTTCAAAAGAAGAATTAGCATACGCATTAGATGCTATACAAGAACCAGTATCATTATATGAACCTATATATAATGATGGTGCAGATGCACTATTTATAGTAGATCAAATTGGTGATGAAAAAAATATAGATGAAAATTGGGTGGAGAACATAGCAATAAATGAAGGGCTAAAGAAATTAAAAGATAGAGAAAAAATGATAATAAAGAAAAGATTCTTTGATGGAAAAACACAAATGGAAGTTGCAGAAGAAATTGGGATATCTCAAGCGCAAGTATCTAGGTTGGAGAAAACAGCATTACTTCATATGAGGAAAGCGTTGAAATAATTAATTCCGGACCGTAAGAAAATTACACAAAACAATATTGAGAACTAGTAATGAGTGGTTAGGTTAATAAAAGTGAGAGTATAATATAAGTAGAAACTAATATGCAAACCTTGCATATAATATAGTAAAAAGATTAATAAGGAGGACGTATGGGAAGAGCGTTAACCTTTAAACAAAAAGAAGTCATAAATATAAGAGATGGCAGACGCATGGGATATGTTCAAGATGTTGAAGCTGATTTTGAAAATGGAATGATAACTGCAATAATTGTACAAGGAAATAACAAGTTGTTTTCGGGTAATAAAAATGATGTTGTTATTCCGTGGAAAAGTATAACTAGAATTGGTGAGGATACAATACTAGTAGATATAGAATAATATTCTAATTTATACTAGAAAATTAGTAAGTATAAAGTGCTGAAAAAGCCGAAATATCAAGCAAAAAATAGATGCAAAAAAATAACTTAAAAAAACTAAAAAAACTTGTTGACTTTTGTCGTTCGCGATGCTAATATATTCATTGTCAGCTCGCTCTGAGATGAGCGAAAATGAATCAAATTTATATTTTTAAAATTATTAAAAATAATTTTAAAAATATGTTGACAACACATTGTACCGTTTGGTATAATGCAAAAGCACTCACGAGAGAGTGCAAGCACATTGAAAAGTAAACAATGAGAAAATAAAGAGAAACCAAGCGAGTTTTTC
>CAZEVD010000032.1:0-13949 GCA_964515475.1 uncultured Eubacteriales bacterium
TTATTTCATAAATACTTTATATGCTTTATATGACATATATACGTCAAATTTGCTTGTTACTTCATATGGTGAATGCATTGATAATACTGGTGTTCCACAGTCGATTACATCCATTCCTTTATTTGCAAGGATGTATGCGATTGTACCGCCGCCACCTTCATCAACTTTTCCAAGTTCACTAATTTGGAATCTAACTTTATTATCATCGAATAATTTTCTAAGCTCAGCAACAAACTCTGCGTTAGCATCATTTGCACCTGATTTTCCTCTAGCGCCAGTGTATTTATTTAATCCAACCCCCATACCAAAATATGATGCATTTCTTCTTTCAGAAACTGATGCGTAGATTGGATCGAATGCGCCATCAACATCAGCTGAAAGCATTTTAGAAACTGCAAGTGTTCTGTTAAGAACGTTTGAATCTGTATCTTCTTTCTTTAAACGAAGAAGTTCACCTAAAAATGTTTCAAACATTCTTGCTTCCATACCAGTGTTTCCAACACTTCCGATTTCTTCTTTATCAACAAGTATGCAGATAGCTGTTTTTTCTGGAGTTTCAGTTTGCATTATTGCTTGAAGTGCAGCATATGAACAAACTCTATCATCTTGGCCATATCCGCCAACCATGCTTCTATCAAAACCTAAAGATTTAGCTCTTAAAGCAGGAACGATTTCAAGTTCTGCGCTCAAGAAATCTTTTTCAACGATACCAAATTTTTCGTTTAAGATTCTCATAATATTTAATTTTACTTTTTCTTTTATTTTATCATCAGCATAAGGCATGTTTCCAATAAGAAGATTTAAATCTTCACCTTCAATTCCTTCTGACATTTTCTTTTCCATTTGTCTTCTTGCCATGTGTGGAAGTAAATCAGTAATTACAAATGTGAAATCATCTTCTTCATCACCTGCAACAATTTCAACTGTTTTACCATTTTTTAAAGCAACAACACCATGAATTGCAAGAGGCATTGTAACCCATTGGTATTTTTTGATTCCGCCGTAATAATGTGTTTTTAAATAAGCAAATCCAGAATCTTCATATAATGGATTTGGTTTAAGGTCTAATCTAGGAGAGTCTATGTGAGCTCCTACTACATTCACACCTTCTGAAATTTTCTTAGAACCAATAACTGCTAAGATTATATTTTTTGAACGGTTTACAAAATATACTTTATCGCCAGCTTTTAAAGTTTTTACTTTAGAAAGTGGTTTGAAACCAGCATCTTCTGCTTTTTCAATTGCATAAGATACACATTCTCTTTCTGTTTTACATTCATTTAAAAATCTAATATATCCATCACAAAATCTAATTGCAGTTTTTTTCTCTGTTTCAGGAATTGCTTCCCATCCGTTTTTATCGTTGCAAAGTAGCTCTTCCGCAAGCTCTTGACCACGTGTTTTTGTTTCAGCCATAATAAAACCTCCTATATAATAAATAATGCTATGTATTATTATATACATTTAAAAAAATATTATCAATTATCAATTTGAATTTGAAGGAAAAAAGCAAATGTGCACTTTAAGTAACCACAAATTTAACTTGACTTTTATAGCATGTATATATATAGTAGAAATGTACGGAGGCGGGCGATTGCACGATTTTAAATTGTAAGTGAAAATGGTGTAAAAAGCTCACTTTAAGATTGGAGGATTTAAGTTTATGGGAGAGGTAATTGTTATAACATCAGGAAAAGGTGGCGTAGGAAAAACAACAAGTGCAGCAAATCTTGGTACAGCATTAACTATGATGGGAAAGAAAGTTGCATTAGTAGATACTGACATTGGACTTAGAAATTTAGATGTTGTAATGGGCTTAGAAAACAGAATTGTTTATGACATTGTTGATGTGGTTGAAGAAAATTGTAAATTAAAACAAGCCTTAATTAAAGATAGAAGATATGAAGGTTTATTTTTGCTACCTGCAGCACAAACTAGAGACAAAAATGCTGTAAATGAAGAACAAATGAAAAAAATTTGTGAAGATTTGAAGGTGGAATTTGATTATGTTATCATTGACTGCCCAGCAGGAATTGAACAAGGTTTTAAAAATGCAATAGCTGGTGCTGATAGAGCTTTAGTTATTACAACTCCAGAAGTGTCAGCAGTAAGAGACGCTGATAGAATCGTTGGTTTATTGGAATCAAGTAGTTTGCCAAAGCCAGAACTTATTCTAAATAGAATTAGAACAAAAATGGTTCAAAGAGGCGAAATGATGGATGCAGACGATATCGTAGAACTTTTATCAATCAATTTAATTGGTGCAATTCCAGATGATGAAAATGTTATTGTTCAAACAAATAAAGGTGAACCATCAGTTACAAATGCAAAATCATTATCAGGAAAAGCATACATGGAAACTGCAAGAAGAATTTTAGGCGAAGATATTGAAGTTACTGTTCCTGGCAGAAAAGAAGGTTTTTGGAAAAAAGTTAAAGCTTCATTTTCAAAATAACAAAGTATTTTCTAGACAAAATATAGGTAACTCTATTAAATAGGAGGCACAAATAATGGAATTAAAAGAAGTATTTGAACCGGTCCTAAACTTTATTAGAAACTTGCAAAAGAAAGATAAAGAACCGGCGTCAAAACAAGCTGCGAAAGATAGATTGAAATTAGTATTGATGCAAGATAGAGCAAGTGTTTCTCCAGATTTCTTTGATATTATGAAGAGAGAAATCATAGATGTAATAAAAAAATATATTGAAATCGACGAGGATGCTTTGGAAGTTGAATTGACAAGAGGAATTGAGGCTGGATTAGAAGGTCCTGCTTTACATGCAAATATTCCAATAAAGAATGTAAAACCAATGGCCCCTAAGGCTGATGAGGATGATGGAGAAGATCATCTTGATGAAATTGATGAAGCGGAAGAATTAGCAGAGCTTGAAAGTGCAATTAACGAGGCGACAGAAGGCGGAGTTCCGCTTACTGAAGAACAAGCAGATGCGGTTGCTGATGCAATTTTAAATCATATAGAAGAAAAAGCGGTTGAAGCAGAAGAAGCTAAAAAAGAAGAAGCTGAAGAAGAAAAAACAGAAACTAAGAAGAAAACGGCTACAAAAAAATCAACAGCTAAAAAAACCACTTCAACAACTAAAAAGAAAACAACTACAAAAACAACCAAGAAAAAAGCAGAGTAAAATTAAAAGGGGACAAGCAAATCCCCTTTTTTTAATATGTTTAGTAAGTTTAGAATATTGGTAAGCGAGTAAAAGTTTATGAAAAAAAGCAATGTTAATTTGTGGATAAAGAATAGAGTAAAGGAGAGAAGATGTTAAAGAAACTTTTAAAATCGATAGATTATAGTGTTTTGATAATAGCGATTGCTCTTTTTGCTATTGGCTTAATTGCACTATTTAGTGCAAATGGCGGATATGAGGGCGATTTTACTGAAACTCAAAAACAGCTTATGTGGTTTGGAATCGGTTTTGCGGTTATGTGTATAATTGTTATAATTGATTACGAAGTTTTGGGAAAACTTTGGCAAGTGTTTTTTGGAATATCAATTGTTCTGTTGGTTGCAGTTCTTTTTACAGAACCGATAAATGGAGCTACTAGCTGGTTTAATTTTGGTGGCTTTAGCATGCAACCAAGTGAGTTTTCAAAAATTGCAATGATAATTGGATTGGGTAAAGTAATTCAAAGAGCTAAAGAAAAGGGAAAACTAAATAACTTTTTTACACTGATAATGATTGGTTTATTTATTTTGATTCCGATAGGTCTTGTTATTAAGCAACCTGATTATGGTACAGCTATGGTAATGCTTGTAATTGCTGGCTTTATGTTGTTTGTAGGAGGGCTGGATTATAAGTATATAGTTACAGCTATTGTGTTAGTTGTAGTTGGTGTACCGCTTGCATATCAATATGTTTTACCAGCGCATGCAAAAGCGAGAATAGATGTGTTTTTAGATCCTCAACTTGATCCTCAAGGAGCTGGGTATAATATTATTCAAGCCAAACTTGCTGTTGGCTCTGGTCAAATGTGGGGAATGGGACTTTTGGAAGGAAATCAAACACAATTAGGTTATTTGCCGATGAAAGTTACAGACTTTATTTTTGCGGTAATAAGTGAAGAAATGGGATTTGTTGTATCTTCATTGGTTGTTATTTTGTTTGTATTATTAATTGTTAGAGGTTTTTGCATAGCCAAAGATACAGATGACATCTATGCAAAATTAATTGCAGTTGGTGTTACGTCGATGTATTTAGCACACTTCTTAGAAAATGTAGGAATGAATATTGGTCTTATGCCTATAACGGGTATACCACTTCCTTTTATAAGTTACGGCGGAAGTTCGATGGTTACTAATTTTATAGGTTTGGGATTGCTTTTGAATATTAGCGGAAAGAGAAATAGAAAGCTTTTTGATTAATCTTTTGGTATTGAAGGTAGGTAAAAGATGAAGATAGGAAATGTTGAGCTAAAAAATAATGTAATACTTGCGCCAATGGCAGGGATTACAGACATGGCTTTTAGAAAGATTTGCAAAAAATTTGGTGCTGGTCTTGTTGTTACAGAAATGGTTAGTAGTAAAGGGATGTTTTATAATGATGAGAAAACAAATTTATTAACAGCTATTGATGAAGAAGAAAGACCGGTAGCAGTACAAATATTTGGTTCTGATCCTGATATAATGGCGAAGTCAGCAGAAAAAATTTCTGAATATGCAGATATAATTGATATAAATATGGGATGTCCAGCGCCGAAAGTTGTTAAAAATGATGATGGCAGCAAGTTGATGTTGAATTTAGAGTTAGTTGATAAAATCACGAAAAAAGTAGTTGAAGCATCAAAAGTACCGGTTACTGTAAAAACAAGAAAAGGCTGGGATGATGCACATGTTACAGCGGTAGATATAGCTGAAATTTGTGAACAAAATGGAGTTTCGGCAATTGCTGTTCATGGTAGAACTCGTGACCAATTTTATTCTGGCGTGGCCGATTGGGATATAATATCAAAGGTGAAACAAGCTGTGAAGATACCTGTAATAGGTAATGGTGATGTTATAGATTTAGAGTCTGCTAAAAGACTTGTAGAACAAACAAATTGTGATGGCATAATGATAGGTAGAGGTGCTATAGGGAACCCGTGGATATTCAAAAGTGTAATTGAAGGAATTGAATATAAACCTTCTAAAGAAGAAATAATAGATATCATTTTAGAGCATTACGATAATTTGTGTGAATTAAAATCTGAGTATGTAGCGGTGAGAGAAATGCGTAAACATATAAGTTATTATATAAAAGGGATGCCAAACGCTACTGAAATAAGAAGAAAAATAAACGAAATTACGGATAAAGAAGAAGCTATAAAAGTAATAAAAGGACTTTAGAATTAATCTAAAGTCCTTTGTCCTATCGGGGACAGTCCTAAAAAAGACACTTTGATTAAATTTTAACTTTCTTGAATTGCAATTTTTCAAAATGTCCTTTTTAGGACTGTCCCTGATAGGACATCACTGTTTAAGTTAAGTTATACCAAACCGAAACTTATGCCTAAGGCTGAATTTACTTGTCCCATAACGGTTTCGTCTACTTGTCCGATTTTTTCCATAAGGCGAGATTTATCAATTGTTCGTATTTGTTCTGCGAGTACAACTGAATTTTTCATAAGACCGAATGCGTGAGAATCAAGCTTTATATGTGTAGGAAGTCGATTTTTATTAGTTTGAGATGTTATTGCTGCTGCTATTACTGTTGGACTATACTTGTTTCCAACATCGTTTTGTATTATAAGTACTGGTCTTACGCCACCTTGTTCTGAACCGACTACTGGGCTTAAATCGGCATAATACATATCTCCTCTTTTTATAATCAAAATTATCACTCCTGATAAATAATTTCTAAATTAAGTGTTTCCTAAAAATAAACCTTTTATACAATTTAAGGTTTGTATATTTTATGCTTAAAAAGACAAGTTGGTTAACCCGAAAATGCAACAAATCCTTCCAAAAAGTTGATTTAATCGGCAAAATATGGTAAAATAATAACGAATTTATTGGGAGGTACTTTTCATGGAAGTTAAATTTTTAAATCAACCAAAAGAAGTAAAACTAGGAGAAATGCTGAAAAATCGCTTGAACGGCGGTTTTAAAGGCGTTTATTTTATTGCAGGAATGGTAAAAGATACTGGTTTTGAAGAGCTTTTGGAAGCCCTTGAAAATGCTAGAAATAATGAAGCTGAAGTAAATTTATTCGTTGGAATAGATAGGAAAAATACGTCTAAAGATATGCTTTTAAAGCTTATCGATATGGGATGTAAGTTAAATGTGCATATTAATACTGATGCAAGCAAGGTTGAAACAAGAGCTTTTTTATTTGAGGCGGAAGCGGATGTTTCATATATTTATATAACAAGTGCTAAATTTTCAGCTGGAGGATTGCTTGAAAATGCATGCGTTGTGACAGAAATTAAATATCTACCAGAAGAAAAACAAGCTTTTGATTTGGCTAAAAATATAATTTTACAAGGTGCAATAGCAGAATTTCATGAAGTTGATAGAGATGAAATTATATTACTTGCTGAAAAAGGTGAAATTGTTGCGAGAATTACACAAAGAAAAATTCCTAAGATTAATGAAATGTACGGAAGTTCTGAGCCTACAATTGGAGAAAAGGTTTATGATGAAAGTACAAGTTCGGTTAATTTAAAATTAGAAGATTTTGCTGATGTTGATATTGATTTTGATGATGGAATAGGTATTAGAAAGAATGTTGAACTTATTTCGGAAAAAGAAGCAAAAAAAGAGCAAGAAGAAAAAGAAAAGCTTTTAAAGTCTTTGAAGAAAACAGAAAGTGACTTAGAAAGACTTTACAAAAAGAAAGATGAAGATATTGCCGAAAAGAAAAAGCCGACTATTCACATGTCTACAAATCTTGATTATGAAAATATGACAACTTTGATGATTGAAGCTAACAAAATTATTGAATCGGGAGCAGGTGCAGGAGAAGTTAAAATTCCTAAGATGGTTGCAGATAACACATTGCATTTCTTTGGTGGAATGAATGCTTTTGAAATAACTGTAGATGACAAAAAATCTGCAAAAAACATGGCAACTGCTACTTTTAAAGTTTTAGACAATAAAGATAATAAAGAAATTACTGATTCGGATGTAAAACTTATCTTGACAGATAAAGGAATATCAATAAAATCAAGTGTTCTTATAGATATGAAACTTGTTGAGGGCGATATTGTAAGAATTATAAAAGAAGAAGAAAAAGTCTATAAATGTGAAGTTATAAGACTTGATACAGCTGAATATAATGTTTGGACAGGATACTTATTAAATTCTATAAGAGGGCAAAAAAGAAAATTCGGAATTTTATAAAAAATAATTGAATTAAAGAACTTACTATGTATGAGTTAACATAGTAAGTTCTTTTTTTATTGAATAAATTTTTTGAAGGACTGTCCCCAAAGTTCAAATTTCGGACTGAGGGGACGTCCCTTGTAAACAAATTTTTTGATGTCAAGGAGTGTCCCCTAAGTACGAAAAATTTGTTGTTTTTTGATGAGCCTTTTGGAGCAAAAACCTTACGGAAGTACTTGAAATAGCAATGTTGTTTCTATATAATTGACTAGTAAAGAATTACGAAAGAAAAAGGGGTTGGGGCTATGAGCGATAAAAGATTTTGGGTGTTTTTAATATTTTTATTTTCAGGAATTATAGTTGGAAGTCTACTTGGTGAATTAGCCGGTGCTGTACCTGGACTAGAATGGCTTGCTTATGGACAAAGTTTTGGTTTAACGGAACCTTTTTTATTAGATATAAATATTTTGCAATTATCTTTTGGTTTGACAATTCAATTAAATATTGCAGGAATTATAGGAATTATAATTGCATTAGTTTTATATAAGTTCGCTAAATAAAAGGGGAAGCAATCTTTACAGAAAGGATTGCTATGAGAATAAAAGATTTACCTGATATGGAACGACCATATGAAAAACTAGAAGCATTTGGTGCAGAAAAGTTGTCAAATGCAGAATTACTTGCAGTGATACTGAAGTCTGGTACAAAAAATGTAACTTCAGTAGAACTTGCACAAGAAGTTTTATTGTTAGACAAAGAAAATAAAGGACTTGCTTTTTTGAAAGATGTTGCTGTAGAAGATCTTCAAAAGATTTCAGGTCTTGGGAGAATTAAAGCTATTCAATTAAAAGCTTTAGGTGAACTTCTTTCTAGAGTAAGACTTCCTCAAACAAGAAAAGAACAAGTGATTTCATCTCCCGAATCAGCAGCCAAATTTTTTATGGGAGATTTAGGTTTAGAAACACAAGAATATATAAAAACTATGATTCTAAATTCTCAAAACAAACTAGTGCGCATTGAAACAAATGCGTTAGGCTCAACGAATGCATCATATGTAGAACTAAAAAATATTTTTAGAGAACCAATTAAATCTGGGGCGGCTAAAATTATTGTTGTTCATAATCATCCTAGTGGAGATCCGACTCCGAGCAAAAGCGATATTGCTTTTACTATAAAGTTACGAGATGTTGGAATGTTACTTGGAATTGAGGTTTTAGATCATATAATTATAGGAAATAACAAATTTGTCAGTTTAAAAAGATTAAAAAAGTTTTAAAAAATTTAAGTAAGTTAAAGTTGGAAGGAGTAGTAAAATGGGTTTTTTCGCGAAGGATATTGGAATCGACTTAGGTACATCAAACACACTAGTATATTTAAAAGGTAGAGGGATTATTATAAGAGAGCCTTCTGTTGTTGCAATTGATAAATATTCTGGAAATGTTGTTGCTGTTGGTACTGAAGCTAAAGAAATGTTGGGTAGAACACCGGAAAATTTAAATGCGATAAGACCTTTGAAAGATGGAGTTATAGCGGATTTTACAGCAACAAAGATGATGCTAAAATATTTAGTTGATAAAGCTTGTCAAAGATATGTTGTTGCAAGACCAAGAGTAGTTGTTTGTATACCTACTGGGGTTACTGAAGTTGAAGAAAGAGCTGTTGAAGAAGCTACACTTAATGCGGGGGCAAGAGAAGCATATTTACTTGAAGAACCTGTTGCTGCAGCAATTGGTGCAGGGCTAAGAATTAGTGATCCTAGCGGTATGATGATTGTAGATATTGGCGGGGGTACAAGTGAAATTTGCGTTATTTCTCTTGGCGGAATTGTTACTAGCAAATCTCTTAGAGTTGCTGGCGACGAAATGAATGAAGCTATTGTTGATTACGTAAAAAAGAAATTTAATGTTGCAATTGGTGAAACAACTGCGGAAGAAATAAAAGTTACAATTGGTTGTGCGTATCCTTCTATGACGACAGAAGAAATGGATGTTAAGGGAAGAGATTTTACTACAGGTCTTCCAAGAACGATTACTGTTACATCTGTTCAAATAGAAGAAGCAACTAAAGAAGTTATTATGCAAATTATAGATACAATCAAAATGACTCTTGAAAAGACACCTCCAGAGCTTGCTGCGGATATAATGGTAAATGGTATTACGCTTTCTGGTGGTGGAGCTTTGATGAAAAATTTTGATAGACTACTTGCTTTAGAAACTGGTATTCCGGTTAATATTGCAGAGCATCCATTAGATTGTGTTGTTAGAGGTGCTGGAAAAGTTTTAGATGATATAGATTCTTTGAAGTCAGTTTTAATTAATTCAAAGAGAAGAAGATAATTTTAAAGATGGGAGATAAGAGGAGTGTCAAATTTAATAAAAAATGTTTTTAAAGTTTTATTAATAGTGGCTTTGTTTGCAGTAATTGGTACAACTAGCGAAAAACCACGTAACGCAACTCTTATAGAAAGTGTTTTTAGTAATATAATTGAATTTCCACAAAAATTATACGTAAATGCGAAAGCGTATGTTACTTCGGATGAAGGGTTTTTTAGTGATCTTGAAAGTTTGAAAAAAGAAAATGAAGAATTAAAAAAACAAGTTGAAGAGTTAGAAACAAAACTTATAAATTATGATGAAATGTCAGCAACTGTTTCGACATTAAGAACGCATCTTAATCTGTCTGATAAATATCCGGATTACAATTTAGTGGTAGCAGATATTATTTCAGATTCTGCAACTAGTTGGGAAGCAACATATGTTGTTAATAAAGGTTCAAATCACGGAGTAAAAGCAGGAATGACCGTAATTGCAACAGATGGTTTAGTTGGCTATGTAGAAAGTGTAACAAAGACTACGGCGAAAATAATTTCTATATTGGATGCTGGAAATGCAGTGAGTGCAAAGATTTCTAGAACTAGAGATGAAATTATTTGTAAAGGTAGTGTGTCATCTACAGAAGATCAAGAACTTAAGATTTTAAATATACCAATAGGAACTACAATTATAGAAGGCGATAAAGTTGAGACTTCTGGTATTGGAGGAATTTATCCAAAAGGGATTAGTATTGGAAATGTAATTGAGATTAAAAATAAAAAGAATCCAATTGAAAATGAAGCATTAATAAAAACGAGTGTGGATTTTAATAGACTTGAAACTATAGGAATAATTGTTTTGGAGGAAGACGTTGGATAAAAAAGTAATTGTTGGAATAATGTGTTTTATACTTATTTGGTTATCATATCTACTTCAAATAAATTTTCTAAACGAATTTGAATTGTTTGGAGTTAGACCAAACATTGCAATTGTTGTAACGACAGGAATTGCTTTGCTTTCAGGGAAAATACCTGGAATGTTGGTTGGAATATCATATGGATTAATTTATGATGTTATGTTTGGAAAAAGTATAGGATTATATATTTTGTTATATGGTTTACTAGGGTTTTTATTAGGAAGATACAGTAATGGTTTTTCTAAGGATAATAAACTTGCAGTAGTTTATATGGTGGCAGTTTCTACGCTTATAACTGAAACAATAAATTATTTGGTAAGTATGATTTTATATGGATATTCTTTTGAACTATTAGCTCCGATTTTGATTTTAATAAAAGAAACTATATATAATATGATTCTTGCAAGGTTACTATATGGAGTGTTTTCGAGCATTTCAGAAATAATTAACAAGTGTAAGAATTCGTACTACCTTTTATAAACATTTTAATAATGGCGAAAGGAGGAGCGAATGAACGAAAATAATTCTACAAGAATAAATGTGTTAATTGGAATAATTGTTCTTGTTGGTGTTGCTTTTATCGCAGAGTTATTTAGTTTGCAAGTTGTACATGGTGCTGAATATCGTGAACAATCAGAAAATAGATTGGTAAGAGAAGTTAAAATAAGTGCTCCTCGTGGAGATATATATGATAGATATGGAAAAGTAATAGCAACAAGCGAAACCACTTATAGCGTTAATTTATATTATACTAAAATTCCAAAAACAGAGTTAAATAAGGGATTATTAAGGTTAGTAAATATTTTAGAAAAAAATGGTGACACATACTACAATAATTTTCCTGTAGATTTTGAAACGATGACATTTACTAAATCTGAAGAATCTGCAAAAGCTTGGAAAAAAAGTAATAAAATTGATGAAGATGCTACGGTAGAAGAAGTTATAGAGTTTTATAAAGAAAAATATGAAATTGGGCATGAAGAAATTAGCGATATTTCAAAAATAATTATTACTAGATATGAAATCGCAAGTAAGGGATATTCAAGTTTTAAAAGTGTTACACTTGCAAAAGATATTTCGGAAGAAAGTATGCTTGAAATTGAAGAACAAGTTGTGAATTTACCGGGAGTTGCTATCATGACAACGCCGACAAGAAAATATGTAGCTGAAAATATAGCATCACATATAGTCGGATATGTTGGTAAGATAAGTAGTTCGGAATTGGAAAAAAGAAAAGAACTTGGCTATACGCAAAACGATATGATTGGAAAAAGTGGAATTGAATCAGCTCTTGAAGAGTTTTTAAGAGGCGAAGATGGAATAGCAAGAGTTGAAATGGATTCTAAAGGTAGAGTAACAAGCAAAGAGGAAACAAAAGAAAGTTCAATGGGTGATAGTGTAGTTTTAACTATAGATTTAGATTTACAAAACAAGGCAGAAGAAGTTTTAGAAAAATATATAAAAGATATTCAAAATAAAGGATATGAAGACGCTAATGCGGGCTCGTTAGTTGTTGTGGATGTTGATACGGCTGAAATTTTAGCGATGGCTAGTTATCCAAATTATAATCCACAAGAATTTACAAATGGTATAAGTAATTCAGAATATAAAAAATATTTTCTAGATGAAGCAAAGCCGATGTTTAATAGAGCAATTCAGGGAACATATTCACCGGGCTCAACTTTTAAAATGATTACAGCAATTGCAGCAATTGAATCTGGCGTGATAGGTGTATATGAGGAAATACTAGCAAATGGTGTCCACGAACAAGGACATAAACCGGCTTGTTGGATTTGGAATGACTATAGACAAACGCATGGCTATGTTAATGCAGAAAAGGCTTTGAAAGTTTCTTGTAACTATTTCTTCTATGAAATGGGTTACAGAATGGGAATTGATGTTTTGGCTAAGTATGCAAAGATGTTTGGACTTGGCGAAAAGACAGGTATTGAGCTTTTAGGAGAAGTTTCTGGTTTGGTTGCATCAAGGGATTACTTGAACAAATTAAATGAAAGAGATGGCAAGAATAGACAATGGATGATTGCAGATACTTTATCTGCATCAATCGGTCAGTCATATAATAGTTTTACTCCTATTCAAATGGCATATTACACAGCAACTTTAGCAAATGGCGGAATAAAAAATGATTTGACTATATTGAAGAGTGTGATATCATCAAATGGAGAAGAAGTTCCTACGGAAGAAGTTGATTCGGTTGTAGATGCAAAAATAGGAAAGACAGAATCAAAAGAAGCAGATTTAGGGATTTCACAAGAAACAATAGATGTTGTATTTAGTGGAATGAGATCAGTTACAGGAGAATCTGGTGGTACAGCCTACAGTGTTTTTAAATCTTTCCCAATAGAGGTTGCGGGAAAGACTGGTACTGCTACTGCTAGTACGGGGGATGCACATGCATGGTTTGTTGGATTTGCACCATACGATGATCCTCAGATTGCTGTGGTTTGTGTAATTGAACATGGTGGACATGGTTCATATACTGCACCACCAGTAAAAGAAGTTATGGCTGAATATTTTGGATACAACACAGAAGATATAACAGAAGATATAAAATTACGTCCGATAGACGAAATTCTAGTAAATAATTAAAGTAATATTAGTAAGGAGAAATAAATATGAATACAGAGGTTCTTTTTGAAAACAAAAATAATAAATTAGTTATAACATTAAATAAAGATGTTAGCTACGAGGAACTAAAGGAAAAATTACAAAAAATATTACAATCTTCTGATACACTTTTTAAAAATGTAAAAGCGCCAATAATAGTTACAGGAAAAAGACTTTTAGATGGCGAAGAAACTGAAATTGAAGAATTGATTAAAGCTAAAACTGACTTAGAGGTAAAAATAGAAAGACCTAAACAAATGGGTCTTGCAACGATAAATAATATTTTCACAAAAGATACTACAGTTACTCCGACAAAAGTAATAAAAGGAATGCTTCGTTCTGGAAGAAGAGTTGATTTTGAAGGAAGTATTATAGTGCTAGGAGATGTTAATTCTGGTGCCGAAATTGTTGCGGAAGGAAACGTAATTGTATTAGGAAAATTACGTGGTTTTGCTCATGCTGGTGCTAAGGGAAATAGAAGTGCGTTTATAGCTGCAAATGAGATTAATCCTACACAACTTAGAATTGCAGATATTATTATGAAATCATCGATAGAAAAAGTTGATGAAAATCTAGGTTATGAATGTGCAAAGATGGATATGGGCGAAATTAAAGTTTCGAAATAAGGAAAAGAGCTTCTACTTTTGTAGAAGTTCTTTTTTTGTCCATTCGGGGACAGTCCTTAAAAGGACATTTTTTCGATGAACAAATTTTTTGAGTTAATCACAAATGTCCTTTTAAGGACTGTCCCCGAATGGACCGAATGGACGAAGGAGTG
>CAZEVD010000033.1:0-11137 GCA_964515475.1 uncultured Eubacteriales bacterium
TGTATCCCAATTACTTAAATCTCCTATATTCCATGTTGTTGCACTTCTGCCTGCAAAATAAAACATATACGACATATCCGTAACACTCGATGTATCCCAATTACTTAAATCCAACTCAAACGTTGTTGCACTATAGCCTGCAAAACAAAACATTTGAGACATACTAGTTGCACTCAATGTATCCCAGTTACTTAAATCTCCTATATCAAACGTTGTTGCTTTATTGCCTGCATTATAAAACATATTCGACATATTAGTAATATTAGAAGTGTCCCAGTTGCTCAAATCTCCTATACTCCATGTTGTTGCACTATAGCCTGCTTGATAAAACATATTTACCATACTTGTAACACTCGATGTATCCCAGCTACTTAAATCCAACTCAAACGTTGTTGCACTTCCGCCTGCTTGATAAAACATAGTTGACATACTTGTTACTTTTGATGTATCCCAATTACTTAAATCTCCTATATTCCATGTTGTTGCACTATAGCCTGCTTGATAAAACATACTTGACATACTTGTTACTTTTGATGTATCCCAGCTACTTAAATCTCCTATATCAAACGTTGTTGCACTATAGCCTGCATTATAAAACATTTGAGACATATTTGTTACACTTGAGGTATTTAACTTTGTTAAATCTCCTGTGCTTAAATTTCTTAAATTCATAAACCAGTATGCTGTTGATATTGGTGCAATCTCTTCTTCAACTACTACTGTTAATATATCTCCACTATGTTCAAACCATGGGGTTGTTGGTACGTAAGCTGATGTATACGTATCTGTTTCAAATCCTGTATAGATTGATGTTACTGTTAATTCATTGTATTCTCCGTTTACTGCGATGTTATTTAGGTCACCGTTTTTATAGAATCTTAATGAATTGTCTTCTTCTGAGTATATTGCGAATGCTTCTATTGGTGGTTCCACGCTATATGTCGCAGCTGTATTTGTTGGTATTGCATCTGGTGCATAACCAATTCCTGTTGCTATGTCATACCATAAACCATCAGATTCTGTGAAGTATGATGTGTCGATTGTTGGTAATGAGAATGTACATGTGCCATCACCAGTTGTACTGAAGTTTGAGCCTAATGTGATTGTGTGTAGACGGCGCATACCAGAAAACATTTCATTCATACCGCTTGTTGTTTCACCACTTGCATTTACTGCATAAGTAACTTTAGATGTATCCCAGTTAGATAAATCTAATGTTATTGGAGAAGAATTTCTTCCTGCATTTTCAAATATGCCTAACATATTTGTAACATTTGATGTATTTAAATCACCCAAGTCACCTACATAAAAACTCGTTGCTTGTTGTCCAGCACCAGCAAACATATATTGCATTTCTTTTAAATTAGGAATGTTCCATGTTCCTATATCTCCCAAATTAAATTCAGATGCAACGCGTCCAGCACTACCAAACAAACGATACATCGTTGTTACATTTGAAACATCCCAAGCAGTATAGGTTGTACCATCTGCTTTCGTTACAATCTTAGTGCTCAAATCACCTATATCAAATGTTGTAGCATTATATCCAGCCATATGGAATGTTCCATACAACGAAGTTACTGATTTTGTATTCCAATTACTCAAGTCTCCTATATTCCATGTTGTGGCCATACATCCTGCCTGGTTAAACATGTAATTCATTAATGTTACCGACGAAACATCCCAAGTACCTACATCTCCTATATCAAATGTTGATGCACCATATCCTCCCCAAGTAAACATACCTGCCATATTGGTTACTTTTGATGTGTCCCATGCAGTATAAGTTGTACCATCTGCCTTCGTTACAGTTTTTGTACTTATATCACCTATATCAAATGTTGATGCTTTTAGACCTGTATAACCAAACATTTGATACATGTTCGTTACATTTGATGTATTCCATTTGCTTAAATCTCCTACGTTCCATGTAGAAGAGTTTTTTCCAGCATTTGAAAATAGATTACTCATATTAATTACTTTTGCGGTATTCCAATTTTCTAAGTTACCTAAATTAAAAGTTGTAGCATTTTGTCCTGCTTGTGCAAACAAAGAAGTCATATTTAATACATTTGAAACATTCCAATTGTCCAAATTACCTACTGTCCAACTTGTAGCATTCTGACCAGCATACGCAAATGTACAATCTAAATATTTAACTTTAGATATATCCCAGCCACTCAAATCACCAACACTCCATGTTGATGAATTTTGACCAGCAGCATAAAACATATATCCCATATCAGTTACAGAAGATGTATCCCATTCGCTTAAATCTATTTCGAAGGTGTCGAGATTATTTCCAGCGTACATAAATGCATATTCCATAGTAGTTACACTCGATGTGTCCCAATTACTTAAGTCACCGATACTCCACGTTGTTGCATTTTCGCCAGCGCATTGAAATATACAAACCATATTTGTTACGTTACTTGTATCCCAGCTATCTAATCCTTTTATTTCAAAAACTTCAACATCTCTTCCTGTTTTGTTAAACATATATCTCATATCTGTTACTGCTTGTGTCTTCCAACCGCTTAAATCTAATTTTTCTAATTTAGTACAATTTTGAAACATTACTCTTGTATTTGTTAAACTTTCTGTGTTCCACGAACTTAAGTCTATTTCTTTCAATGCCATTTCTTCTTCATATGCTCCAAACATATACGCCATGTCAGTTACTTTGCTTGTATTCCAATTACTTAAATCTAAATTTTCTAAGCTAATTGCTCCCCAAAACATAGCATACATATCTGTTACTTCAGAAGTCTCAAAATGATTTATTGATAATGTTTGAATGCTGCTACATCCTCTAAACATTTGTCTCATTGTTGTTACTTTACTTGTATTTAATTTACTCAAATCCATTGATGTTGTATTTGTAAAACCTGCGAACCAGCTTTTAGTTGATATTGGTATAATTTCTTCTTCAACAATAACTTTTAATATATCTCCGCTATAGCCTGTCCATGGAATATCACCCACATTTTCATAATCTGTTGTCTCTATATCCAAATATTTTTCCGTTACTTTCAAATTCTTATATGTATCTCCAACATTTACTGTATCCGTATTTTTATAAAACCTTAATGAATTGTCTGTTTCTGAATAAACTGCAAATGCTGTTATAACTAGTTTTGGTACATAACTATCTACATAGCTATCTCCACAACGTGTACATGTGTGTGTTGTGTATCCTTGTGCTTCTACAGTTGGTTCTGTTACCACTGATTTATACGAATGTCCTAATGCTGCAAGCGTTTGTGTGCTTAAAACACCTCCACACAAAGAACATTTTGTATCTACTTTTCCATTTGCTGTACATGTTGGTTCTGTTCTTTCCTCACCAGTTGAACTTCCTTTGTGATTGCTTGAATCTAAAGGTAGTTCTTCTATTTCATTTACTCCACATGTTGAACAAGTTCTTTGTTTTGTTCCTTTTACTGAACATGTAGATTCTTTTGTTACAACAAATGGTCCAAATGTATGTCCAAATGCTGGTATTGCTTCTGTTCTTAAAACTTTGTTACAGCCTACACATGTTGTAACTTTTGTTCCATCTTCTGTACAAGTAACTTGTTTTGTAATTTGTGCACTTTCTCCACCTGTATGATTATCTGGATTTTTATCTCCTTCTTGTACTTTTAATACAACGTTACACGCTGAACATTTTGTTGTTTTTCTTTCTGTTTCTGTACAACTTGCAACTCTTGTAACTTCTTCTACTTCTTCACCTATGTGTGTTTTTGTATCTTTGGCTATTGAAACAAGTTCTATTTCTCCACATCTTTGACAAGTTCTTTCTTTTGTTCCTGTATCTCTACAGTTTGGACTTTTTGTTACTTTATATGTATCCCATTCATGTCCCAACGCAGCTCCATTGTTGTATGTATTAGTTCCCTTTTCATCACAACTAATACATTTGTAATAGTATTTTGCAGGTTGTGTACATGTAGCTTCGCTAACTAAATATGCTTCTGTAGGAGTTTTTTGTGTAAATAAGTGTGCTTCTGCGCTAGGAATTTCTTCTGGAGTTTCACTTTCAAACGGTAAATCTTCATCCCATTCTGGATCATAATAACCTTCTCCAGGTACCGCATCTAATAACGAACCATCTCCCGAATCGATGATGATAGTTAATCTTTCGTTACCAACACTTATTTCCGTTTGCATTTTGTGTTCAACGGTATCATCATTTGTTATATAAAGTTTTCCTTCATGTTCATATGGTGGCCATGTAAATATTTTTCCTTTCAAAGTCGACGCATATTTGATTGGAATAACTCTTCCTGTACCAGATTCAACTTTCATTTCTGGAAGTTCCATACCAATATTCACTTCTTTTACCATTACTGTATACGCTGGTAGTTCCTCGTATTCTAAGAATTCGAGATTTTCGCCACCTCTTGCAACATAGTTAAAGATTTGTTCATCTAATTTAGGTTCTTTGATTAACTCTTCTTCACTATTCATATCCAAGGTTGTCTTTTCAAATGCTGCAACAACCTCACTTACATTATTCACATACGTCGAATATGTCGCATTATCTATTGTCGACTTCGACCCTAAAAACGTGACCGATGCAAGTATGATGATCAAGATAATAGTGATCACGAGTGATATCATTGAAACTCCGTCTGTTATTTTTCATAGTTTTAACTCCTCCTTAAACTATCCAAGCATTACCTTTGTATCCACTTAAAACGTGCGCTCCTACACGCACTATACAAAATATTTTTAACATTTAAAGCTTATGTTGTCTATACGTGCACGCGCGCGTATATGTATATAAGAAATATTAATGTAAAAAAACGTGGCAAATACCTTTACGGAAGCTACTACACAGATTTTTAGGCATAAAAAAATAAAGCAAATATTAAATTTGCTTTACTCTTTTGTTACAAAGTTATTTCATTTTTTAATTTCTGATAGTTATCTGTTTGTTTTGTTTTTTACTTCCGTAAGAAGCAAGTGATTTTTTACTTTTTAATTAAGCTTTCAATTTCCTCTTTTGTCAAGCCAGTGGCTTTTACAATAAAATCAATATCTGCACCTAATTCTAACATCTTTTTTGCAGTTTCTTCTTTAGCTTTACGCTCGCCTTCTACCTCACCTTCTCTTCTAGCGTTATTTATTCCTGTGTTATAATCCATCTCATAAGCTTCTTCCAAGCGAATTCTTTCCATTAATTCTCTATTTGATTGAATCTTTGCCAATTGTTCTCTTGCTTCTTTTATCATCTCATTAGTTACGCTTCCCATGTTAACCAACTCCTCATTTGTGTGGTCGATAAACCACAACCAAAAATTCTTCTTACTTTCCTTAAGTTTAGCAGAATTTCTTAATTTTTTCAACTCAATAATATGTATTTCAAGTTCATTAAAATGGTTCTTAAGTCCATATTTTTCATTCATAATTCGCCATTTAGAATCAATATCTTCAAATTCATCATATATCTTACCATCTAAAATCCAAATGCAAATTGTCTTACGAAGATTTTTATAATCTTCACCTTCTTCTATATTATTGTTATATATTCTACTCCAATGCTGTAAGCAGCGTTTATCGCTATATTTAGAAACATCCACTTGCATTTCAATATTCACTTCCGTTCCATCCGAAAGTTTTGTTCTAACATCAACTCTAGATTTTTTACCACTTATAAACTCCGGCAAAAATTCCGTATTTAAATCCAACTCTAACGAATCAATTTTAATATCTAAAATCGCTTCTAAAAAATCTTTTAATATTCCTTCATTACCTTTCGTACCAAAAATTTTCTTGAAAACAATATCATTTTTGGGGGTTATTTTCTTCATTGTGCTATTCATGTATATACTTCCTTTCTTTAATAAAATTCATCCCCCATTTAAATTACAAAAAATAGATATCCCCTCATCAAACAAACTAATTCATAGGCATCAATCCTTCTTATATTAAATTTAACTCATTGGAATTTTCGCAAAGAACATTGCGAATAAGAAAAAACTCGGATAAGAACTTAATGCTCCCATCCGAGTTTATCGTATTTTATTTTTACTTTACTGTCAAACAAATTACTTCGACAAATTTTGCAAGTATCTTAAATGCCTTGTAGAAAAACTGCTTGGCATGAATTCGTTAGATTATATCCTTTTTTCGTTAACAAAGAATTCTCCATCAACACTTATTTCTATTTCATTTATTTCTTTAATTTCTGTCATTGTATAAACAATCGAAAAGATTTTGCAGGCGCGTTCTTCTTCGGTTTCATTTTCTACTATAAATTCTTTTGAAAAATCTATAATCATTTTATCTCCACTAATATTAGTAAAATTAATCTTGGTTTCTTCTGGTATTACACTTTTATAATTAGGTAGTGTGGGGCCTTTTAAAAGTTCGCGAAGTATGTTTTCTTCCATATTTTCTTTAAGTTGTTCAATAGATATTATCCTATATTCTGGAGCTAGTACCTTTCCTTCTTCATCATAAAAATAAAGTAATACTTTACTTTCACTTTCCTTTGTAATTTCTTCCATTTGTTCACTTTCACTACCAGCTAACTTAATTATACATATACTAATCAGCATAATTACAATCAACAATACTATCCACTTATTTTTGTTCATATTTTTACCTCCTAGCAAATCTTATTCTATTTGTCCAAAATTATGCTAATTTAACATTTGACATTCTTATAATTTATAAGTATAATTCGACTCGTACAACGTACATTAAAGTGAAATTTCTATATACTATAATGTAAAGTAAAATTACGTTTTGGTTATATATGCCAATTATTCCAAACTTTCATCATTTATATTTTAAAAACCACTATGTATAATGAACTTAAAGAAGAAAGTAACGTAAACTTTTCTTTTCATAGGAAGGAGGAATTTCTTTGAAAATAGAAAAATTAGCTGAAGATAAGATTAAAATAACAATAACTATAGATGATTTAGCAGCAAGAAATATTGATTTATATTCTTTTGTGTATAACACTCCTGAATCACAAGATCTTTTTTGGGATGTTATGAATGAGGCAGAGCGCGAATTTGGTTTTAATGTGGATGACTCAATGATTTATGTTGAAACATCTACTTCTGGAAGCGAAAGCTTTACAATGATTGTTACTAAAACAAAAGAAAAACCACTTTTGAAAATAAACAAAGATAAACCTGCTCAATCAAAAGATAATATAAAGTTAAAAAGAAAGAAAATGCCTTATTTTATAAAAAATGGCGTTTTCAAATTTGAATCTTTTGACGATGTATGTACATTTTGCAAACATGCAACTGCAAAATCTGTTACAAACACAAAACTTTATTCTTTAAACGGTGATTATTACTTAACTGCAGGAATAATGCCTACTACATTAATTTTAGAATATGCACAAGTCGTAAAAAATCCATCACTTGCTGAAGCAAAGCTTTATGAATACGGTCAAACAATCGTTGAAAACGATGTAATAGAAACAATTACTAAATATTTTAATAAACCAAAAAGAAAACCTAGAGCTAAATAAACTCTAGGTTTTTGTTTTGTCTTTCAGGGGACAGTCCTAAAAAGGACATTTGAAAAAATTTTAATTTTATGATGTCCTTTTTAGGACTGTCCCCTGAAAGACACTAATATAAATTCTTAAACTCATACGAAAATTCTTCATTTTCATTTATTGTAAGTTCAATATATTTTGAATTAAATATCATATTTGTTCCATCTGTTTCATCTATTTGATCATGTCCGATTTGAATCATCTTTACGCCATCAATAATTTCAAAATTAGTTTCATCTGATTTTTCAATTACAAATATATTTTTATTAAGTTCTTTTTCAAGATTTATTATTGTTTCCTCAAACAATTCTTTTTCTTTTTTGTCTTCAAAAGATTCCATGCTTGCATTTAACAATATAAAAACATTTTTGTTTTCAGATTCTTTAATGTCTTCTTGAAATTCAGTCCACTGATTAAAATCTGTTTTTCTTATTCCACCATTTAACATATCTATTGAAATAAATGTTGCGTTTTCCACATCTTCACAGTTGTATTTTCCTACACTTGCTACTTTTGTTTCATAACTTAAAATTTCATCATTTAAACTAACTACAACATCTGCTTTAGAATCAACTTCTTTTAAAAATTTATTACTAATCAATCTTGATAACAACGTGCTTTGATTTTCTATTGTTTCATGGAAAATAATTTTAAATAACTTTTCACCGCTTTCATTATCTCCACTAACATCTCCCGAAAATAATTCTTCAAATGTTTGTGGTTTTGGAAGTATTTTTAACTCAAAAATTTCTTGTACCTTTCCTTTTTTAGCTGTTATCGTAACATCTCCCACTTCTCCACTTGCCATTATTGTTCCATCTTCAATAATTACTTCTGCACCTTCAAAACTCCATTTCACATCATCAAAGTCTACATCTTTAGGATTGTAATATTTATCATATCCTTTAACGTCTATGCTAATACTCTCTCCTACTGTAAGTTCTGTTTTTTCTGGTTTTAAAATCAGATTAGATAACGCTGCTGTTCTAGATGTATTAAAAATTGCAATTGCATTAGGCACCATTCTTTGCACGCCACCACTAACTTTGTTTATCGTTTCTATTTCTTCATTTCCTAATTTTCTAGCAACCATTGTTGTAGAACCGCCACCATCTAAATTCATTGCTGTGTAGATATCTTTTTCTTTTAGAAATTCTGCAAGTTCTGTTTGTGTCATGCCTATACTGTTATCACTTCTACCATCAACAGTTATAAGATATAACGTTTTTCCATCCTCTGATAAACCTACTGCTGTTCTTGGATTAGAACCAGTAATATTTGCTGTAAACTTTTCAGGAATTTCTCCATCTACTAAAAGCATTGCTCCACCAGATACAGCCATTTCAACATCATCTATATCTAAATCAAGTTCTATATCTAATTCTACTTTATTTCCTTTTTTGAAAATTTCTTTCATTCGTACTGCAGTTTCACCAATTGTTGAAACAACATATCCTTTTGAAGGAATTTCAAATGGTTCTCCATTATCTCTTATCTCTACAACTTTATTATTTTTTATAAGCATTTCTGTAAGAGGAATTCCATTATCTACAGTTCCAATAGATTCTTCTCCCCACTCAGCTGTATAAATTACTGGATAAATATAGTTGGATGAAAATTTATTATATTCTCCTATTGCAAACACTTCATCATTTTTTTGATTTGTAATAGTTATAACATTTGAAAAATAGTCAAACCACGCATTATCTTTTTCATCTAAAACGAAACTTGCAAATGAATCTTTAATTTCGTTTTCGTAATAAGTAGATGTTAAAAAATCTCCTTTTGAAATCGAAAGACCTATTGCATTTCCTTTTACAGAAGTTCCGTTAAAAAAATCTGCATTGATGGCAACTATAGCATCATTTGCTTTTGCCATTTGAGAAACAGTTTGAAATGTTTTTAAACCATTTGCTGATGTCAATAATCCTACACTTGTATTCTTATCTTTTAAATCAACTTCAACGATATTTATTGCAAGCCAACCTTTATCTGTAAATCTTTCGTATGTTTTTAATATCGCTCCAGATGATATTATCTCTTCAGTTTCTTTTTCATAAAGTTTTTCTAAAGCAAATACAGTTGAAAAATTTGTGATTAGTAATAAGCTTGCAATAAGTGCAAAAATTTTCTTTTTCACTTATGCCTCATCCTTTCTTAAATATCTTTGCTCCACCCTTTAATCGCTGAACGTTCTATCGCACCAAAAATACTCGCTTTTAATCTGGGTATTTTTTTAGAAAGTTCTATTACTAAATTTTTAAAAAATTCTCTTTGTGTATTTCCATCTGCTTCACATGTTTTTTTCATTACAGTTATATTATTTCTTTTTATAAAACCTGTTATTTGTTTTTCTTCAAGGTAAATCATAGGTCTAATTACAGTTATTTCACTTCTTGATAAATATGTAACCGGTGAAAAAGTAGTCATGTTACCTTCATAAAACAAATTCATAAGTAACGTTTCAATAACGTCATCTTTATGATGTCCAAGTGCTAATTTATTACAACCGTGCTCTTTAGCAACAGAATTTAATGCACCACGGCGCATATTAGCACATAATGAACAAGGATTTTTTTCTTTTCTTAAATCAAAAACAATTTCTTTTATATTAGTTTTTTCTACAACATATTCGATATCATTTTTTGCACATAGTTTTTCAAGTAATGGTATATCAAAAGTGTTAGAGCCAGGATCAATTGTAACTGCCATTATCTCAAAATGTTTAGGATAAAAAATTTGCAAATTCTTTAATGCTAATAAAAGTGCAATACTATCCTTTCCACCAGAAAGAGCAACGGCAATTTTATCCCCTTCTTCTATCATTTTATAATCATCTATAGCTTTTCTAAGTCCACTTAAAATTTCTCTCATATTAAAATCCTATCTAAATTTAATTTCATCAATTCTTTCATACGTTCCATTTGCATAATTTACAACATATGGAGCTGTTAAATCTTTATATGTCTGTATATTTGAAACACCGGTTTTTTCTTTGATAACATCTAAATCTTCTTCATCTCCACCAACAATCAAATGGTAACCTGTTCCATAAGAAACATCTCCACTACCAATTACAACTATCGAAGCATCTGAAAGCTTAATACCAATTTTAGCAGTATCATCAACAATAGAATAAGTAAGCAATGCTCTTATTTCGTCATTATCTGCCATAATTTCAGCCTCTGTAACAGCTTCAGTAGATTCATTAATCATTCCACTCGAATTTGAAAAAGCAATAGCTGACAAAATAATTATTACAATAATAGTTATTGCTAATGAAACCATAGAAACGCCTTTTTTATTTTTCAATATCTTCTCCATTTTCATCATCCTTTTTCTTTTTTAATTTCTTTTTAATATAAACCACAACTCCAACAACTATCGCAATTGCACCAATGCAAATCGAAGTTATAAAAAGTGGGTTTGATTTTTTAGGCATAATAGGCGGACCATACAACTCTTGTATTATATTATTAGGATCTATAGCCATAGCAATTAATTTATCTTTCATAAAATCTAGCCTCCTTTTACTAAAAACATTATATTTCAAAAGCATCTTAAGGTCAATCAAACTTTACGGAACTCGTACTTAGGGGACAG
>CAZEVD010000034.1:0-10172 GCA_964515475.1 uncultured Eubacteriales bacterium
GTACTCAAAATATAGTATTTTAAATATTTTGTGACAAATGATTGTTTAACCCACAAAAGTGCTCGGCGTTTTAGTCTTCTTTTCTTGCAAAAAAGGGCCTAAAATGATAAAATTTCGGGTGAAGGATGTGAAGTAAATGGAAGGCTTAACGCCGATGATGAGGCAATATATGGAAACAAAAGAAGAATATAAAGATTGTATTCTTTTATATAGATTAGGTGATTTTTACGAAATGTTTTTTGATGATGCTGTAACTGCATCAAAAGAGTTGGAAATAACACTTACTGGTAAAGATTGCGGATTAGAAGAGAGAGCTCCAATGTGTGGAGTTCCTCATCATGCTGTTCAAAATTATATAGCTAAACTTGTAGGAAATGGACACAAGGTTGCTATTTGTGAACAAATGGAAGATCCTGCAACTGCCAAAGGTATTGTAAAAAGAGATGTTGTAAGAGTTATCACACCAGGTACAGTTATTGAATCAAACATTTTGGAAGAAAGAAAAAATAATTACGTAGCAGCAATTTTTAAAGTTGGTACTTATTATGGGATTGCATATTCAGATGTATCTACTGGTGAATTCTGTACTACTCAAATAACAGAAGGAAATAACTTTGCTAAAACATTAAATGAACTTGTTAGATTTGCACCAGCAGAAATTGTTGTTAATCCAGAAATGCTTGGTGGCAGCACAGAAATAAAAGAGATAACAGATAGATTAAAAACATATATAACAACAACAGATGAAGAACTTTTGGATTTTGCGGTTTCAGGATATGAAAAATTAAAAGATTATCCATATGCAAAAGAAGCTTCAAAACTTTTATTTGCGTATATTAAAAGTACTCAAAAGATAGATATGAAACACATTTCTAATGTTGAGTATTATAATACTTCAAAATTCATGGTGCTTGATTCGGTTGCTCGTAGAAATTTAGAACTTACTGAAATTTTAAGAGATAGAAGCAAAAAAGGAAGTTTACTTTGGGTATTAGATAAAACAGAAACATCTATGGGAGGAAGACTTTTAAGAAGATGGATTGAAAAACCTCTTATGGAAGTATCTGAAATTAATCATAGATTAGAGGGTGTTGCTGAATTAAAATCTTCTGCAATGAGAAGAGGTGAATTAACAGAGTTATTAAAACATGTTTATGATATTGAAAGATTAACTGGTAAAGTTGCTTATGGAACAGTTAATGCAAAAGATATGGTTGCACTTAAAAATTCATTGTTGCAATTACCTGCTCTAAAAAAAGAATTGGCTAGTTTTACATCGCCAATATTAGAAGAACTTTATGAAAGTTTAGATCCTTTAGAAGATATTGCAAATTTAATTGAAGCAGCAATTGTTGATGAACCACCAGTAAGTGTTAAAGAAGGTGGAATCATTAAAGCTTCATATAATGAAGAAGTAATGAAATTAAGAAAAGCATCTACTGAAGGTAAGTCTTGGATTGTTGAGTTAGAAGCTAAAGAAAGAGAACTAACTGGAATTAAAAATTTAAAAGTTGGATATAACAAAGTTTTTGGTTACTACATTGAAATTTCAAAATCTAATGTAGGACTTGCTCCAGATAGATATACAAGAAAGCAAACTTTAACAACTGGTGAAAGATTTATCACAAGTGAATTAAAAGAAATTGAAGGTACAATTTTAGGTGCACAAGATAGAGTTATAAATTTGGAATATGAAATTTTTGTGCAAGTAAGAGATGCTATTTCTTTAGAAATAAAAAGATTACAACAAAGTAGCAATGCGGTAGCTATTGTTGATGTACTTTGTTCACTTGCAGAAGTTGCTGAAAAATATAATTATACAAAACCAGAGATGACAGATTCTGATGAAATAATTATAAACGAAGGTAGACATCCTGTTGTTGAAAGACTTATTCCATCAGGAGAATTTGTTCCTAATGAAACAGTTTTAAATCAAACAACTGATAGAGTAAATATTATAACTGGTCCTAACATGGCGGGTAAATCTACTTACATGCGTCAAGTTGCACTTATAACTTTGATGGCGCAAATAGGAAGCTTTGTACCAGCAGATTATGCAAAGATTGGTATAGTAGATAGAATTTTTACAAGGGTTGGAGCTTCAGATGATTTGGCATCAGGTCAATCAACATTTATGGTTGAAATGAATGAGGTTGCAAACATCATTTCTAATGCAACAAAGAAAAGTTTATTGATTTTAGATGAAATCGGAAGAGGAACTTCTACTTTTGATGGATTATCAATTGCTTGGGCTGTTGTAGAACATATAGCAGACAGTCAAAAGATCGGTGCCAGAACTTTATTTGCAACACATTATCATGAACTTACAGAGTTAGAAAATAAAATAGAAGGCGTAAAGAATTATTGTATTGCAGTTAAAGAAAAAGGAGAAGATGTAATCTTTTTAAGAAAAATTGTTCGTGGTGGTGCAGATGAAAGTTATGGTGTGCACGTTGCAAAACTTGCAGGAATACCACTTAATGTTACATCAAGAGCAAATGAAATTTTAAAAACATTAAAAGAAAATAACTTTGTAAATACAAAACCACAAGAAACTAAAAAAGCATATGCAATGCAAAATCAATTTGATTTATTTAATTATAAATTAGGAGAAATTGCTTCGGAAATAGATAAGATAAACGTAAATGAACTTACACCAATTGAAGCTTTAAATACATTAGTAAAATTAAAAAGTAAATTATAAAAACTAAGGAGAAAGATTGATGAAACTTTGTGTAAATTATTTAATGGAACTTAGAGAATTAATGCCAGAAGGAAAAATTGATTATATAGATTATATTAAACTGTATAGTATAGATAATGATCTTACGCCGTTTGATTGGTGCTTAAGTCAAAGAGATGTAATGTTTCATGGATATGTTGGACATGGTTCTAATATTGCCGATGTAGATTTTTTGGAAAATCGTGATAATGAACTTCAAAAAGATTATTATCAAAGAGGTAATACACCATATGTTTCATCTCACATAAATAGATGTGTTGAAGATCCGGCTTTGGAAGAAGAAGTTACACAAAGAATTGTTGAAAATATAAAACGACTAAAAGAAATTTTTGGAATGAGAGTTATATTAGAAAATGTGCCTTATTCTCCCAATAAACCACAAAATAAATTTTTGATGATACCAGAATATATTTCAAAAGTGATAAATGAAAATGATTGTGGTTTCTTGTTTGATATAGGTCATGCAAGAGCGGCTGCTGAACGTCTTGAAATTCCCTTTGATGAATATGTTTCAAGATTGCCTATGGATAAGTTAGTTGAGATACATTTGGCCGGTTCGATGTTAACTCCATCTGGAATGTTAACACCAAATCATTCAAAGATGAATGAAGAGGATTATGAATTTTTAGAATGGGTAATAAAAAATTGTCCAACGCTTGAAACAATTACTTTGGAATATGGACCTATGTATCAATGTGATACTGTGGAAGAAACACCATATGTTACCGCAACTGATATAAATCAAGAAGCAAAGGCTGAAGTAGTTGAACAATTAGATAGAATCTATGCAATTATGAAAAAATATAACTTGAAATAAAATAATACAAAAGAGGAGGTCTGTTAAGTGGGAAATATAGTTTTGTTAGATGATTTAACAATAAATCAAATAGCAGCAGGTGAAGTTATTGAAAGACCGGCAAACGTTGTAAAAGAATTAGTTGAAAATTCTTTAGATGCGGGTGCAACATCAGTTTCTGTTGAAATAGAAAATGGTGGTATTACTTACATGAGAATTACTGATAATGGAAAAGGTATTGCACCAGATGATGTGGAAATTGCTTTTGAAAGACATGCCACAAGTAAAATAAGAAAAGCCGAAGATCTTATCAAAGTTTTAACAATGGGATTTAGAGGTGAGGCTTTAGCTAGTATTGCTGCTATTTCTAAATTAGAGATGGTAACAAGAACTAAAGATCAAGAAACTGGAACTAAGATTGTTGTTGAAGGTGGAAATATAATATCAAAAGAAGAGTGTGGAGCTCCTTTTGGAACGACAATAATTATTAGAGAATTATTTTATAATACACCAGTAAGATATAAATTCTTGAAAAAAGATTTTACTGAAGGTGGATACATAGAAAATGCGGTTGAAAGAATTGCGTTGATAAATCCAAACATCGCATTTAGATTATTAAATAATAAAAAAGAAGTTTTACAAACAAGTGGAAATGGCAACATGGTTGATGTTGTTTATAACGTGTTTGGCAAAGATATTGCTCAAAATTTAGTTGGTGTAGATTTTGAATTTGAAAATATAAAAATAAAAGGTGTAGTTGGAAAACCTGAGATTGCAAGATCTAATAGAGCTAATCAAATGTTCTATGTAAATGGAAGATTTATTAAAGATAAAGTTTTAACTGCATCAGCTGACGAAGCTTATAAAACTATGATACCTCATGGTAAATTTGGTTTTTGTATTTTAGATATTAAGATGCCACCAGAAATGGTTGATGTTAATGTTCATCCTGCTAAATTAGAAGTAAGATTTTCAGAAGAGGGCAAGGTATTTAAAGCAATACATTATGCTATAAAAAACACTTTATTAGGTGTTGATTTAACTAGAGAGGATAATGAAGAAACAAAAGCAGAAGATTCAACATATTCTGTAGCTACACCTATTCAAAACACAGTGCAAACAACTACAACTGTAATGCCAGAAAAAGAAGTTAAGAAAACATTGTTTGAATTATTTAAAGGAAAACAAGAAAAGAAAGATGCTGTTAAAGAAAGTACTTTAAAAGAAAATGAATATATCATTGAAGTACAAGCTGGTAAATCTACAAAACCGGGATCATTTATTCAAAAATTAAATACAATTGTAGATGATGAAAAGCCTGTAAAACAACCTTTAGCAGATGAAGTTGAAATAGGTACTACTGAAACAAAAACAAATTCTCAAGAAACAGAATCTCAAAATTCTTGGACTGAAAATGTTGTACCGACAGAAGAACATGTAAATCAAGAAAACGAATATGTTGAAAATACAATTCAAGAAGATTTAACAGTAAAAAATATGGTCGAAGAAGAACCTAGAAATATGATTGACGAATATATGAAGAATACTTCTCCAATACCAGAATACAAACTTTTAGGAGTTGCATTTGATACATATATATTACTTCAATACGAAGATGATGTTTATATATTAGATCAACATGCTGCACATGAAAGAGTTTTATATGAAAAAGTAAAAGAGAATTTCTATCGTGCAGGTGGAAAAGAAATTCAAATGTTATTATTACCGGATATTTTGGAAGTTTCAAAAAGAGATATGCATATGATAAGAGATCACATAGAACTTTTTGAACAAGCGGGATTTGCTATAGAAGAATTCGGCGATAATACAATAAAAATAAATGGTGTTCCAGTAATTTGTTTTGAAATGAATACTAGAGATTTATTTATGGACATATTAGATGGAATAGATATTACTAATAGAACGAATGCTCAAGAAATAGAAGAAAAATTCATAGCAACGGTTGCTTGTAAAGCTGCGGTAAAAGCTAACATGAGATTAGAAGAAAGAGAACTAATAGGTCTTTTAGATCAACTTATGATTTTGGAAAACCCTTTCACATGTCCTCATGGAAGACCTACAGCTATTAGAATTTCTAAAAATGAAATTGAAAAGAAATTTAACAGAAAGTAAGTGAGAAAATTGAAACCAAAAGTAATTGTTATTGTAGGACCGACAGCATCAGGTAAAACATCAACATCAATAAAACTTGCAAAAGAATTAAATGGAGAAATTATTTCTGCAGATTCTATGCAAATATATAAAGAAATGAATATAGGTACTGCAAAGCCATCAATGGAAGAAAGAGATGGAATAAAACATTACTTGATGGATATTGTTTCTCCTGACGAAACATTTAATGTTACAATGTACAAGAAAATGGCTGAAGAAGCTATTGAAGAAATATTGTCACGTGGTAAATTGCCAATAATTGTTGGTGGTACAGGTTTATATGTTAGTACCCTTATTAATGGAATTGAGTTTTCGGAAGTTAAAGAAGATGTAGAATATAGAAAAGAAATGCAAGCTTTAGCTGAAAGTAAGGGGCCTAATTATTTACATGATATGTTAAAAGAAATAGATCCTGTTGCTGCAGAAAACATAGATATGAATAATGTAAGAAGAGTTATTCGTGCTTTAGAGATTTTCAAAGTTACAGGAAAGACAAAGACAGAGTTGGATAAAGAATCAATAAAAGAAACTAAATATGATTATTTAGTTTATGGAATTGAAACACCAAGAGAAAAATTGTATGATAGAATAAATTTAAGAGTTGATCAAATGCTTGAAGAAGGTTTGATCGAAGAAGTAAAATATATACTTGATAAATACGAGATTTCTAAAACTGCACTTCAAGGATTGGGATACAAAGAAGTAAAAGAATATCTTGAAGGACAAGTTTCTTGTGAAGAAATGATTGAAAAATTAAAAATGGAAACAAGAAGATATGCAAAAAGACAGCTTACTTGGTTTAGAAGAGAAGAAAAAATAAAATGGTTAAGTCTAGATGAAATAACTGAAGTAGTGATTAGTGAATATAATAAATAATTCGGAGGCGTCTATGGCAAAACAAAAGAAAAAGAAAATTAATCAAAATGTATTACTTGTAGCGATGTCAATTTTTATAATTTGTATCGTTTTCTTTGTTGTGTCTTTAGTGAGATTATTTCAAAAACCAGCGAATACCGTATTAGTAAAACACGGTGAACTTATAAACTATGAAGAAGTAATTGGATATGTAATACGTGAAGAAGAATTGGTAGATTTGTCTGGGTATGACGGTATGATAAAAACATCTGTATCGGATGCTGAAAGAGTTTCAAAAGGTTCAGTTATCATGAATTTTGTTTCTAAGGCAGAGGAACAATTAGTAAAGAAAATAGCTGAGTTGGATACAAAAATAGAAAAGGCGATAGAAAGCCAACAAACTATTTTTACCAATGATGTAAAAGTATTAGAAACAGAAATTGAAAATTACATATATGCGAATTTGAAAAACAGTAACTTTATAGATTCGACAAAAGAATATACAAAAGAAATAAATAAGAAAGTAGAGAAAAAAGCAAAAATTGTAGGAGAGCTTAGTCCAGCAGGTTCTGAATTAAAATCTTTAATAGAAGAAAGAACAAAATATGAAACTGAGTTAAATAATTCGGAAAAGGCATTACACGCAACAACTTCTGGGCTTGTTTCGTATAGAGTTGATGGATATGAAAACTTATTGACACCGGCAAGCTTTTCAGATCTTACAATTGACTATTTAGAAAATTTAAAGCTTACAACAGATGAAATTATTTCGGTTGATACAGATGAAGTAAAAATTGTAGATAATTTTAATTGTTATATAGCAGTGCCATTAAGAGCAGATGCGGCGGAAGATATATTTTTAAACGGAACAGTGTATTTGAGATTTAAGAATACTGGAGATAGATTGATACCAACTACTGTAGAATATTTTTCTAATGAAGATGATCGAATTTTAGTTATATTTAAGACGGATGCAAATGTTGAAGAGTTAACTAAGTATAGAAAAATAGGGTTAGATGTAGTTTGGTGGAGATCAAAAGGTCTGAAAATAAACGAAGATATGATGTATACTACAACATTTAAAGTAGAATCAGGAGACAGTACTTCGAATAATTCTGAAAATATATCCAGCGGAGAGATAATATCATCAGGAGATAATCAAAAAGAGTATGTAGATGTGGAACTTAAGACTGTCATGGTAAAGAAAGCGTATTATAACACAGAAGTTTATGTAAAGGTCTTAAAAAGAGCAAAAGGATTTGTAATAATAGATAATTATACTGATGATGAACTAAAACAACTTGGAATTCCCGAGGAAAGCATATCTAATAGAGGAACGATAAAGCTATATGATGAAATAATACTTGTAGATTAGAGCAAAACTATGTTACAAAAAAATTACATGTATATTAAATAATGGTTACAAATTAGCAATTCGTTTGACAACCTCTTTCTATATCAATAAAATATGAATATAAAAGGATTGAAATGTGTTAGAAAAATAATAGTATACAAAAGATAAAAGTATGTTTTTAGGGAGGTTATTTTAGTGGGAAATAAATTCATGAATAAATTTTGGGAAATGTTAGGTGTAAGTGAAGGAGAAGGTTTAGAAGATACTGATTTCTATGAGCCAGAAATGACTAGTGCTCCTGCATATGAAGAGGAAAAAGAACAACAAGCAACTACACCATTTTTTAATAAGAGTAAGAAGGTGGTAGGAATGCCTGGAATGCAACAAGTTAAGGTTGTTATTTCTCAACCAAGCACTTTTGAACAATCAGAAGAAATTTGTGAACATCTAAAAGAGAAAAAGTCTGTAATTCTTAATTTAGAATATGTAAATAAAGACGTAGCTAGAAGAATAATAGACTTCGTAAGTGGAGCAACCTATGCTTTAGATGGAAACATGCAAAAAATATCAAATGCTATTTTCCTTGTAGCACCATTTAATTACGAAATAACAAACGAGGTTATGAAAGAAGACATTAAAAACAAATTATCAGTTTCATGGATTAAATAAATAGAAGTTAGTTAGGGAGGTTTTGTAATGCTTACTCCGTTAGAAATAGAAAACAAAACGTTCGGAAAGCAAGTTGTGAATGGATATAGTACAGCTGAAGTTCATGAATTCATGGCAACTTTGCTTAAAGATTATGAACGTTTATATAAAGAAAATATAGAATATAAAGACAAGATTGAAGTGTTAAATCAAGGTATTCAACATTACAAATCAATTGAAGATACTTTGCAAAATGCTTTAATTGTAGCACAAGGTACTGCTGAGTCAGTAAAACAAAATGCTAAAGCAGAAGCAGATAACATTGTGAAACAAGCGGAGTTTGCAGCAAATCAATCTGTTGAAGAAATTAAAAAACAAATTTCAGCAAAAGAGATTCAATATGCAGATACTAAAAAACAATTTGATGTATATAAAGCAAAAATGGAATCACTTTTGATATCGCAACTAGAAATGTTAAAAGAGATGAATAAAGAAGATGAGCATTAAGCTCATCTTTTTTTCGTACTCAGGGGACACTCCTTGACATCAAATTTTCGAACCGTGGGGACACTCCTTCGTCTGGTAATTGGAGACAAATTTTTAAACTTTTGAGACACATATTTTAGAGTTAATTTAAATGTGAATTTATTTTGAATCGTGTTGACTAATTTTTGAATATAAAATAAACTAGTTCTAAGCGAAAAAGAAAGGATGATAATATAATGAAAAAGAACATAATGGTAATATCTTTAATAGCAATTTTAGTATTAGCCTTAGCTTTAACAGGTTGTGGCAAGAAAACTAATGTTGATGAGAATGAATCAACAGGAGATTATACAACAAGCACTCAAACAAGTGGAGATGTTGAAGAAAATAAAGAAGTAGAAGGAGATAGCGAAATGAATAATGTAGATACTGCAAATCCATATGTAGACATCGAAAAAAATCCTATAGTAACAATGGAAATCGATGGTGTTGGAACTATAAAAATGGAATTATATCCTCAAATAGCGCCAGAATCTGTAGAAAACTTTATATCATTAGTAAAGAGTGGTTTCTATGATGGTTTAATTTTCCACAGAGTTATTCCTGGATTTATGGCACAAGGTGGAGATCCAAATGGTAATGGAACAGGTGGAGCGCCATATAATATAATTGGAGAATTTTCAGCTAACGGAATAAAGAACGATTTATCACATACAAGAGGTGTGCTTTCAATGGCTAGAAGTAGTGAACCAAATTCAGCAAGTTCACAATTTTTCATAGTTACAACTGATTCAACATATTTAGATGGTAACTATGCTGCGTTCGGAAAAGTACTAGAGGGAATGGACGTAGTTGATACAGTTGTTAATTCACCAGTAATAAGAACATCTCAAGAAGTAGATCAAATGTTATATTATACAAATCCAGAAGAATATTTTACACAAATGGCAGAAGCAGATAGACCAGTTAACCCACCAGTAATTAAGAGTGCTACAGTAGAAACATTTGATGTTGAATATTCAGAACCAACAAAATTAAAATAAAAATTGAGGTGCTAAGTTTTTGAAGTGAACCCAAATTGTTAGACAAAAAAGTTTAACAAGGAGGGTTCATTTTTA
>CAZEVD010000035.1:0-10030 GCA_964515475.1 uncultured Eubacteriales bacterium
AACTAGGGTTTCGATGAGAGCTTTTTTATTGTCTACTTTTCATTGACAACTTCATCTTATTGATACTCTTTTTCTTTTAATAATATTTGATATTTTTTTGACAAAAGTAAGTGTTTATAATTATAATAATAGAAACGGAGGGTGAATATTATGAGTACAAAAAAGTTGTTTAAAATATTTATTACTATTGTTATTTTGTGTGTATGTGCACTTATATATTTATTAATGGATAAAGATCCTAGTATGCCAGTAGGAGATAATAAAACTCCTCAAAATAATTCAGGAGAAATTGTTAATCCTGGGATAGAAATTGTTTTGTCGGGTGATGTTAGTGGAGAAGAAATTGTAATTGATTCAGGAGAAGATATTGATTCTGGTGAAAATGAGGAAATTTTGTCTGGAGATGAGATTGAAATACCAACAGAGAAATCAGCTGAGTCAGAATCACCAGAAGTCACAGACGATAACAATACTAGAGAACCTGTTTCGCCATCTCCAAGTAGAGTTGATGATTCATTTGTTTCAGAAGTTAAAGAACTTTCAAAAGATGACAAATATAAGTTTTATGAAGAAAGTGGAAAATTAGTATTTGTCATGGGAGATTCACAAACATTAGTATATGAATATCAAGGAGATACTATAACTGGATATAAAAAGTATGACTCTTATGAAACAGAGAATTTAGCAAAGATAATAGCAGATTCAAATAATGGTCCAGAAGGTCCGTTAGTAAGTAATGTGAAAAAAGTAACGTACAGTGAAAACTATGTTATCTGGGAATTTAAAGAAGAAGTATATTCGGATTATACAGTAAAAGATATAAGGGCAATGTATTCAATGTATAAAATAAATTAAAAAAGAAAATGGTCACGAAAGTGACCATTTTTTTGTGCTTTTTTAGCAGATTGTTTTCAGGTATTTTTATTATTATATCATAAGGGAAATGACTTTTGTTGATTTTAAAAAATAAAGTTATTAAAGTTTATTTTCTATTGATTTTGGTATTTTCAGAGTGTTATCATGTATCTTGTGCTTGGGCAAAAGTGCTCAAAATCAATAAAATAATGATTTTTTAGTCTTATTTATTTGACAATAAAAATCTAAGCGTGTAAAATATCGGCGGGTAAAAACGGCGTTATAAGACTCGAAATCAAAATTTGGTAAGGAGGAATTTACATGAAAGATCTACTAGGAACCATTTCAATGGGGATAAGAGCCCCAATTTTCCGCGAAGGAGACGATGTGGCACAAATTACCGCAAACTGCATTTTGGAAGCAAGCAGAGAGCATTCTATTCCAATTGCAGACAGAGATGTCATTGCGTTGACTGAATCAATCGTGGCAAGAACAGAAGGAAACTATGTAACGGTTGATGAGGTTGCAAGTGATGTTGCTGCAAAATTCGGAGACAAAAAAATTGGTGTTGTATTTCCGATTTTAAGCAGAAATCGCTTTGCGATGTGCTTTAAGGGAATCTGCAGAGGAGCTAAAGGCGGAATTATACTAATGCTTTCTTTACCAGCAGACGAGGTTGGAAATCACTTAGTTGATGAAGCTGATTTTTTCAAAGCAGATATTGGCAACAAAGTAATCAATGAGGAAGAATATAGACAAATTTTCGGATATAAAAAGCATGAATTTACAGGTGTTGATTATGTTGAATATTATAGAGAACTTGCAGAGGCTGAAGGATGCGAGATCGAGATAATATTCAACAACAATCCGGCAGCAATCTTGGATTACACAAAAAATGTTCTTTATTGTGATATTCACACAAGATTTAGAACAAGACAAATTCTTGAAGAGCATGGTGCAGAATTGTTGTACGGAATGAATAACATCTGTGCTAATCCTTCTGTAGAAGGAAAGGGATGCAATCCGAAGTATGGTCTACTTGGAAGCAATAAAGCGGATGAGGAAAGGCTGAAGTTGTTCCCTAAATCAGGCGAAGAAGTTGTGGCAAAAATTCAAAAAATCATATACGAGGAAACTGGCAAAAAAGTAGAAGTTCTTGTATATGGTGACGGAGCTTTTAAAGATCCTGTAGGTAAGATTTGGGAGCTTGCAGACCCCGTTGTTTCACCGGCATATACGGAAGGGCTTAAAGGTAGACCAAATGAACTAAAACTTAAAGCTCTTGCTGATGGAAAGTTTGCAGAACTAAATGGAGAAGAACTGAAAGCTGCGATTACAGAATCAATTAAAGAAAAAGGCGGAGATTTAGTGGGAGATATGAGCTCTCAAGGAACAACGCCTCGCCAACTTACAGACTTGCTTGGTTCGCTTAGCGATTTGACATCTGGAAGTGGCGATAAGGGTACACCAATTGTGTGGATAAAAGGTTATTTTAAAACATATGCGGATTAAGAAAAATCGGGACAACAAAATGAAAAAAGTTGTCCCGATTTTTTCGTTTTGAGCTTTAAATTTTGGTTTGAAAAATATTAGAAATTAAGGTGTGATTTTTAATGTTTTTTTATTAACATTTTGAGGTGAAAAATATTGAAAAAAATATCAATCTTTAAGCGTACTGAAAAGGTTTATTTTTATAAGGTTTGCGGGTTTGGAATAAAAGACGATTTTAATTATAAAAATAGACATAATTTTGTCAATACTTTTTTGTAAAAAATAGTAAATTTTTATGTGCCCAAAATATTGATTTATATGCTCATTATGGTATAATAAATATAACCCTACGAGGTACGACACAATGAGTTTTATTTAGAACCAACACTAAATATTAGGGAGTTAGGTATCAAGATATTGTGTGCATGCTCGACCGCGATAAACCGCCGCTTGAGAAGCCCGTGTGATATTCTTGGAAGACACCCACCTGTCGGAGACAGGGCTCTTAAATGCGCTCATCATGACGGCTTATGTGGGGCTTAAAATTTTGAAATATTAAAAAGAGTTTAGCGTTGTGCTAAACTCTTTTTCTGTTGTATAAAGCTTTATTTTAACAAATTTACAACTATATTTATAACTTCTTTTTCCATAACTTCATAATTGATTTTGTGATGTTTGTGGTAAACAACTTCATGACAAAAGTTTTCAATTATACCTATTGCAATGTGAATTTTTTCTGCGGGATTTTTAAGTTTTATATTGTTCACTTCTAATATCTTAGCCACTTTATCTGTCAATTCAAATTCAGTTTCTTTAAAAATGTTAGCAACTTCGCTATCTTGATGTGACATTGCCATTAATTCTTCGTGAGCTTTTTTTGAGATAGTATGATTTTTTACAAATGAACGAATTAACTTTTTAAAAAGCTTTTCGAAGTTATCTATTTTGATATTTTCTTTATCTAAAATATCAATCATGGGAAACATTATTTTATTTGAATAATTTCTAATACCTTCTAGAAAGATTTCCTTTTTATCTGTGAAATATTGATAAATAATTCCTGTTGAAACACCCGATACTTCAGCAATATCTGGTGTTGAAATGTTGTGGTATCCTTTTTCGCAAATTAATTCAAATCCTTTTTCAATTATTTTGTTTCGCTTTTCAATTGATCTTTTTTGTATTGGAATACGAGTTGCAGACATTTTTATCACCTCATTGAATATTATATATGCATGGACAAGAAATAACAAGTTTAAAATGTGAAAAAAGATTCATATTTTATTGACGTGAAAATTTTAAAAGAATATAATTGGGTTGAAAATATGAAAAATATTTCATAAAGGAGGGTGCTATGAAAAAGATAGGTGATAAATGTGTGTTGTCAGATTTAGTTGTAGGTCAAAAAGCGAAAGTTTTAAAACTTAATGAAACAGATAAAGCAATAAAAAGACATCTTTTAGATATGGGGATTGTAAAAGATACAATAGTAACAGTTAAAAAAATTGCTCCTATGGGTGATCCTATAGATATTAAATTGAGAGACTATGAACTTTGTATTTGTAAAAATGATTTAAGCAAAATAGAAGTGGAGGTAGTAGGATGAAAATTGGATTAGTCGGAAATCAAAACAGTGGAAAAACGACGTTATTTAATTTATTGACAGGTATGAATGCTAAGATTGGAAATTGGCCTGGTGTTACTATTGAAAAGAAAAGTGGAAAAATAAAAAATACAGATATTGAGATTATTGATTTACCTGGAATATATTCGTTAAGTCCATATAGTATGGAAGAAGAAATTTCTAGAAAGTTTATTTTTGAAGAAAAGCCAGATGTAATTATTAATATTGTGGATAGTACAGTTTTAGAAAGAAGTTTATATTTGACTACTCAACTTTTGGAACTTGATACAAAAGTAATTGTTGCACTTAATATGGCTGATGAATTAGAAAAGAAAGGTATAAAAATCGATACTGCGAAGTTGGAAGAAAATTTAGGTGCGAAGGTATTAAAAATATCAGCTTTAAAAGCAACAGGTATTGATGAATTAATAAAAGAAATTAAAAACAAAAAGACTTTTGAAGAAAAAAGAATATTTGATTCTCAAATAGAAAATGAAATAGATAATATTTTTCAAAAACTTCCTAAAACATTACCGCATCGAAGATTTGTAGCTATTAAATTGTTAGAGAAAGATGAAAGATTTAAAGAATTTAATTCAAATGAGATAAATTCGATTATAAATAATCTTTCAAAAAATTATGAAACTGATTTAGAAGAAACTATTGCAACGAAGAGGTATAGATTTATAGAAAACGCTAAAAAAGACTCTTATAAACAAAGTATTGGAAGGGAATCTACTTCGGATAAATTGGATAAAATCTTTTTAAATAAGTGGTTAGCTTTTCCTATATTTGTAGTTATCATGTTTTTTGTGTATTATCTATCTGTTGGAGTAGTAGGCAGTTTTACCGTTGACTGGGTTGGCGGGTTGATGGAAACCTTCGGGGAAAGTGTAAGCATGTTTTTAGAAAATATAGGGACATCTGAAATAATAAAAAGTTTAGTTGTTGACGGGATTATAGCTGGCGTAGGTGCAGTATTAGGATTTGTTCCTCAATTGATAATTTTGTTTATATGTATATCTGTTTTAGAAACTACGGGATACATGTCAAGAATTGCATTGTTATTAGATAAGTTGTTTAGAAAAATGGGGTTGAGTGGAAAGAGTTTAATTCCGTTTATAGTTGGTTCTGGCTGTAGCGTTCCAGGAATAATGGGAACAAGAATAATTGAAAATCAAGATGAAAGAGAAATGACAACAATACTTACTCCTTTTATTCCATGTAGTGCAAAGTTGCCGATTATAGCCTTGTTTTCTGGATACTTCTTCCCGGAAAATTCGGGAGCTATATCTGCTTCTTTATATTTCTTTGCAATAATTGTTATAATAGTTAGTGCCCTTATAATGAAAAAACTTATTTATAAAAATACAAGTAGTACATATATTGCAGAATTACCAGAATACAAATTACCTAGTATAAAATATGTTGCTAAAGATGTTTTTGATAAAGTGTTAGCGTTTATAAAAAGAGCTGGAAGTGTAATTTTAATTTGTTCAATTATAATATGGTTTTTAGTGTCATTTTCATTTAATTTTGAATACGATGTCAATATAGAAGATAGTATGCTTGCTTCAATTGGAAATAAAATTTCTTGGATTTTTGAACCGATGTTAGGTACAAAAAGTTGGGGAGCAACTGTATCTGCAATTCAAGGGTTAGTTGCTAAAGAGCAAGTTGTATCATCAATGGCGGTTATCAATGGGCTAGCAGATGATGTAGAAGCGGGCGAAGAAATCTTTTCCGCAAATGGAGTGTTTGGATTTTTTACAGCAGCATCAGCATATGCTTTCATGGTATTTAATCTTTTCTCTGCACCTTGTTTTGGTGCGATAGGAGCGATGAAAAGAGAATTAGGTGGAACTAAAAAAATGCTAAAAGCAGTTGCATTTCAAACAATATTTGCTTGGATATTAGCAACGATAGTTTATCAAATTGGTAGTAGAATTGAACAAGGAATTTTTAGTGTTGCAGATGTTATTGTGATTGGAATAATTGTAATAATCGTATTAGCAATATTGTTGAAAAAGAATAAAAATAAAGAATGTTCAGGTTGTCCATATTGTGCAGATTGTAATAAGAAATGACCAAACGGGGACGCCTGACCAAACGGGGACGCCTTCATTTGGACACTTCAAAAAACTTAAAATATAAAAAGTTGATTGATAAGTGTCCAAATGAAGGCGTCCCCGTTTGGTCAGGCGTCCCCGTTTGGTCAATCAATGTTTGCTCATTTTTCTTCCACATTTTTTAACGCACTATAACAATAATTATTACTTGGATCCCATAATGTGAAATCTTTTATTCCTAAATCGTATTGAGCTTGTATTTGAGCTTGTACTTCCGCTGTTCCATATGATAAGTAATTACCTTTACCCAGCCAACTTGCAGTAAAGTCTTGAAGGTAAGGTCTAATTTTTGCTAAGTGATAATCTTGATAATTAAGTTCTGATTTTTCAATTATTTTCTCTCCGCTAAAATTATCTCCACTTATTGATATGTTGTAGTTTTTGTTAATATATTCGTTATAACGTTTTAAAGCATCGTTTATAGATTTGTAAATCAAACTATATGGTGCTTTATCTGGTTTTGCTAAGCCGTACTCGTTAAAATTATAATGTGATGGATAAACCATTGGACAGATAACATCAACTACACTTGCAATTCTACTAAAGTCTTGTCCGATATTTTCGAAGTCTCCATTTCGTTTTGTTATTATTCCAAAAACATCAACAGAAACTTGAACGTCATAAGATTCTAATTCAGTCATTACTTTTTCTAAAAATTCTACAATAATATCAGCTTTGGTTTTTGAACCGAATTCAAATCCGTAAGCTATTTGACTAACTCGTCCTTCAGAAGAAGGAAATCTAACATAATCAAATTGTATTTCATCAAAACCTAATCCTGCAGCTTCTTTTGCAAGTGCAATTGGATATTCCCAGGAAGCTTTGTTATATGGATTAGGCCATTTGTTTCCTGCATAATCTTGCCATACAGAACCATCCGAGTTTTTATATGCTATATCTGTGATTTTAGATGCATAAGTAGGATCTTTGAACGTTACAATTCGTCCAATTACATATAAGCCATTATCATGCAATTCTGTTATTAAATCATCTATATTTGCTACCATTCTTTGAGAAGCTTTTATATCGATTGCGGTTTGAACAGAAGAATTGTAAGTTAAATGTCCTGCTTCGTCTTTTATATCAATTACAATAGAATTGTAGCCATATTCTTTTAAAGAATTTATCATCTGTTTTCTAAGTTTAGGAGTTCCCATAACCCAACCGGTAGAGTAAACTGCTTGAACATTTTCTGGAATAGAAATCTTTTTCTCTAAGTTTTCTTCGCTTTCGCCAGACGTTATTTCGCCACTAGGATTAACAGGAATAGCAGCGTTGTCATCATGAGGGTTATCATTATCACCAGAAGAAATAATAACATCAGTTTCTCCGCTATGTAATTGTGCTAATACAGGGGCGAGAACTACAGGTGGATCTATTATAAAAAATTCTAAAAATACACCAATAAAAATAGAACAAATAATTACTACGCTAAGAAGTGTTCTAGAACGCATATTTTCACCTCCGAATATACTTAAATTATATAAATAGATATCTTCAAAAACAAGATAAAAAACTTTGCTTTTATTGTTGCAATAAAAAATAGTAAATGTTAAAATTATTTATGGATTAGGGATGAATAATCTTTAATTCAAAATATATAAACAAATTTCAAAATAGAAATTTGGAAAGCGCAAGATAAAACATATCTTGCGAGTAAAAGTATATATGCGAAAAGCAATAGATATCAAATTAAAATAAAAATTATTTTAAAGAATTTATTGCTAGGGTTTACGGGATGTAGCTAGGGGAATTGTAGATATGTTCACTGATCGCTATGAGAGTATAAATTTATTAACGCCACAACAGAGATAATTTATGCGGCTGGGTAGCGACACCTGGTTTTTAAAAGAACTAAGAATTATAACTATTGAGGATAATAGTTTACAGACAGCGACTGAAATATGAAAAATATACCAGTTAGTAAACACTAAGATAAGCATATATTGCGATGAGGATGCTTAGTATAAAAAGCCTCATTGAAATTAGACAACAAATAAGGTCCGGTAGTCTTAAGACTGCCGGATTTTGTTATTTCTATGTCTTTTTGGGTCTTTTTGGGGACAGTCCTTAAAAGGACTTTGTGAAAAATATTTTGTAACAAATTGGAAAAAAATGTCCTTTTTAGGACTGTCCCTTACGGGACGGAATTATTCTAGAAATTTGTTGACTTAGAGAGGTTTTAAAAGTTATAATACAACGTGTATAGCTTTTAGGAGGTTTTTGACGTGAAAGAGAAAGTAGTAGGCAGTGTATGTTCAGAGGTTAATGAACAAGACAAGCTAGACAGAGAATATATCTGCAAAATTAAGGCGGGCGATAAGTCAGCGTTAAATTACATAATGGAAAAGTATAAAAATTTTGTCTATATGAAGGCAAAGCCGTTTTTTATGATTGGAGCCGAAAAAGATGACATAATCCAAGAGGGGATGATTGGCCTTTATAAGGCTATAAATGGCTTCGATGAGCAAAAGGAAGTTTCTTTCAAAGTCTTTGCGGATTTATGTATAAGAAGACAAATAATGACTGCAATAAAAGCATCGACTAGACAAAAACATATTCCTTTAAATTCGTATCTTTCTCTTAACAAAACTGTTTTTGACGATGACAGTGATAGAGAAGTAATAGAAATGTTAGATATGGAAATTGTTCCAGATCCACTTGATACTATTACGACTCATGAAACATACCAAAAAGTTGAAGAAACAATGAATAAAGTTTTAAGTGATTTTGAATTAAAAGTGCTTAACGAATACGTAAATGGTGCCTCATATGTAGAAATTGCTAATAAGCTTGATTCTCACGTAAAAGCTGTGGATAATGCTGTACAAAGAATAAAGAAAAAAGTAGATAAACATCTTGCAGATGAAAAATTTTAAAATAAAGCGAGGGAGACCTCGCTAAATATTTGCTTCTATAGCTCAGTTGGCAGAGTGCGTCCTTGGTAAGGACGAGGTCACGGGTTCGATTCCCGTTAGAAGCTCCAAAAAATCCAGTCTATATAATGACTGGATTTTTTTGTACATTATTTAACTATATTTAATATAGATGAGGAAACTATTAGCCCAAGTGCGGCAATAAAAATATGTATGAAAGCTAGACCGAAATACATTGATATACTGACATATTTAGGTTTGCATTCTTGATGTTCTTTTGTGATAAAATAATAAATTAAAAGACCAATCCAAAAAGCGTAAGAAACAAAAGCACTCATACATGAGTAAACGGGAAAGCCACCTTCGCTTACCCCATGCCAATAAACTCCATCAATTATTCCTCCGATTAGAGCTATGATTATTATACCTATTGTAAAAATAGAATCTAATTTATTTTTTTGTTTTTTCACTGAAATTCACCTCGTTAATATTTTAACATAGAATTTTGATAGACAAAAATGATATTGTAAAAAGAAACAAAGAGTACTAAAATTATAAATGTACGATGCAAAAGAAAGGAGATTTATTATGGAACAAATTATTAACAGAAAAACATGGGAGTATTCAAAAGTTGGAGAAGTGATTCAAACACTTTTGGTTGTTATAGGAGCTTTATTAGTGCCAGCAGTAGTTCCTCAAATATTAAAGCTTATATTTGGTGCAGAAAGTGCAATAGCAAGCAATTCACAAGTAATTGTTGGAACAATAGTAAATACAGCATTAATTATTGCAGGACTTAATTTAAAAGGATGGGGAAAAATTTTAGCAATAGCTACATTACCAAGTATATCTGCAGTAAGTAGCGGATATATATTTGGAAGCCTAACAAAAGTTACAGTATTTATGATTCCAGGAATTTGGCTTGGAAACTTAGCAATAATGTTAGTTATGAAAGCTTTGTATGCTAACCAAAAAGCAAATTATATTGTAAGTGCATTTTTAGCGATTGCAATTAAAGTTGCATTTATATTTGGAACTTTAAGTATATGGATGTC
>CAZEVD010000036.1:0-9916 GCA_964515475.1 uncultured Eubacteriales bacterium
ATACCTGTACCTGCTTAACTGCTTACCGTTTTAACTGCTTACCATTTTTACAATGACATTTTAACATATGTAAATCCTCATTGGTAGAGGTGGCGCTAAATTAAATATAAAATTGATAAATAATTGAGATTATTAAAAATTATACAATATATGCTCTTAAACCAATCTAAACTCTCTCTAAAAATCAAGTCATTTACATACAACAATCCCCATTCCAAAACAGAAAAACTGTTTGAAACGGGGATTTTACAGAAGATAACTTTTCCTATTTGTGGTAATTCTCGTTATTCTCTAGACAACTAATCAACATAAACATCAACAGAACTTTCATAATCCAAAACAATCTTAAGCAAAGCCTCATTTGTAGGGTAGTTTTCAAGAAGTTTCTTTGCCGTATCATAAACATTGCCGACTACAGGCTCGCCGTAGACTATGAATTGTTCGCCGCCGACGGTCAATTTGGTGTAGGTCTTACACACAAGGTCTGTTGCGTAGTGTTTTGCGGGAATGTTTTTAACAACACCTGTAAATGTATGATATACATCATCTGCTTCAAATACAATATCGATATTCTGCTCTTTATTGTATCCTACACCTACAACTTTCACTTCTGTATCAAGAGTGAGGTCATTTTCGCCGAGATAGTCTTTTCTTGAAACAACAAAACCATATTCTTCAATAACAAAGGTCGTTTCTTCGTACTTTGCGGAAGTGAGAATCTGTGCCTTAAAACGAATACCCATCGGACTTGAAGTTCTGATAGATGTATTTTCAGACACACTCATAAAAGGCCCAAATAAAAGTTTTTCCACTGTACGTGCACTTCTGTCAACAAAATAATAGCCTGCATCTACAACGGAATCTTCCGCATCCTTCTCGGTTATTTCAATAAGAAGATTTCCTTCGCCGTCGGGTACAATATATGTACCGGACTCCATTTCTGTCTGAATACCATTTACTTCAACATATCTTGTATGTCCCTCAGGTAAATTATCACCAAGTATAATTGTGATAGGATTTTCTTCAAACATCTTAAGATCTGCACAACCGGCACTGTTTATGCACCATACATTTTCCGCATCAAGCATTAAAGTATCAGTCAGAAATTCGATTGTGTTCATTTCATCAGGTGTCTTTGAGGTAACATCGACTTCACAAAGAACAGTTCCCGTCAATTCATTTTCAGAACTCACATAGCAGTTATCAAAACTTACAAATTCATTGGCACCCCCGACAAACGCACCGTAATATGCATTTTTCGAGGCAGTCACCGACGAATTACCAAAGGATACACAGTTTACATAATTACTTTCATCTGCAAATAAGCTCGCTGTACTAAAAATGTCGCTTCCGTCTATGCCGTCAATATAACTCGGGTCATCTCTGAATGTGTATGCAACAAAGCCTGCCGCATATGATGATGAAGCCGAAGAATTAAGCGATACATTTCCGTAGTTGATACAGTTTTCTATTGCGTAATCATAAATACTCGTATTGGTTGAATACGCATAACCGCCTAAACCACCCGCATAACCCGTTTTACCCGATTCAATATCGGCATTGCAAAATGTTACGCAGTCACTGATTTTCACATTTCCTGCATCTGCTCTCAAATCAGAGAATATTCCGCCGTAACGCATAAAGCCTTGTGTTGAAATTTTTACATTACCGCTTATTTTACAGTTATAAATCTGAATATCAGATTGACCTGCAGTATCAATAACGCCAACAATACCGCCGAAACGGGTACAGTTTGTATAAGTTCTTGAAGATGTGTCGTTGTATGAAACAAACAGATTTTTAACGGTTCCACCGTTCATATATCCGATAATACCCGAATATTTGACATCTTCAAAGGTAACGGTTGAAATCTTCTTGCCGTTACCGTCAAACGTTCCGCAGAATGGTGCTTCTTCCGTACCGAACGGTGTAAGATATATACCGTTTACATCCAAATCATTTTCAAGGACATATACGGCACCGCCGTAGTTTTCGTTATTGCTTATTATGAGAGAAGCATATGCATTAAAATCATCAACAGTTGAGATTTTGTAAATATCGGGAGATTTTTTTACCCAATATGCATATACGACATCACTTTCCAGGTCTAAATAAGTCATACCCTCTTCGAGTTTTATACCATTCCCGTCTTTTTCCGAATACCAGCCCTCAAATGTATAGCCTTCTTTGACCGGAGCTTCGGGCAGAGAAATAAATTCATCAAGAGATAGGGGCTGTGACTTATACAAGGCTTCTCCGTCATAAAAATCAACAGATACAATTCTTGTGTCATAAATCACAGCGAATATGCCAAGACCTTCTGTCAAGAATGTAAAGCTAAGAGTGTCACTTTCAGTAACACTTGCCGCTTGGTAAGCACTCTCACTGATTATTTTATAAACCTTATAATCTTTTCCAAGTATCCCCTCCGAGGCAAAGGATATTGTCACACCAAGTGTCGTGTCGTCCAAATAACCGATTATTTCACCACCCGCTTTATCGTATTCAACAAGACCAAAGAACATTGCTTTTTGTCCGTCTTCAACTCGATTGGCGAATAACTCTGCAAGTACCTGTCCTGTTTCAGAGGTTTCTGAAAATCTGATGAGTTTTACGGTTGTTTCATCCGTTTCTCTGTAGCCATAGAGTGAGCCTGCTATATCATCATCGGCTTCGGGGTCATCCAGCAGTTCAAGAGATGCAATATGCGGGTTGCCTTCAGGCTGCCAATAAGCAAATACAGAGCCTGCGCCGATACTATACAAATCGACCCCGTCATAAAGTCTGAGACCCTGTCCGTCTTCCCTTGAATACCAGCCGCAAAACTCATATTGCGTACCGTCGATATCCTTATTCTGCGGCTTTTCGGGAAGTGTTATTTCATCGGTTGTAGCAAGATTCTCTATTGTGTGATAAATGTTTTCGCCGTCATAGAAGGTGAGTGTTATGGCATTGGGGTTGTATACAACGGCAAATGTTCCGAAAGCATCCGTTTCAAATGAAAATTCGTACAAATCACTGTCTGTAACGGTAAGTTCATTTGCAGTATCGGAAATCTTATATACCCGATAGTCTTTACCCATTGCGGAGGTAAAGCCCGAGCCCGCAGGCTTAAAAACTACCGCTTCCATTGAGACTTTTTCAGGGTAATCCACCACGGTTTCCGTTTCGGTATCAAATGCCGCAATTTCAAAGTAAATCACTTTTTCGTTTTCCGAAACAAAGGGTGACATTATTTCTGTCATTTCAGAGGATGCCGAAGCATATCTTCCTATTCTTGCGGTGATGCCGTCTTTTTCTTCAAAACCGTAAAGTATACCGTCAATATTGTAAAGATATCCTATTCCGTTAAGTTTTTGCATATGGATGCAGAAGTCTTTGTTCACCTCTGCCGAAACGGTTAAACATAGCATACATAAAAGTAAGGCGACAAAAATACAACTTAGTTTTTTCTTCATCAAAATTCACTCCATTCTGTTCAAAAAATCGACCTATCAAATAATACTATCTTATTTCTATATAATCAAATTTGAATGTGCCGGGCGTTGTAATTGCACACATCAACTCATTTAATATACCTGTATACGCTGATGACCACCCACTTGGAAATGTTGCCAAATCAATAACATATTCATTAAACTCATCAGATTTTGTAATTTGAATTATCTGCTTATATACAACTTTGTTTGTTGAGTCATTTTCAAAATATCCATTTGTGGTACTAGTTGAAAAATATACTTCAAAGTTCGCAGTTTCAGAAGCAGAGTTAACACCTAATACCAAGAATCGATATTCAGATGTGTCTAATTCTAAAGTTTTCGGACTATATAACGCACCTATATTCAAATTAACAGTTTCTACAATCATAACCCCATCTTCAACAGAAAGAGTGTGTCTATTGTTACTCGAAGTAAAGCCTTGCAAAGTGTTATCTTCAAAGTCCCATACCACTTCATGCTCTACAGCTTGCTTTGAAAGTCTGATATAATCTATGCTCGCCGTGCCATTGGTCGGAATTGAAATCATAATACTTTTAAGTGAATCCGTGAAATAATCATGTTCCGAAAGATTAATAGTATACTCTATAAACTCATCAGACATAGATTCTATTTCAATAACAAACTTTTTATTTTCATTAAATGAATCATGTCCGTTTTCTAATGTGCTAAAATATACATGCATATTAGTCGCATCTGTTTCATTCTTTAAGCAAATCGTTAGCACATCATATTTATCAATGTCATATGCTGAAGTTCCGGGAGAAATAATTGCAGGGGACATACCGGTTACGCTTCCAAGCATATCAAGCACAAGTGCACCGTCCTCAACAACAGCTGTTTCTATCTGTGCATTATAGCTCCAGTTTTCAATTGTCTCGTCAAACTCCCAAGACAGAACCTCCGGCATCGGTATAATTGCAATAGAGTCTATGTAAATATCACCCGAAACAGTCTTTAAAATCTCACCAAATGAGAGTTTTAAAGAACTGACATTACCATACCTCGTTGTAAAATCAAATTCTATGTTTTCAAATTCCGTCATACCCGACTGCATTGAAGAATCCAAGGTATAGCTTGTAGAACTGCCATCATATTCAAGATCTATTCCTACGGTTCCTGAAAGTGCAGTTGTATCCGTAGTGTTTTTCATACGAATTATCAAACGTGAATAATCGAGTAAATCAAGCGAAAGATTGCTATTCTGTATGTATGCTTTGGTCAATGAATACGATTTATCTATTGAAACTTTAAATATACCATCTTCAACAGTTCCGGTTGCTTCATTTCCGCAAGTAAAGTCACCTGCTCCTTCTGCAAAGTCATATATTATTGCTTCTTGCAGGCAAGGGGTTGCAGTAATGGAATATGACGAATTCATTTCACCAGTCATCCGAACATAATATGTATTATTCTTCTCAAATAAATATGCTGTATATGTTGTTTCATCATTTATTTCAACACCGGTGTAATTACTACCATATTCATCTAACAACTCGTATGTTACACCATCAGAGTTCGTATTCAATGTATAAAAACCACTATCATCCGGAACGAATTTTATGGCATATATATCGGTGCCCACAAGATGATCGCTAATTACCGAAGACAGATCTTTTTCTTCAGCAGATGTTAAAATATTTGTCTCGGCAATCTCTACATTTCCTGTCAAAAAATCACTACACTCTTCCCCATATGTTTCTACAATGGCTTTTGCCATTCTGTAATAAGATTTAAAATCCAAATCGCCATATGCAACAACTTCTTCGCCATCAACCTCATAAATTGCATATGTACGTATGGTTAAATATAATGTAAAGTTTTGCTCTAAAACATTTATACTCTCAGAATAAATTGCATACTCATCGCTCGATGAATCATACGGTGTCTTGCCAAAAGTAACAACTTTTCCAAAGCTTGCGCTTGTTGTTTCCAAAGTTAAATCTTCGTCATTTTCTTCCAAATCCTTTGTTAAAGCATAAATAAAACCATGTTCTTTTGAAGTTTCATTCTGTTCATATGACACTTTTGTTCGAACCCTAAAAATGTTCAAAACATTTTCATTTTCGTCGATTATAGATGAAGTTCTTACATCATAGCCAACAATTTCCGGTGCAGTTGAATAGACATCGCTTTCCGACATCAAATTAACAGCATCATTGGTCAAACTATTGTCATCATTATAATTTGTGTCGAAACGCCCCCATATACCTTGCTCATCCTCAATAATGTCTAAATGAGTCACAGTTTCTGCATGGCAAATTAATGCGAATAATAGCATCATAGCAACTATTAAAATGGTTAATAAATGTTTTCTTTTCATATTTTTACTCCTTTACATATAACATTTGTAATTATCATCATAACAGTTAAATTTTAGATATTCAATATATTTGGGACATTCGTCGTTTAACGAGCCCTATTCGTATAATTCAAATTTTATATATTAGCAAAAATATAGCAGATGCCTAATTACATCTGCTGTATTTTAGTTATAATCTTACTTGCGATTTCATCTTCTGTAAACATTCAATGCTTCAGGAACTTCAGACTGGTGATATCCAATATAACATGCCGAGTCTAAGGATGAAATGCTAACAACCAAAGCAATAGCGGCAAATACTCCTGAATGCTTGATTATAAATGACATTATCTTTTTCATTTTTTCACCTCCTTATATTATTTTTTATATGTTTTTGTTGAAAACAACCTACTATAACAGAAACCGTCGCAGAAAATACACCCATCAAAAACGAGAACAAAACAGCATGCGTCTTAAAAAAAACGAACATTACTACTATGATTAAAGTGATTATCACAGAACAGACTCTGCTTAATTTTTTGAAGTGATTGTATTCTCCATCTGTCAACTTTTTGTTTTCGTTATCAATGGGAGCAATTAACCACATGACAACCAACATGGTCAACAAAACAATTGGCAAAAAATATATTAGTATATTTTCCGAAAAGATTTTTACACAGCCGACAAAAATTAATTGATTCAAGATAAAAAGAATTTGACATTTCAAATATGATGATGTATGATACCCACCGGCACATTTTCTTACAAGCATAAAGCCAAAACAAAACACGAGAGATTCAATGATTGTATTAGTAATTATTGCCACAAGTATCAAACTTAAAAAGTAAAAAAAATATGCAATCATTAATTCGAATCCATACACATAAATATCGAATTTTTCTCGATTAATTATTGAGTTTTTAAGCATTTCATAAGTTATATACTTAGCAATCCTATTATACATTTTATCACCTCAGAAAAAGCAAGTAGTACCTTCAATATGATGATACTACTTGCTTTAATTTAAATCAATCCTTGCGGCACACCTGTTATGTATTTGGAACCGACTGTGGTTTTGGGTTCAATATTATAATCGTTGTGAATTTTTTATCCTCACATGAAAATGCAATATTGCCATTATATTTATTAACAACATTTTTCATGTTAATAATTCCAAAACCATGAAAGTTTCCTTTTTGGCTTTTCATATTTTCAACATCAACATTTTCTTTTACACCATTTACAATAGATATCACAATTGCCCCGTTCACCCAACTGGCATCCACTTCAATATTTTTGTCACATTGACCATCTGCTCGTTCCACGGCTTCGATTGCATTGTCAATCGCGTTTCCCAACAGAATTGACATGTCAACACCCAAAATTTCGATTTTATGAACATTTTTGTATTTGAAAACTATTTGTATACCTTTCGCAGATGCTTCTTTGGTTTTATAATACATGATTGCATCTAAAGCACTATTGCCACAAATGCATATATTTGATGACATATCGACCATATTCAATTCAGTTTCCAATTCATTTTTCAATTCCGCATATTTATCTTTTTCGTTGTCACACTCTGATAATACAGCCAACAGACCAACTAAAAAATTTTTATGATCGTGTCTTAACTTAACAATAGTTTCATTATTCTCTAAAAGAATATTATACTGTTTTTCCTGTTGCTTTACTAATTCTTCTGCCGTTTTAAGTCTAGCATCTTTCATCGCAGTTTCATGGATATTATTTATAAATTTGAAAATCAAAATGTTACATATTATCAGCATAAGTAACGAAACAACTGACAAAGTGCTTAAAAATGAATCACTATTATAATAAAATGCAGATAAGTGAAGAGCATACGTTACCAAAAAAGTAGCAATCGGAAGTATGTATATTGAAAGCCATGTTATTTTGAATTTTCCTATTAGTGATTTATTTTTAAATGCACCAATTAAAATGCAAGCTATAATAACTATAATCTTAGACATAAATGCACCATAAACAGAAAACATTCCGCTTGTTGCAGCAAGTGCTCCAATATCAAATATAGCAGACAACGATATTACAAAAATTGTTTCAACAATTCCACTTAAAGCAACCAAAATAAATGTAAATATTAATTTGCTGTAAATGTTAAACTTGTAATTCAAAGCAATCAAAAAGGTGCACAAAACCAAAATAGCCATATTAAGCTGAGAGTTTGTCACCAACAAAGGCGATAAAAAGAAAATCAAAAACGAAATTAAAGGAATCAACAAATTTTTTTCTTTTTTAGCTGCAAATAAAGAAAAGAAATATTGTGCTATAAGTATAGATGTTGTAGCATTAAACAATGCCAACAGTATTTTCATCACCAATTCATTCATTACATATATCTCCTTATGTATCCTGCATAAGCTTTGATTACATCGGTATGCTTACGAACACTAATCATCACTTTTTGTCCATTATCCAAATAAATGTCATTTCCGCAAATCATTTTCACCTTCGATAAGTTTACAATATATCCCTGATGAACCTGGTAAAAGTCGTGTTTGGATAACGCATCATTAACTTCGCTTAAAGTCTTTTTGGTAACATATGTTCCATGCTCCATATGAAAATATAAGTGTTTTTGACAACACTCAATATAATAAATGTCTGACACATTTAATGTTACCATACCCTCTTTGGTAACAATATTATAAACCTGATGATAAGTCTTATACTTATCAACCGCTTTAAAGATTACTGAATTAAACTTTTCATCTTCCGCATTCTTTAACAAATAATTAAATGCATTACAGTCAAAAGCTTCAATTGCATATTGAGGATAATTAGTCACAAATACAATAATGGCTTTGTCATCTATTGCGCTTATGGATTTACCGGTTTCAATACCACCAAGCACCGGCATATCTACGTCAAGAAAAACAAAGTCATATCTCTCTCCTTTTTGATAATGTTCCAATAACAGTTTACCATTATCAAAAAACTCAAAGTTGGGATTTACAAATAAACCTGTCTTCTTCAACTTTTTTTGCAACAACAACTGTTCATTTTTTATATCTTCACAAATAGCTATTCTTGTCATATTATCTCCTATTCAACTATTGTTTGTGTGATTTTCGAATTCTAGTATTCAATTGAATACCTTTAATCTTACTAGCAAACATCTCATCCTTGGCAACGAAAAGAAAATCCGAATCCATTTTATCCAAAACATTAAGAACCGCTGCATAAGCACCAATGGCAACAGAACAATTGCCTTTTTCCACAGCCCAAAGAGTTGTTCGGCTAATTCCTGCCTTGGCAGCGACCTCGTCAACAGACATTTGTCTCCTTAATCTTGCTAATTTAATCTGTTCTCCAACTTTTGATAATATTTCCACTGTTTCAGGAAGAACTTCGATGTGCTTTTTATTCATTCAACAATCACCTCTTACGTTTACAATTATAACCGCACAATGGTGAATTGTCAAACCCTTCCTTTATATCTTATGTGAATTTTCGCACAACTCGTGCGATTTGTCAATATTCCGACCTTGTTCGTTTTGAATTATGCCTCAACTGCAAAAACTCCGAGACACATTTACGTCTCGGAGTCCTATTAAAAGATTTTATTTTACAAGTGTTAATCTATGTACTCAATATATTTATCCATAAAATATAACAAAATTATTCTTTCATTTAACATACTGTTTCCTCCAAAAGATTTCATCCCAGTACCGATATGTAATTCATAATAACTGTCATCAATATACCCGCTTGTTACATCATCTACAGGGGGATAAATTATAATCTTGTTGTCAATCACATCATATTCCGGATATAGTATTTCTTCTCCTTTTAACAAAAACAAGTTATCTGCAACTGTACTAGTTAATATGTTATTATTAAACACCAAGGTTATGTTTCATCATACATTATCATTCTTCCTTCTTCGTATCCCATATATGTATATACCGTCACATTCATTAAAGATGCAAGTTCTTTTCTTGTCAAGCAAGCCATTTCTCTAAAAAATCTCAAATTATTCATAATTGTTCCTCCCTTACATAAAACAATTACCAAAAAGTACACATTTTGCAAATTGTTGTGTTTAAGTAATTTTGTAAATAAACACCTTTAT
>CAZEVD010000037.1:0-9709 GCA_964515475.1 uncultured Eubacteriales bacterium
TAGCGATTGCAATTAAAGTTGCATTTATATTTGGAACTTTAAGTATATGGATGTCACTTTCAGTTTTACCTGCTACAGGTAAAGTTGCTGAAACGTTAAAAGCAACAATGGGAACAACACAATTAATTACAGCAACAATGGGAGCAATCGTTTCATACTTTATAATGAAATTATCTACAAGTAAAATTAAATAAATTTGAAAATCAAAACGACTCGAAAGAGTCGTTTTTTGTTGAAATAAGAAATGTAAAAGTTTAGAATGGAAATTAAGAAAAATAAAGGAGGAAGAAGATGAAAAAGTTTTTTTGTTTTTTATTTACGATAATCAGTGTAATCATGAATAGTGCAATATGTTTTGCTGTAGATGATTTAGACTATTTTGATAATAAACATTGTGGATACAATTTGACAGGATGGTTTCGATGGATTTGTAATTTTTTTGCAATAATTTCGTTCATTTGGGGAGTGGTCATGAATATAGTAATAGGTAGTGAAATTGCTTCAATTGATAAAGCTGATAAAGAAAATGAAAATATAGTTAAATTATATAAAAGTAAAAAAAGATATAAAGTGTGGGGAATGATAGTTATCCCGATTGTACTTTTTTGCGCGGGATTTTTAGTAGATACGATGTTTATTACTATAGATAAACCAATAATTTATTTATATCCAGAACATTCTCAAGAAATATCAGTTAAGCTTGGATTAGAGGATAAAATAACAGTGTCATATCCTAAATATAAAGATTCATGGGAAGTTAAAGCTGAACCAAATGGAGATTTATTAGATTTGGAAACAGGTCGAAAATTATATGCTTTATATTATGAAAGCGAAGCTGTGACAAAATTTAAAATTGAAGACGAGGGATTTGTAATAAAAGGTGAAGATAGTGCCAAATTCCTAGAAGAAAAATTAGAACTACTTGGATTAAATTATAAAGAAGCGGAAGAATTTATAGTTTATTGGTTACCTAAATTAGAAACTAATAAATATAACTATATAAGATTTGCAAGTGCAGAAGAAATAGAAAGAAATATGCCATTAGAAGTTTCAAAAAATCCAGATAGTGTAATAAGAGTTATGATGACATACAAAGGTTTAAATAGACCAATAGAAGTAAAAGAACAAGAGATAATAACACCAGAAAGAAATGGTTTCGTAGTAGTTGAATGGGGTGGAACTGAAATTAGATAAATAAAAAATCAAAACGACTCGAAAGAGTCGTTTTTTGTTGAAATAAGAAATGTAAAAGTTTAGAATAAAAGATAGGAATAAAAAGGGGGAAGGGTATATGAAAAAAAGTACAAAATATGGTGTGATTTGTACAAGTGTTATTATTTTAATATCTGGAGTTTTTCAAGCTTTATTGCTTGAAGCAGAAAAGAGGCTAGCTGCGGCTAGAAAACTTTCGGCAGAATCAGAAGAATATTATAGTATTGGCATTCCTAAAATTTCTCCGATGGAAACCGAGGCTTCGAGGTTTTTTTGGGAGGTTGAAGAATGGTATACATTATGGTTAATTGTATTATATGTATTACCAATAATTTTCGCGATTTTATTTTTTGTTTATAATCTTTTGTCAGAAAAAAAGGAAGATGCAGTGAAAAAAGAAAAGATAAAAATAAAATGTGAAAAAATAAAAGGATGCCTTTTAGCAAGCGCTTGTGTTGGTTGGCCAATATATATGATTTTGACACACATTGCATGGTTTTAGGTGGATTCTGACGTAATAGAATGATTTAAATATTGAAAAATGGAGATAAAATGAAAAAAATAAAAATTGTAGGAATGTATAGTTTCATCCATTGCATGGTTGATATGGCGTGTGCAACAATGATAACCTATATGGTTAATGCTAAAAATGCAAATGAAATTATACTTTTGATAAGTATAATTTTGTATAACTTTTTTGCTTTTGCAATTCAACTTCCTGTGGGAATTATTGCGGATAAAGTAAATAAGAATGCAATTGTTTCAGCAATAGGATGTATGTTAGTTTGTTTTTCATATTTTTTTACATCGGTTCCTGTAATAGCTTGTATAATTGCGGGGCTTGGTAATGCAATGTTTCATATAGGTGGTGGAGTCGATACTTTAAATATTTCAGATGGAAAGGCAACATTACCGCGGTATCTATGTATCAACAGGAGCGTTAGGACTTTTTGTTGGTATGAATGTTATGAAAATAAATTTTAACTTTGATTGGTTGATGCAGCTTGTAATGTTAATTTCTGCAAGTATCTTGGCGTTATCTTATAAAAAAATAAAGAATAAATACATGATAGAAAATGAAAAATTGAAGATAGAAAAATTTCTTAATGGTGAAAATTTTATAATATATGCGTTGTTATTTACTATTTGTGTAAGAAGTTTTATAGGACTTTTATCTAATTTTGAATGGAAAACAAATTTCACATTCAGTTTAATTAGTGTTTGCATGGTTGTGTTAGGCAAAATGTTGGGAGGAATATTAGGCGATAGATTTGGTTTAAAAAGAGTTTCGTTAATATCATTATTGTTGTCGGCCGTATTATTTTGCCTTTCTTTTGAAAATGTGGTTTGTGGTAATATAGCGATACTTTTATTTAATATGACAATGCCGATAACTTTAATAGTGTTATCTAATATTTTAAATTCTAGTAAAGGTTTGGCATTTGGTTTAACAACAGTTGCTTTATTCATAGGTGCAGTACCAAATTTTGTAGGATTGGACAAATTTTTTATGAATGAAATTGTATTTTTTGTGCTTACAATTATTTCAGCAATTGCTTTATATAAAGGTTTGATTAAATACGAGGAGTTGAAAGATGGCAAATAATATGTTGATTTCATTAGTATTAACGGTTTTTATTGAAATTATATTAGCACTAATTATTGGTAAAAAAGATAAACAGATTTTATATGCAATTGTGTGCATGAATTTTTTGACAAATCCTATTTTAGTATATACAGTAAATTTGCTGAATGTTTATATAGGCCAAAAAATAGCAACGATTTGTTTGTTGATTTTTGAAGTGATTGTTGTTTTTGTGGAAGGATATTTTTTAAAGAAAGAATGTTCAAACTTGAAGAAAACATATAAGTTTGCTTTATATTTAAATGCTTGTTCTTTTGCAATTGGAGTTTTAATAAATTATTTTTATAGGGGGAGTTTTTTATGAAAAAAACAAATGTTTTTATATTGATTAGTATGTTACTTTGTACAATTTCAACGTTTTGCTTTGCGGATGTATATTCGTTAACACCTACAGAAAGGGTTGGAAGGGGATTTTCAGCGTTGCTTTATTATGCAATTGTTGTTATGTTTGCGGTTTTAGTATTGGCGTTAATATGTAATTTTATAGCACAAATTTTTAAAATTGAAAATTTAAAGGAAGAAATCAAGGTTTTTAATGAACGACTAATTTATTATATATTTCTTGCAATTACTTTAAGTGTGGGTAGTTTCTTTGCGATGGGTTCTTTTATATTTATTTTTACTATAATCGCATATCTAGCAGCCTTCTTTTCTTTATATAATAGATTGTTGAAAAAAGACAAAAAGAAATCAATGGTTATAGTGCGCAACTTTGTTGTTACGTTTTTGGTTGTTTTTATTGTTTTTACTTTATGCAGTGTATATTTCTAAAAAGAGGAATTAAATGCGATGCTTGTTAAAAAACAATACCTGCTGGAATGGTTGTTGATGGGGTGAGATTTGAAAAACATGCAAGTATGTAATTTGAAAAAAGTAGCTCGAAAGAGCTACTTTTTTTGTCCCATTTTAGGTCCGTCCCAAATTGGGACAAAATTATGTAAGCTTGCATATAATTTTAAATAAGGTATAATGTAAGTGGCTAACCAATAATAAAATGGGAGGGTAGAATTTACTTTTTAGCGCATGGGCAAAGCTTTTTTACAGGGCTTTGTTGACGAGGTTGGGGTCTGTCGGAATTAATCAGCGGATGGCTCCACGGCATTGCTACTGTCGTTAAATACTGGTAAAAGCGTGTGGTGACATGCGTGTACAGATTCAGTAGAAGTAGATGTTAGCCTAATTAAAAAGAGAGGAGAACACTAAAGATGTGTGGAATTGTTGGATATGTAGGCGAGAAGAAAGATGCTAAAAGCGTTTTACTTTCTGGGCTAAAAAAATTGGAGTATAGAGGTTATGACTCTTGTGGAATTGGAACTATTGTTGGAGATAAGTTTTTAATTAACAAAAATACTAACAGAATTGATTCTTTAGAAGAGGAGGTTAAGGATACTCCAGTAAGTAAAATTGGAGTTGGTCATACTAGATGGGCAACTCACGGCGGAGCAACAATTGAAAATGCTCACCCACATGTTAGTAACAATCAAAAAATATTAGTTGTTCATAATGGAATAATTGAAAATTATGCGCGACTAAGAGAAATGTTAAAATCAAAAGGATATAAGTTTTATTCAGATACAGATACTGAAGTTATCCCGAATCTAATAGACTTATATAATAAAGGAGATTTCTTAAAAGCTGTAAAAAAAGCAATGGATATGCTTGAAGGAAGTTTTGCATTAGGTATTGTAAATATTGATGAACCTAATACATTAATTGCAGCAAAAAGAAATAGTCCACTTATTGTAGGAATTGGAGATGCTGAGGCTTTCATAGCATCAGATTTTTCTGCAATATTAAAATATACAGATAAAATAAGCATTCTTGAAAATGATGAATTTGCTATTTTAAAAGATGGTGGAGTTTATTTTTATGATTCAGATTTAAATCCTTGCGGTAAAGAATTTAAATTTATCGATATGAAAGATGAAGCTACTGAGAAAAACGGTTATGCTCATTTTATGCTTAAAGAAATAAATGAAAATACTATAACAATTAAAAATACAGTTAGTGAATATTTAAAAGATGATGAAATTGAATTTGATTTAAAATTAACTGAAGAAGATTTTAAAAATATAAATCAAATACATATTGTAGCGTGTGGTACTGCAATGCACGCTGGATTAAACGGTAAGAATATTATAGAAAAACTTACACGAATTCCCGTAAATGTAGAAGTTGCATCAGAGTTTAGATATAAAGATCCTATTTTAAAAGAAAATGATTTAGTTATATTTATAAGTCAATCTGGTGAAACGGCGGATACAGTTGCTTGTTTAGAATTAGTAAAAGAAAGAGGAATTAGATATATGTCTATGGTTAATGTTAAAGAAAGTACCATAGATAGAATGAGTGAAAATGTTATATATACAAAAGCTGGTCCAGAAATTGCAGTTGCTTCGACAAAAGCATATGTAGCCCAAGTTTGTTTAATTGATTTATTTGCGATTTATCTTGCAAAGATTTTAAAAACAGCAGATAAAAAGTATTTAAAACAATTAACTTATGAATTAAAAACAATGCATGCAGCAGTTCAAACTGTTTTAGAACATCCTGAAAAATATGCTGAATATGCAAAGAGTATATCTAATGAATTAGATATGTTTTATTTAGGTAGAGGTTTGGATTATTATGTTGCACTTGAAGGATCTTTAAAATTAAAAGAAATTTCATATATTCATTCAGAGGCTTGTCAATTTGGTGAATTAAAACATGGACCAATTGCATTGATAGAAGATGGTACAAATGTTATTGCAATTTGTACTTCAAAAAATCTATTAGGGAAAGTTGTAAGTAATATTAAAGAAGTTAAAGCAAGAGGGGCAAAAGTTATGTTGTTAACAAATCAAACTCATGTACCACATGAAGTATATGATGAAATGATTGAAATACCTCAAATTGATGAATTATTATCACCAATTTTAACAGTAATACCACTTCAATTAATTGCATATTATACAACTGTTGAAAAAGGTCTTGATGTAGATAAACCAAGGAACTTAGCTAAATCTGTAACTGTAGAATAAAGGAGAATAAATAATGCATAATGTTAGAATAAGCGAATTATTTGACACAAATAAAACAATTGCAAAAGATATTTTCTGTGGATTAGATTTTCCGTGGGAAGTATTACCTAAAATACATGATTATATAATTGAATTAGGAAACACTTTACCAGAAGATAAATTCCATAAACAAGATGAAAATGTTTGGATTGCAAACAGTGCAAAAATATATCCAAATGTTTATATTGAAGGACCTTGTATAATTGATGAAGAAGCCGAAATTAGACCATCAGCTTTTATTCGCGGTAACGCAATTGTTGGAAAAAAAGCAGTGGTAGGAAATTCGACTGAATTAAAAAATGTTATTTTGTTTGATGAGGTTCAGGTTCCACATTTTAATTATGTTGGAGATTCTATTTTAGGATACAAAGCTCATTTGGCTGCAGGCGTTATTACAAGTAACTTAAAAGGAGATAAATCTTTAGTTCAAATAAAAGAAGGCGAAGAAAAAATAGATACTAACATAAAAAAAGTTGGCGCATTTGTTGGCGACTTTGCAGAAGTTGGTTGCAATAGCGTACTTTCACCGGGAACTGTACTTGGAAGAAATGTTAGAATATATCCTTTAAGCTTTGTAAGAGGTGTAGTAAAAGAAAATTCATTGTATAAAGATAAAGATCATATTGTCCAAATGGGGACGTCCTCACTTGGACAATTCGAATCCAAATAGGGACGCCCTTTTTTGGACAAATATTTAGGTTGAACGCGGGGGGGCCTGTGTTCAACCTTTTTTTGATCAAATGAGGAGTTCGGAAACTTGTGTCCAAGCGAGGACGTCCCCATTTGGACTGGTTTAGGCTTGCAGTTTAGGATTATTTGAAATAAAATGGTAGTAGCATACGAAGGAGGAATTGTTATGAGATTTAAAATAGAACGTGTAACCGTTGGGGCTCTACACACACACACACACACGGATAGTTTTTTTATAAAATTAAATAGAAGAGAATAGTTTAAGCACTCGTTGATGTTATGTCAACGAGTGCTTTTTGTGTTTTGCGTGTCCAAGTGAGGACGTCCCCAATTGGACAATTGGACGGAAGGGAGAAGAGTAGAAAATGAGAAAAAACAAAGGAATATCAATGTTATCATTAGTTATAACAATAATAGTAATAATAATTTTAGCTGCAGTTGCTTTTGGTAATTCTACAAGAACAATTGAGGAAGCAAACTTTTCGAATTATACAAATGATGTAAGTGAGGTAAGAACTTTTTTTGAAAAAACTTCAGTTCAAATGCATGGCTCTGAATTATTAAAAGATGTGACGATGCGTGATGAGCAAATATATAATTTTGTAGCAAAAGGCGGAAAGACAATAGATGATTTTTTAAAACCACTAGATTTGCCGGATTATACAATAATAGAAGAATATGCTGAAATCGGAATAAAGCTTCCAGTTACAAAAGTAGAATCTGGTATTGGAAAAATGATTCCAATAAAATATGCAGTAACTAAAGCAGGAAAGATTTTTACTTGGCCACCTTATGATTATAAAGAAGAAAAATATATAAATGATAGTGATACAGTATTAGACAAAATGCAAACTGTAATTTCAGTAGGTAATGAAAGATTTACAATTGCGATAAATTCAGGAGATGGTTCGCTTCTTCCTGCACCGGGCATACCAGTTGCAGATGATGGAAGTGGCACCGGAACAGAAGGTGAATCAGGAGAAAAAGAAACTACTCCAAAATACACAATTTCTTTTAATGCTGGCACTGGAACAGGAAGTATGAGTTCTATAGAAGTTTCAGAAAATGGCACATACACACTTCCAAGTTGTACTTTAACACCGCCGGATAATTATACTTTTGATGGTTGGAATGTAAATGGTGAAACTAAAAATCCGGGAGAAACAATAACGGTAACAGCCAATACAACAATCACAGCAATCTGGAAAGCACAAACGGTTGTAAAACTTGGAGATTTGATTTCACAAGGTAAGATAACACAAGGTACGGTAATAAAATATACACCAACATCAAGTAGCATAAAATTAGGAAATGATGAAACTGGTGCAACGAACTCTGAGCAAACAACGGTAACAACTGCAGAGTGGAGAGTTTTGTATACTGATGGAGGCAATGCATTAATTACAACATATGCACCAGTAAACACTGTAAAATTAAGTAGCGAAGTTGGATATTTAAATGGAGCGACTGCAATAACAAAACTTTGCAAAACTTTGTATAGTGGGCAAGGTTTAACAGCAAGAAGTTTGACAATAGAGGATATAGAGAAAGCAACAGGGATTGATACTGATTCAGAAATACAGGCTAAATATTCAAGTTATAAAGTTAAGTATGCATATTATCCAAATGGAACAGATTTAACAAAAGTAACGCCTCCAAGTGGATATACAGCTAAAGCACATACAGCTTCATATTCAAATGGTTTTACAGAGCCAAGATTTTATGAGAGAGATAGTGGGGGTATCAAATCTGGAGATTATTGGACACCAACAGCAACTAATCCTGTTTGTGTAACTAGAACATATTATACTTATAATCCAGGATTAACTAGTGTGATGAACACAACATATAGCTGGCTGGCTTCGCCGTGCGTGTCTATGTTTGACGCGTATGCTCGCTTCTACCTGCGCCGTGTCAGTGGTAGCAATATCTACGCGGCTTACTTGCGCGTCTCGGATGGTATCGTGTATAGTCCGTCGTGTGGGGTTCGTCCTGCAGTTTCTCTAAGCTCTTCGCTCCTAATAGATACGTCAAATGGAAATTATACAATCTATGAAAATTAATACGCGAGCGAGCCTTTGGTTCGCTTGCGTCCAAGCAAGGCTTCGTCCAAACCGGTCCAAACCGGGACGTCCTCATTTGGACATAACTGTCCAAAGGGGGACACTCTCGCTTGGTCATAACTAAAAAAATATTATATTCTATTGACAAAAAACTAAAAACGAAATACATTAAAAACGATAGAGAAATCTATCGTATTTTTTCTTTATTCGTAAAATTCTTTACGAAATTTCCAATATTTAAAATGAAAATAGGAGTAAGTTAATGCCTAGAAAACCAAGAGAATATTATTTATCTGACTTTTATCATGTAATGATTCAGGGTGATGAGAAAAAATTTCTCTTTAAAAAAGAAAATTTTAAAGAGAAAATTATTGATTTGATTAAGAAAAATGCGATTAGAAATAATATTAAACTAATAGCATATTGTATTATGGATAATCACGTACATATTTTAGTGTATTGCAAGAAATTAGAGGAACTGTCTAAGATGATGTTACAATGTAATACTTCATTTGGACGCTATTACAGCAAGAATAGAGGTGTTGTTGGACATGTTTTTCGTGACAGATATAGAAGTGAACCTATTTTTTCTAAGGACCATTTAATAAATTGCATAAAATATATACATGAAAATCCTGTTAAGTCTGAAAAAGTAAAATCTTGCAGAGAGTATTATTATTCAAGTTATCGAGAATATGTAAATAAAACAGGCGTTTTTGATGAGGAATTACAAGAGTTGTGCGACATTGAAGTGGATGATTATTTGAGTATTATAAATAAAACTAAAACGGATTCGATTTATATTGATGAAGTAGAAGATTCTGAAAAATTTTTTGAAGAAATAAAAAATGATTTTAACTTGAAAAGTATAACAGACGAAGGTGTAGTAGTCTTATATGATAATCTGATAAAGAGATGTAAGATAACAAAAACGCAATTTGCAGAATTATTGGGTATAGATAGAAAAAAGGTTTCAAGGATTCTATGCAAAGCGGGATATGGGTGTAAAAGATGATTTTTTTGTCCAAGTCCAAGTG
>CAZEVD010000038.1:0-9435 GCA_964515475.1 uncultured Eubacteriales bacterium
AATTTGCCCACTCCTTGTCATCAAAAAATCAGCCGTTGGGGACACAGATTACCGCGAAGAGTGTCCCTCGAGTACGAAAATTTGTTTACAACGAGTGTCCCCAAAGTACGAAAAAAAAGACTCAATGAAGAATCTTCAATTGAGTCTTTTTCTATATTCAAACTAATAGTAACTTATTTGTTTGACATTTGGCTTTCTGCTTGATGAATCATTTTTTTAACCATGTTTCCACCAATTGTTCCAGCTTGCTTAGATGTTAAGTCACCGTTATAACCTTGTTTTAAGTTAACACCAACTTCATTAGCAACTTCTTGCTTAAATCTATTCATTGCTTCTTTAGCTCCTGGTACTTCATAACTTGATGATCTTGCCATTATATATTCACCTCCGAAAAAACTTTCGTCTTTAAAAGAAAAGATTTCTCTTTTCAATAATATAATGCTCAATTAAAATTTTTTTAAACATGGAAAATTTTGTTCAAAATTTGTGGTCTCAAAAAGGGACGGACTCAAGGTAGACCACTCATTTGAATTTCCAAATTCTTGATAATATAAATTTTTTAGTGGTCCACCTTGAGTCCGTCCCTTTTTGAGACCGTTTTTTTTATAACAAAAAAGACTCGAGTTTTTTACCCGAGTCTTAATTAAAATTCTTATTCTGGAACTACGATTCCGAAAGAACCGTCTTCTCTTTTATAAAGAACATTTACTTCATTTGTTTCAACATTGTTAAATACAATAAATAAATCTTCTTTCTTATCTTGTAATTTTAATTGAGCATCTTCTAAAGTGATTGGTTTAACATCATAAACTTTTGTTTTTGTAATTTCGCCAGCTCTGTCTGGAGTATCATTACCGAAGATTCCCATAATTTTATCTTTTAAAGATTCACTTCTTGTTTTGTCTAATTTTTTCTCTTTGTCTTTTCTTAATTGTCTAGAAACTCTATCTATTGCTAAATCTATTGAAGCATATAAATCTGTGTTTCTTTCCTCTATTCTAATATTATTAATTTGAACTTCTACAATTTGTTCTTCTCTTTCAACACCACATGAAACTGTAATATCTGTATTGTCTAATTCAAATTTTTCGAATTTTTCAAATCTTTTTTCAATATATTCTCTTATTGCATCTGTGATTTCGATATTTTTTCCTACTACTTTAATATTCATAAAAACTCCTCCTTAACTTAAAGGTAACACAAGTTACGCCATAATCCCTACAATTAAGAAATAAAACAATGTAGCTGAGTGCAATAGCATTGTTAGTGGTACTCCATATAAGAATTTCTTATGTAATGTTTTGTGTTTATATTTATACATTGCATAATACTCTCCAAAACTACCACCCACTAGAGCAACCATCATAAGCGTACTTTCTCTTATTCTTCTTGCGTCTGGTGTTTCTGCGTATTGCTTGTCCTTTTTCATTAACACTATAGCTAAAAAGTTAATTAAAACAAAGAACGTAATTATTGTAATTACCTCATTTGCAAATAATGTAGAAGCAATAAATCTAATTATAACTTCTAATATGCTTTCTATTGCTCCAAAAATTGAATCTAGAGCGTTAACAAAAGCATTATCTCCTAACACAAAACCACCTCCGTAACTCTTCCTTCTCTTATATATTATACTATTAAACGATAATAATCAAACGTTTTTCGCTAATTATTGGTAAATTTAGAATGTAAACAAAGACATCTGATTACTCTCTGTCATACCTTTTAAACAACCACTTGCTTTAAGCATTTCTATAGTTGATTTACCAACACCTGCTCTAAGCTTTAATTCTTCAATAGACATGAAAGTTCCACCAGTAGTTCTTGCTTGTTGAATATTCTCCGCAGCAACTGTACCAAGTCCAGGAATACTATTTAGAGGAGGTCTTATTTTTCCGTCTTCTATCAAGAATTTTTTTGCATCTGATTTATATAAATCTATTGGTAAAAATTCTAATCCTCTTTCATACATTTCCAAAACAATTTCAAGAACAGAATAAGTGTCTTTATCTTTTGCAGTAGCAGCATTACCTTGTAAATCAATTTCACGCATTTTATTTATAACTTTTTCTTTACCATAAATCATTGAATCACTTTCAAATGCATCTGCTCTAATTGAAAAATATGCAGCATAATACGCAAGCGGAATATGCACTTTGAACCATGCAATTCTAAATGCCATTGTTACATACGCAGCAGCATGCGCTTTTGGGAACATGTACTTAATTTTTTTACAAGAAGAAATATACCATTCTGGTACATTGTTTTCTCTCATCAAGGTTTCTTGTTCTTCTGTTAAACCTTTACCCTTACGAACAGACTCCATTATTTTAAATGATGGCTTTGGTGGTAACCCTTGCTTAATCAAATAAATCATAATGTCGTCTCTAGTACATATTGCATCTTCCAGCATGATGGTACCTTCTTGAATAAGAGTTTGTGCGTTATTAAGCCACACGTCGGTACCATGTGATAATCCAGAAATTCTTAATAACTCTTCAAACTTGGTTGGCTTTGTATCAACTAACATTCCGCGAACAAACTTTGTACCAAACTCAGGAACACCAAATGTACCAACTTCAGAATGAATTTGTTCTGGTGTAACACCTAATGCTTTTGTTGATGAAAAGATTGACATTGTTTCTTTATCATCAAGTGGAATTTTTTGCGGATCTACATCTGTTATATCTTGAAGCATTCTTATCATTGTCGGATCATCATGGCCAAGTATATCAAGCTTAAGCAAGTTTTGGTCAATTGAGTGATAATCAAAGTGTGTTGTTACGATGTCTGTTTCAGTATCATCTGCAGGATGTTGTACTGGACAAAATTCATAAATCTCATTTCCCATCGGAACAACTATGATTCCACCTGGATGTTGTCCACTAGTTCTTTTAACACCTGTGCAACCAACAGCAAGTCTTGTTATCTCTGCATTATTTACAGGAATATTTCTTTCCTCATAATATTTTTTTACATATCCGAACGCAGTCTTATCTGCAATTGTACCAATAGTACCAGCTTTAAATGTTGTTCCCTTACCAAAAATAACTTCAGTATATTTATGCGCTTTCGCTTGATATTCACCTGAGAAGTTTAAGTCGATATCAGGTTCTTTATCTCCATCGAAACCTAAGAACGTTTCGAAAGGAATATCCATACCATCCTTAGCTAATTGTGCTCCACATTTTGGACATTCTTTATCCGGCAAGTCAAAACCATTTTTTATACCGTAATCTGTAAAATCTGAATATTTGCAATTTGGACATCTATAATGTGGTTGAAGAGAGTTAACTTCTGTAATACCAGTCATGTTAGCAACAAATGATGAACCAACACTTCCTCTTGAACCAACTAAATATCCATCTTCGTTAGATTTTTTAACCAGCTTTTGAGCAATAATGTACATAACGGAGAATCCATTTTTTATAATAGAATCTAGTTCTTTATCTATTCTTGCTTGAACAATTTCAGGAAGTGGATCACCATAAAGTTCAATTGCTTTATTCATTGTGATATTTCTAATTGTATCTTCACAACCTTCAATGTGTGGTGTAGCTTTATAATCTGCAATTGGATCAATCTTATCACACATATCTGCAATTTTATTTGTATTAGTTACAACAACTTCATATGCTTTTTCTTTACCTAAATATTCAAACTCTTTAAGCATTTCTTCTGTAGTTCTATAATATAGCGGAGCTTGTTCATCAGCATCATCATAACCTTGTCCTGCTTGCAAAATTCTTCTATAAATTTCATCTTCTGGATTCAAGAAGTGAACATCACAAGTAGCAACAACTAATTTATTTAATTTTTCTCCAAGTTCAACAATCTTTTTATTGTACTCTTTTAACACCTCTACATCAGCAACAGTTCCATTACGAACCATAAACATATTATTACCGATTGGTTGAATTTCTAAATAATCATAAAAATCTGCAATCGCTTCTATATCCTCTTCAGATTTTCCATCAACAATTGCTCTAAATAATTCACCTTGCTCACAAGCACTTCCCAAAATTAATCCTTCTCTATATTGTTCAAGTAAGCTCTTTAACATTCTTGGTTTTTTATAGAAATGATTAACATGTGAATCTGAAATTAATCTATATAAATTTTTAAGACCTGTTTTATTTGAAACTAAAACAATAGCATGATAAGTTGGTAACGTTTTAAAATTAACATCTTCTGAAAGTTTAGAATCAATTTCTTTTAAAGTAAAAATTTCTTTCTTTTTTAATTCTTCAATCATCACATTAAATACTGCAACTAAAGTTTCAACATCAGCAAGAGCCCTATGTGCAACTTCAACTTTTATTTTCAAATGATCCGCTATAACACCTAATTTAAATTTCTTTAAATCAGGGAAAATCATTTTTGCTAACGCAAGTGTATCAATGTAAGGATAATTAAATTCTAATCCCAAAAGTTTTGCATTGTGTCTAATAAAACCAACATCAAAATTAGCATTGTGCGCAACAATAACAGAATCTTTACAAAATTCAATTACTTTTGGCATAACTAAATCTATAGTTTCTGCATCCTTAACCATATCATCTGTTATATGAGTTATCTCTGCAACTTTTGGAGGAATAGGTTTTTCTGGATTTACAAAACATTCAAAAGTATCAATAACTTCTCCATTTTTTACTTTCATTATTCCAAACTCAGTTATCTTTTCAGTTTGTGCAGATAAACCTGTTGTTTCAATATCCAAAACACAATAAGTTAAGTCTTCTAACTTATCTTCTGTTTTTACATCATAAGTAGATGTTAATCTATCCGGTGCAAGATATGCTTCTACACCATAGATAACTTTTATGTCAGAACCTTTAGCAGCTTTCTTCGCTTCTGGAAAACATTGTGCAACACCATGATCTGTCACAGCAACAGCTTTATGTCCCCATTTAATTGCAGTTTTAATAATATCAGTTGCAGAACTTACCGCATCCATTTGACTCATTTGAGTATGCATATGTAATTCAACACGTTTTTCTTCTGCATTATCCATTCTTTTAATTTCTTCAAAAACAGATTCTTCAATTGAATTCGCAATAACACCAAACTCTTTAGAGAAACTATTGTACTCATATGTACCTGTAATTCTAACAGCATTAGTAGACTTTAATTTTGGATGCACTTCGCCATACTCATTTGCCTTTAAAAATGCTTTTACATTAATTGAACTACTTCCATCATACATATCAAAAGAAATCAAAAATCCACCGTTTTTTGTTTCTCTGCTATCGTAATTACTAATCTTACCATCTAAAATAATTTCATTTTGTTCTGGTGATAAATTAACAATCTTAATTTCCTTTGGATTGTTTAATCCTTTCCAACCTTTAAAAATTAATTTTTCAGGATCCTTTATAAACTCCATAGCTTTTTTTCTAGGAGTAAATTTCGGTTGTTCTCCACCTGCATTTTGTGCTGGAGCACCTTGCTTTTGAAATTGTGGATTAGAATTATTTTGAACAGGAGCTTGTTTTGGTTTTTCAGCAGGCTTTTGCACTTGTGCTTCTTTTTGTTTTTCAAGTAAGCTTAAAACAATTTCCTTTTCTTTTGTTAAAGAATCTTCTATGACTTCTGGTTCAACAAAAACAACTGTTACATTTTTTCCAAAAGAATTTTTAATAATTTCTTCAATCAATTTATTTGAATTTTTTTGTTCCAACATATATTTACTTTTTGATTTTAATTTTACATTTAGAACATTACCTTGAAGTTCAATAGAACTTCCCATAAGGCAAGCTTTAATAGCAACATATTTTTTAGCAAAAAAATCTATAACTTCTTCCCATATTATTTCTTTTTCTTCCATAATCACACCTCTACCTCAAATATGATACCACAATAAAACTTAATCTCAAAACCATTTTTAAACTTTATTAAATTTGAAAATTATGTAAATATTTTACGTTATTTGGTTGACTTTTTATGTAAATAATGCTATAATAAATTCATACTTTACCACTTGGTATTGCAGTCGTTAGCGATGGGTGCTGACCCACGGATATCGATTCGTTGCAGTGTGGTTCCCGCCTAGGAGAAAATTCCGTTGACGGCGTTGGTGCTTCACTTATGTGATGCCGGTTATGGTGGTTTAAAGTAAATAATCCAATTTATGGAGGAGGAGCAAATTTATGAGTTGCTCAAACTGAGGCACGTGCAATCTTTTTACTCGGGTTGTGCGTGTTTTCTTTTTGTTTAAAAGAGGTACAGCCCTGACCAAACGGGGACGCCCTCATTTGGACACTTAAGCAATGCATTAGTATCACAGTATATAGCATTACAAGTGTCCAAATGAGGGCGTCCCCGTTTGGTCTTATTTCACATTATTTTTTAAATACGCATCTATGAAATCATTTATTTCTCCATTCATAACTGCATCTACATTTCCCATTTCGAAATTTGTTCTATGATCTTTAACCATCGTGTATGGACAAAATACATAAGAACGAATTTGACTTCCCCATGCAATTTCCCTTTGCACACCTTTTAAATCTTCTATTTTTTCTTTGTTTTCTCTTTCTTTTAATTCCATTAACTTTGAAATCAACATCTTCATTGCAGTTTCTCTATTTTGTAATTGAGAACGTTGTGTTTGACAAGATACTACAATGTTAGTTGGTATATGAGTGATTCTAATTGCAGATTCAGTTTTGTTTACGTGCTGACCGCCTGCTCCACTAGAACGATATGTATCAACTCTTAAATCATTTGGATCTAATTGAATATCTAAATCATCAGATACTTCGGGAATAACCTCAACAGATGCAAATGATGTATGACGTCTTCCAGCAGAATCAAATGGCGAAATTCTTACTAATCTGTGAACTCCACTTTCACCTTTTAAATATCCATATGCCAAATCTCCAGTTACACTAAATGTAACACTTTTTAATCCGGCACCATCACCTTCAAGATAATCTAATTCTTCCAATTTGTACCCATTTTTTTCAGCCCACATTGTATACATACGATAAAGCATTTCTGCCCAGTCTTGCGCTTCTGTTCCACCTGCACCAGGATGAATTGTTATAATAGCATTATTTCCATCATGTTTACCTGAAAGCAAGTTAGAAATTTCTAATCTTTCTATTTCTTTTTCTATTTGTTTGGTTGATTGCTTAACTTCTACAATAACACTTTCGTCGCCCATTTCATTCGCTAAATCTATTAATGTTAATGTATCATTAACACTTGTTACGACTTTGTTATATTCTTCAATTTTATTTTTCAAAACTTTTAATTCTTGTAATACTTTTGTTGAGTTTTCCATGTCATTCCAGAAATTCGGATTATTTGTTTCCTCTTCTAATGATTTTACTTTTTCTTTTTTTCCAGCAATGTCAAAGAGAACCTCCAAGTTCTAAAACTCTCTTTTCAAATTCTTTAAGCTTTAATTTCACTTCTTCTAATTCAAACATATTTCTAATTTCCTTTCAAAAATGTTTTTTCGAATTATATCATACTTTTTTTTAATATAAAAGATAGCTAGTTAGAAACTTAACTAGCTATCTCTTTGATTTTTATTTATTAAAATGTAATATTTTTTTGTGCGCCTTCTGGAATTCTTTCTTCATCCATTTGTCTATATTGTTGTCCTTGATTCATTTGTGGCATATCTCCAGAAAATCTTTCGAAGTTTTTATCATCTCTAAACATATCCATTTGATTATTCATTCTAGTAACATTACAAATCAAGAATATAATAGCAACTATTGCGCCGCCAGCAACCATTCCTAAAAACAAATTAGCAACTCTTCCTTTTTCTTTATTTATAAGAATCACCGCACCACCTATACAAAGCCCAGCAACTACTCCAAGAACAATAATCAATCCAACGTTTAAATCTTCCTTCATCATTTGATTTGGCATCATATTACCACTAGGACCTCTTCCTCTATATTCATCTTCTTTTGCATATATTTGAACATCTACTTTTTCGCCTTTAGTATATGAAGTTATATTTGTATACAATCCATTTGTAGATTCTCCTTCAATAGTACCACCTTTGTAAACAGTATAACTTCCCATTTCTAATTCAGGATTACTTAAAGTTAAAATTGTATATTCTCTTTCTGTTTTAAAAGCAATAACCGGTTCATCTTTTTCATCAACAAGAGTTATCAAAGTGCCCTCAGGAATTTTTTCACTAAAAGGTATAAGGATAAAATCTTGTTTAGATTCCGTTTCAATCATGTCATACATATTTCCTGTAGCAACTACGTTACCACCATTGATATAAATTCCTAAATCCGAATCTATACCACTATCTTCTGTTGTGGGATTTGCAAATGAATAAACTGTACCACCGTTAATATATAAATATCCGTTTGAATCAATACCATCACCTTGTGGTCCATCTTTCTTTGTAGCAACTAAAATTGTACCACCGTTAATTTCAATGATACTTTCACCATCAAGACATGCATTAATTCCATCTTCATCCGTATTAAAAATATAGTTACCACTATTTATAATAACATCACCTTTTACTTCGATACCTTCTCTTTTAGATTCAAATTTCAAGGTACCCTCACCTTCAAAGGTTAAAGTTATATCTGCACTTATCGCACCATCATACTTATATTGTTCAAAATATTGCCCTTCATCATTAGTACCTTTTTCAATATTGTATACAATTGATTCTTGATCTGGCCATCCAATTACACTTGTTTTTACTCTAGCGCCGTAAACATAATTTTCGGTATCTTTCTCAGTTCTTATTGTTACATTACAATTTTCAGCTGTTTTTGTATTTACATTATAAGCTACGATGGCAGGTCCATCAGCACATGTAATACTTGCTCCCGCTAATACAATTTCCACATCACCGTCAATAACATTTGTATCAATAGCAATTTGTCCGCTTGTAAGAGTACCTGTAACTCTATATGTTCCAGGTGCTTTAATGTTAACTACATTGTCAACTTTAATATTTGCAGCAAGCGCTTCATCACTTGTACCACCATTATCCATGTCTTTTGACCAAAAAACAGACGTTGTGGCATCTTCTGAAATCGCTTCATTATTTACCATTATTCCATCATCACTTAATACGATTTCATAACTTGCTTGATTAGGCATTGCATATACCATGCTTGCAGTAATTGTAAAAAGCATAATCAAACTCAAAATCAAATTAAATTTTTTCACTAAAATTCCTCCTTATTTTACAAAAGTATGTATTTCATTTCCTTATCATATTATACATCTTTTTGCTAATTATAATTATATAATATTTTATTTTTGTGAATTTTTTGTGTTTTAAATGTAATATTGTTGCATTTCTAAGTTAAAGAGTGTCCCTCAAATTCGAAATTCAGACTTAGGGGACATCCCTTGTAATCAAAAAATTTAATTACAACGAGTGGGCAAATTATACTTTCAAGTGCAACACCTAAAATTTACAATAAAAAAAGA
>CAZEVD010000039.1:0-8566 GCA_964515475.1 uncultured Eubacteriales bacterium
CCTTCCATAACTGCTACACATGAATTTGTTGTACCTAAGTCAATACCAATAATTTTTGACATCTTAAAATCATCCTTTCTAACTTTCTAAAAATCTTAAAAATTTCTTTCAATAAATTTGTGTTTCATAACACTTATGTCTTTTTCATTCATAAAATAATTACTTTAAATTAACATCAAATTGGTTGTATTTCGAAATTTTATGAAGTTCGCAAGCGCGGAAGCGTATGTGTATACGCTGAGCACTAAGAACGAATAAATATTTTGAAAGACAGCCGATTTCATGTTAATTCGCAACCTTAACCATAGCGTGGCGCAATACCCTATCTCCCATTTTGTAACCGCATCTAAGTTCCTCTACAATTTCTTTTTCTCCGAAATTTTCATCTTCTACATGCATTACTGCGTCATGTAATTCTGGGTTAAATGTTTCTTTAACTGTTGGAATATGTTCTACATTTAAACTTGTAAATAAGTTTGTCATTTGTTTATGTATTAAGCAAACACCTTCTTTTAATTTTTCATCTTGTGATTCAGCTACTGTTGCTTTCTCAAGGTTTTCTAATACATCAATAAATTTAGTCATTACATCGCCAATTGCTAAGTTGTATATTTTTTCTTTTTCTTTTGAAACTCTTTTTTTGTAGTTATCAAACTCAGCTGCCGTTCTTTGCAGGTGAGTATAATACTTTTCGTTTTCTTCTTTGAGTTTTTCGATTTCTTCATTTAACTCTTGAACAGAAACTTCCATCACCTCTGTCTCCTCTGTAACATCAGTTTTCGTCGCTTTGTTCTCTGCCATCAAAACTTCCTCCTTGTTTTATTTTTTCTTGTAGTGCATCTCCGACATATTTTATTATCGGAATTACTTTTTTGTAATCCATACGCTTAGGACCAATTAAACCAATTGTACCAAGCTCTTTATCATTTATCTTTTGCTTATATGTAATAATAGTAAAATCTTTTAAATCTTCGAATGCATTTTCTTGTCCAATATAAACATTAACGTTTCCGTCATATCCATTTTTAACAAGTTCTTTTAATGCATCCTGTGTTTCTATAATATTCAAGAAATTCTTTAGTGTGTTTTCTTGTTTTAATTCTGGTAATTCTAATAAATTCGTTGCACCTTCCATATGAACATCAACATTTTTATCTATTAATAAATTATTTAATTCGTTAACTAAGGGAATAACATTCGTACTGATGTTATATAATTCATCTTCTACATAAGAATTTATGTTTTCGTATATTTGTTCAAAGTTTAATCCTTTTAATTTTTGATTTAAATAAGTATTAAAAATTTGAATATTTTCTTCTGGAAGTATTCCGTTATATTTAATTATACTTTCTTTTATAATACCGTTATCTGCAAGAATAACAATCATCAATCTATCTTGTCCAAGTTTTACTAATTTAATCTCTTCTACTTTGCAATTATCCATTTGAGGACCTATTGCAATTGAAGTATAATTAGTAATTCTTGCTAAAATATTTGATGCTTCCTTTATCAAAGTATCAAATTTTATGACATCTTCTTTTAAAATATCATCTATTATTTGTTTTTCTTTATTTGAAAGTGTTTTTTCTTTCATAATAGAATCAATATAAAATCTATATCCACTACTTGAAGGAATTCTACCAGCAGAAACGTGAGGTTGCTCTAAAAAACCAAGTTCTTCCAGATTCGCCATCTCATTTCGTATAGTCGCTGGACTAAAACCTAAGTTATAATCACTAGCAATTTTACTAGAACCGACTGGTTCTGCTGTAGCGTTATATTCTTCGATAACAGCCTCTAAAATGCGCCTTTTACGGTCATCTAAAAGCATGTCTATCACCTTCCTTTTTAGCACTAAAAACATACGAGTGCTAACAACACATTTAAGATATCACTACCGTTAGCACTTGTCAACTAAGATTGCTAAAATTATTTTTATATTTTCGTTTTAATCGAACTTTTTTCCTTGAATAATATGCATCTTAATGTTAATATCTAATTGTATAATACATATTATATATGTTCCTTTGTCATACACATAAAAAACATATCGGCATATTTGAATCTAATGGCAACCATTATTATGGAAAGGAGGAATTCCACAATGGCTACGCGGAATTTCAAAATCTATTTTCGCAAGACTATCGTCCAAAAAGACGAAGGTCTATTCTCCACTCCTAGCACTCAGCAGATAAAAGACCTTGTAACCCAGTTTTGCACCGAGAAAAAAATCGAAATTCTCTCATTCGTTGTTAACGATCCGTTTTCTGATTCGATTATAAAGATCCGCGGAACTCGTGAACAGTGTGATGCACTTTTCGATTTTCTCAAAGAGATGCAAGACGACTACTTCTTTAGTAGCGTCAACAAATGAGTATGAATAAAAAAGAGAGGTATGTAATCGAATGCATAACCTCTCTTTTTGCTGTCAAAAAAATACCATACAATATATGTTGCACGGTATTTTTAATCTTCATAATCAATTTTAAAATATAAATCCGTATCAGAATTCAAAAAAGTATCAATTTTATTTTTGCAAATTTCTGAAACTTTTGAAACTCTTGTTATTGTTCCATCTTCAAGTCTTACTAATGGATCAACATACTTTTCTTCTAAGTATAAAGCATGCCAATGTTTTTCATCATCTTTATTAAACTTTGTATAAACTTTATTAAGCTCAGATAAGTATTTCCATCTATCACTAATTCTTTTGTCACTACAAGACAAACCTATTTCCATAATTACTCGGTCACTATATGTATACAAGTCTTTCCTAGATATAACTTCTCTTCTTACCATTGCGCCTAATGTATCTGAAATAAATTTCATTGTCGCTTTTGCTTCATAAGATCTATACATTTGTCCACACTCTAAGGAAGAAATACAAAAATCTTGAGCAAGTTTTATATCGTCAAAACAAAATTCCGGCATATTCTCTTCGTTAGGAACAACAATTAAACTATTATATATTTTTTCTACTTCATCAGCCGAACGAATATTCATAAATAACATTGTATGTAACATATATTCTAATCTATTAGCCGATAAATGCGGAACTAAATTATATGCTAACGGATAAGTTGTATAGTCGCACATACTTTCAATAGAAATACCATCTTTTGTAAATCTATCAAATAATATATCCGAACCTACAATCGCGTCATATACGGTAAGAGGTTGCTCTTTTGGATCGAAGTTCTTTTCTTCAATAATTTTAGTACTACCTAAAAAAGCTGGAGCTGCAAGTTCGTGTAAAAGAGCAGCTGTAACTTGATGATTGTTAGTAATAAAATTATTCAAAATTAAAGCAACACCTAAAGAGTGATCTAATGTAGAATATTTGTAATTAAAAGGTACAAAACCACTTAAATTAAGTCCTGAATTTTGATCAATACCATTTAGTCTACGTAATTCTGGAATTTCTAACATATCTTCTATAAAATCAGGAATTTCTTTATTTAGCGAATATATATTATGTAAAATTTGTACGTTTTCGCTTCTCTCTTCTAAATAACTCACAAACTCACCTCCATTTCGTCATGAGTATAGCACAGATTTTAAAAATCAACAACATGTAAATACGCGAGTTTTTCAACTTTTCGTCCAAGTGGGGACAACCCTCTTTGGACATTGCCTAGATTTCAAATATAAAAAATTGTTATTAAAGATGTCCAAAGAGGGTTGTCCCCACTTGGACGAAATTCCCCTTTCAATGTGTAAAAGGACAGCAATATGAAATGAACTCAATTAGTTCACTTCGTTAAGCTATCCTTTTACTTTCTATGTTCTTTTTATTCAAACATCTTATTTATATCAATTAACTCACCTTCTGCATTTTCAAGTTCTAAATGTAAATGCGGTCCTGTAGCCATTCCTGTTGCTCCAGCCTTCATTATTGGTTGTCCCGCTTTCACTTCATCACCAGGTTTTACCAAAAACTCTAAGCCGTGAGCATAAGTAGATGCATAGCCATTTTTATGTTTTATTCTAATTGTGTTGCCTCTTTCTGTCTCATAATTTGTAAACACAACTACACCATCCATAATTGCATAAATTTCAATTCCTTCTTCTGCAGCCAAGTCCACTCCTCTATGAAATATAACTTCTTTCGTTAACGGATGCATTCTTTCTCCAAATGTATTAGTAATTTTTATTTCATCTAGTGGTTTTACTATTGAAATAACGTCATGGTTTTCACTAGTATCTACTGTTTCACATTCAAAATTTGCACTCGTTGTTTTTATACTTTCACTTGCAAAAGAAATGGTTAATATTGATATTAAAGTAATCATTACTGCAATAATAATAACCGCATGTTTAATGTTACCATCATTATTTTTCATATTTAATATTCTCCTTTCTAAGGATTTCTTATTGTTATAAATTCCAGGGATGAGCCTTGTTTTCATCCTTGAATATTCTACGCAATCAATTAATTTCAAAATTGTTTTTGAATAAGTAATTCTATTATAATTTTGTTTTATAACATTTAGATCAACTAAACATTCTAAATCTTCTCGAATAAGACTATTTGCAAATTTAATAATGGGATTAAACCAATGTATATCTTCTATTATTTTTAAGAAAATAAAACTCAAATTATGTTTTTTCTTATAATGTAACAGTTCGTGAAAGATTATCATTTCAAGTTCTTCTATTTCAAGCTGTAAGATTGATTTAGGTATTAAAATAGATACATTAGTTATTCCATACAAAGAAGGTGTCTTTATATTATCTTGAATCACAATTTTTATATCATTAGTAATGTTTAATTTTTCTTTTTGCTTACTTAAAATTGAATATAAAAAGTCAGGCATATCGATTGATTTTATTTTTGAAATTTTTATATAAAAATAAATGTCTTTTCCAATTAATAAAACTGCAATCATTTCCCAAAACAAACTTAAAAGAAGAATATAATTTCTAGTATCATCGTTCGAAGAAATCTTAGAAATATTATCTATTTGATTATTATCAAATTTTAAATTTTCGCTTGACGTATTAACTGTGAAATTTAAAATTTCCATATCATTATCGAATAAATTTTTTATGCTAATTTTACTAGGAAAATTAATTGGAATTAATAAGACAATTATAAAAATTATCCATAGCAAACTTTTCTTAAACAAATCCACTTTTTTATCTAGAAATTCGCGCGCAAAAAGTATCAAAATAAAAGAAAAACTTGCCGCTAGCGATATGGATAACACATTCATAAAAATCGTATTTAAAAACATTTTATTCCTCCTAGTCTTCAATAATTTTCATTAAATCTTCTAAGTCTTTTTTAGTAATCTTTTTACTCTTAGCAAAGCCTGCAAGCATATCATTAATTGAACCTTCATACATTTTTTCTAAAAAACTTTCTGTTTCTTTTACCTTATATTCATCTTCTTTGATTAATGGCTTATAAAGTATAAGTTCACCTTTTCTTTTAATTGCTTTAATAAAGTTTTTAGAAACAAGTCTTGAAACAAGAGTCATTATAGTATTCTTTTCCCAACCTTTTTTCTTCGTCACTTCCTTTACAATTTCTACAGAAGTCGCTTCTTCAAGTTTCCAAATTGTCTGCATTACTTCCAATTCTGATTCAGATATATTTTTCATAAGTTACCTCCTTTAGTCAAACTACATTTGTAGTTTGCAATTATATACTACATTTGTAGTTTTAGTTTGTCAATATTTTTTTATAATTCTAAAAAAGACACTCCTTATGAATTATTCATAAAGAATGTCCTTTTCGCTTTTTATATACTTTATTCACCTTTAAGAAGCTTTTCTCCTTCGGTTTCAGTAATTATATTGTGTTCAATACCAAAATTTATAAGGTTTGTTTTATCATCACCGCTCACTTTTTCGACTTGTTCAAAAAACAATTTATAAGCATCCTCGCCTGTTCCACTTATCGTTCCATCTTCATTAAACATGTATGAACTATAAAATTTTCTTATACCAAACACTATTGCAATTACTACTAATATAATTACAGATATTAGAATCATTTTCTTTTTCATAACACTCACCTCATTTTATATCATTTAATTTTTTATTTAATTTTTTAGTAATTATGAAACTACAAATCAAATTAATTACAAAAATAATTAAAAAGATTATCGTATAAATTCCTACGCATTCATATATATCCTCAATAAATATATTAAAAAAATTACCTCCACCCTCACTTAAACATAGTAATAATATAAATTCAACCAAAGCAACAACAATTACAAAAATTACAAAACCAATTATATATAATCCAACTAACTTCATAAATTCTAGCACTTTTTTCATATTAGACACTCCTTTCATCTAAATATTCCATTATGCTTTTTAATTTTCTTCTAGAGACAAATTCTTTTGAATCATCTGTTAAAACAACTATTATTCTTCCTGTTTCATTCATATCAAATGCTTTAATGTAATTAACGTTAACAATACAACATTTAGAAATTCGTATAAAATTAGAGTCTTTATTTTCTAATTCATACAATTTACTTTTTATCTTAAATACACCATCTTTTGTTTTACAAAAATTATTTTTCTTATCACTAAAAAAAGAGATGATATCATCAAATTTAATTTCAATAATTCTGTTATTGTTATTTACAAAAACTTTATTTACATCTTTATTTTTGAAATTCTCAATGTATTTTATGAACTCTTCTACTTTTGAACTATTAGATGAAGTTTCTATATTTACAACAAAATCATCTGGAAGTAAATTTTCTTTATTTGTTATATTGATTTTGATATTCATAAAACACCTCCAAACTTGTTAAATATAATTATACTATTTTTCTAGAATCAAGACTATAACTCTAAGGTAAGTGGTTTTTATTTAAAGACAAGCGGAAAATAAATAAGATTTTTCAATTTTTTCTTGATTATTTTATGTTCACCATTTATAATCTTTTACGTTAGCCAATAAACCTTATTAGTATATAAGCTTCAACAGAGGTTTATAAATACTATCCACCCACTTATTATAGGAGGAAAAGAAATGAGTGAAAAAATTCTTGCAGAAATGAAGTGGAACGAAATTCCTGACGCAACCCCTATGTACGAAGTACTTCAGGCAGCCGGCTTCCCTGAACCAATGGTTATTTTGAAGTACATGAACAAGCCTTCGAAAGGCGGAAAGCGCCCTGATTTGAGCTCCGTTCTTTCTTTCCTCTGGATGACAAAAGGTGAAATCCAGGAAATGGTAGAAGGAATTTACGAATTTGTTTCCGAAAACAAAACTGTACGCAAATTCTTGATGGAACATCCCGCGCAGGCAATTAAACTTGTTAAAACAGTAAAACAGATTCAGGAGGAACCTGTAGGTGTCATCGCCTCTCGGAACATGAACGAATGGCGTCAGCTCTTCATAAGCGAAGAACTCTGGAACATCCTCATGACCGAAACCCCGCTCACCCTCGCAGACCGAGTTAGAAAGTTGTTTACTGATACAGATTACCTCAATATGCCGCTCGGCGAATACTGGGCCAAATTCAACGCTACGGAACGTTTGAGCGAAGTTTCTATCAAAAGCCTCGCGGATGAAATCAACGCTCAGCAAGAGCATGAGCGCAAAATGAAAGAGTTCGAAGCAGAACTCAAAGCTGCCGGTCTTGATGGTTTCGCAGACCTCATGAAAAGCATGGGTTTCCCCGAATAAAATCGCAAGTTAATAACTCGTTCACACGCAAAACTCCAAGAGAAATCTTGGAGTTTTTTGCGTTTTATTTCTTTTTCGCCCTCTAAAATGTAAAAATATTACACTTTCTCATGTTCACATAAAGAGTTGGCAAATATCTTCAAAAATAGTATAATATTGGTAACTACTTTCTTTTATATATTTCAAATCATTCATTCGATAAACGCTTGTATTGCGTTTTGACTTTGTTTGATATTCCTGAGGTTATTAGGAATATAGAAAAGAATTGTAGTTAGAAAAATTTTTATTAAGGAGTAATCCACACCATGAAAAACAAACAGAAGTACAACCCCTCCTCCGCAGAAGCACAGATTGCAGAAGCAAAAAACGCACGTAAAGCAAAATTCAACGCGATGCTGAAGCCCATCACTAATGGCTACAAAAATATTTCTACTGCTGCCAAATCCGGTATGCAGAAGATTAGAAATTTTACTCGGCCTATTATGCGCTTCGCAAATGGATACGGTCGCATGTTGAGACGCCTTTGTGCTTTCGTTATCGGCTTTTCCCTGCTTGCATGGCTTCGTGCAAACAACCCTGCTGTTTTCGAAAATGTGCCGGCAATTGACGGCCTCCTCGACTCCGCAGAAATCTTTGTCGAATGGGCTGCAAAGTTCCTGACCTGGCATTTTGAACTGCTCAAGGACTTCATCGATACCATTATCGCAGAGATCGGCTAATTTTTCTAACCACGCGCCCGCTGATAAAGCGGGTTTTTTATTGCTTCTATGTACATTTTAATCGTTTAAAATTGCAATAAAAAAGAACCAACAATCAAAGATTGTTTGAAGTTGTAAACTGAAAGTAGACACAAAAAAGTGTCTGCTTTCTTTTTTTTGGTATAAAATCATTTTAGGAGGTGCTAAT
>CAZEVD010000040.1:0-8405 GCA_964515475.1 uncultured Eubacteriales bacterium
ATCGTTTTGCACGTTTTTGCCACGAAAATTTGCTTTTACTTTTTCATTTAAGCTTCATTTAAGCATGAAGAAAGAACGATTTTAGGGTATCAAAGTCCGTTTTATAGTACAGTGAATATATTAAACTTAAATCATAACAGGAGAAAGGAAGTTTACTATGAAACAAGAACAAAGAATATTACCGTCACAAGTCATTAAAACATTTTTGGATTTTGTTGATAACGCAAAATCAGATTACAATTACAATTACAATCTCGAAGCAATGAAAAACGAGGAAAGAATCACCCAAGATTATCTACATAAGTTGGAACTTGAAGGACTTAACTGCCGAGAGCGTAGTAAAATCGCAACGCAGCTTGTAGCCAACCGTCAGGCACGTAGGAACTACAAAGATGCGGTTGAGGAACTAGAGCCTATTGTAGATTTTTTTGAAGACCCACAAAATAGAAATTTAATGAAAAAGATGTCGGAACTTTTAGGTCAAATTCGTAAGGTTGAAAATTATCACCAAAGACGCTTTTATGTTCCAAAGGTGATACCAGGCGAAGCAATTAAAACTGATAACGAGCCGACTGTAATGGCTGAAGTTTCATAAGGAGGATAAAAATGAGTTTTAAAATTGGATTTACAGCAGAAACCGAGAAAAAGGAACAATGTATTTCTGAAAATGCACAATGTAATAAGGAAGTCACAAGCAACGCAAGAAAATCGGTGGTTGACGTTTTCTTTCCTGATAGACATTTAACTTGTTCGTACTACAACGATATGTTTGATTTAAAGCGTGGAGATATTGTTTATGTTGACGGCAAACTTGAAGGTTTGAGAGGTCGCATAGTGGATATAAATTACACCTTTAAAATTAAACTTTCCGACTATAAGCGTGTTATCGGTGTTGCTAATACAAATGTTGTTGGAGAGTTTCACTTGGCAGGCTCACATTTCATTACAACTGATGAGAGTGCTTTAAATTATGAGCAGGTTATAACTTGGTTCAAGGCACCCACACCCGAAGACGAAGAGTTTGTTTCGTCAAGCGATGATGAATCGTTCAATTTAAATGATATTAGCGGAATGAAGATTGATAAATCAACCGCTGATAAGGGCCACGAATACTACATAGAAAACCAAGTGCAATATATTGAACTCAGTAACGGCAAGGGCAGAGCCATCGTAACAGGTAGCAAACCTTATGAGGTTGAGTTTAATTTTGATAACGGTGAAATTAGTGGACTTGTCTGCAACTGCTATTGCACAGGTACATGCAAACACGAATTCGCCACAATGCTTCAACTCAAAGAAACCCTCGAACTTATCGAGAAAGAATACCCGACTATCAACCCCAACACCTATATCGCCGCCGTAAGCAAAATCACTTTCTTCGAATTTGTTATTGACAACAAACAAAACGGTACATTTACTATGTCATAAAAAACACCAAGCCGATGAGCAATCTCATCGGCTATAGGTGCATTTTTGTCAAAAGCTGTTGTTATGAGTAGAATAATATGCTATAATATAAAAAATATAGTGTTAAAAATTGGATGATTGATATGCAGTACAATAAATCAATAACAGCAACAGTTTATGTTATAAACAATGATAAAGTGTTGCTACATGAACATAAAAAGTATCATACTTGGTTTCCACTTGGTGGTCATATAGAAGCTGATGAGTTTCCTCATGAGGCGGCTATTCGCGAAGTTAAAGAAGAATCTGGTCTTAATGTTAATTTGCTTGAAACAGAATTGGCGCCACCCATAGAACTTGCAAGAGTTAAAAGAATACCTGCTCCATTTTGCTTGTTGCACGAAGGAATAGGTCATGAGGAAAACTTTTTTGATTTTATATACATTGCAGAAACGGATGAAACAGAACTCCATCCAGAAGGAAACGAGAGCAGGAAATTCAAATGGTTTTCATATGACGAATTATTAGAATATGAAATTAAACCTCATGTTAAGAATACTGCTTTAGCGGTACTTGATTATTATAAAAAATTTAAACATATTAAAGGAGAACAATAATGGATAAACTTGCAGCAAGACAAGCCGCATTTAGTTTTCTTGGAAATATAAATGAAAAAATACGAACAAAATTTTCAAACATTTGTGGTAAAACAGGTCAATATGATGTGCCGGGTGAATTATTTCAAAAAAGAACCTCCAGAAAAAACAGAGTCATGATGCCTTGGAAGGATGTTAAAAATAATAGTTTAACTATGGAACAGCTTGAAACATTTTCTGGTGGTGTAGTTGTTGAGTTGGTAAATGAAGATTATTTTCTTCCTGAAAATCAGACTCATCCCGTTTTCATAGAGTTGAAAAATAGAATTGGTGGCGATGAAACAGTATCCGCCATTATAACAATTCGTTCTGAATCAGGAAGTTCATCCTCTGCTGTACAACGCGAATATTTTTCTCGTTTGTTGAATAACACCTCTGTTATGTATCGCGGTGACGAAGTTATCCTTAATGAGAATAATTACATGGAGTATGTTTTAAGAAGAGATTATGGTAGTGGAACTGGCAATGCAAATTGGTCAGGATTCTTATATGTATGCATAAGAGGTGGACAACAAGATACTACCGAAACACATTTGGGAGAAAATTTATTACTATTCAATCCGGCATGTGAATTTGCCACCGCTGAGGTTTGCCTAGATATAGATTTAGTAATGGCTTATTATGCACTGATAAGTGTGGATAGAGCTTCTTTGGATGCTGACAAGAAAGATAAATATGATAGAATAATACGCGATGTAAGACAAGCATTGTCTGAATCAAATTATGACTCACCATCTTATACTGGTAATCTTTTAGATTATTGTGATAATCATCCGAGCGTTAAAATGATATCAGGCCAATTAACTGACCCTATACAAGTTGAACCGATACATATTGAGGATTTTGCTGTAGATAACAAAGAAGACTCAAGAAATCTTGACTTTACGCATGATGAAGCTGTTAACAAAGGTAAGTATTACTGGGACGAAGCAAAGCAGTGCGTGTTGTCTCCTGCGAGACCGACTAATGTATTTTGGTCAAAGCATCTTTCAAATATGATGCAACAAAATTTTTCTCTTACAGAATATTTCCAACATGAAGAAGAAATCATTAAAAGACGCAGACAACTACTTTCAAATAGATAGGAGATTAATTTATGCCAAACTATTCAAGATTAAATTATGAAGAGGTATATTCAGAAATAAAAAAATTTCTACCACAGAAAATATGGAAGAAATTAAATAAAACTGCGGAGGCACGCAGTGGTTCTGAGATATATAAACGACGTAATAATAGAAATGCGAGAGCTTTATTACAATATGTTACTTGGGATAAGCAGGATAGAGGAGTTATTTCTAGCATTTTAAATGAGTATGCAAGTGGATATATTGTAATGATATCGCCTAAAGATTATTTTGGCGATAATTATCCCGACAAGAGCGACACGCTAAATCCAAATTTTGTTTTAGGGACTACCGGTTTTGTTTACTATTCGTGCGTTTCAGAGTTAACTGACTATCCTCCTTTAGAAGAATGGAAACAGTTAATAGAACTAGACACCAAGAGCACACCGACATCACCAAACTGGTGTGGAGATTATGCTTTAAATATAAAAAATGCCCAACCACCACAGATATCTTTCATATGCCAGAACGCAAAGCAAAATGAAGCTGCTACCAAACGGGAAAATGTTAAGAATTATGTTCGTACTACATATCCCGAAATATCTGAAGAAATATTAAATTCACTACCACAACAAAGTGGTATTGGAAATTATGATTATGATTTCACAACTAGTGAAATGCAAACAAAGGTAAAGCTTCAGATGGCGGCACTTCTTCTTTCTTGTAAGTCAAGAGATGGTTCTGATTTTGCATCATATTTAGTGGCAAATAAAGAAGATATTATTTGTAGTAAGGATACCGCTGCCTTCAAGCGAAAAATCAACTCTACAGAGTTTATTACAGACTTTGATGAAATGTACCAAGGACTAGTGGACTATTGTATTAGCAAAAATCTGCTTAACTACAATTTACTTAGAAATATTTCTGCTGTTAACGCGCATAATCATACTATTTGCCCATTGTGTCGTAAAGAATTATATGCTGATGAGTTTTTCGAGGAAATATTACAGGCTGAAGGGCGACAAGTGTATGATAACACCCAACGGGAAATTGTTTTAATGCATATTACAGCACTACGACCTGGTGTATTGAATCACAAAATTTACAACTTAGGCTGGGGACACAATTATTGTAATTTAATACAGGGTGATAAAAGTATTTCCGAAACGATAGATGAGTTAAGGAGAATAGTGGCTAGTTATGATGAACTTTCATAATAGTGGTATGTTCTAATATTTCGTTTTTTCTTTGATTAAAAATATGCACCTAAAAAGTAATGCTTTTTAGGTGCATATTTTAATTTTATGCTTATTTTTATAATGTGACGATATTGATTTCGTTTTCTTTTCCTATTTTTATCGACAAATCAACATATTTATCACAAAGCTCAATTCCTAAAGATTTTACATTTGCTTTTGTTGCAGCAATCATTGAAGTTCCAGAACCTGCAAAGGGTTCCAAAACAATGTCCTTTTTAGAACGAGTAAACACTCGTGAAACAAAGTTAGGAATATCTTCTGGGAATGGTGCTGTATGTCCTAGGATATTTTCACCATTACAATTAATTTTGAAAACCGGTTTGAAGTTAACAATATTTTTATCCCACTTTTCAGGTAAAATATCATCAATATTTTTATTGACTATTGCATGGGCACCAGGTTTCTTGAAGATAAACATATGCTCGTAGACATTCATTGGTTTTTGATAAAATGGAGTGAATTTACCGTCGTTCATTTGGCGATTACTTTGAGGTTCGCCTTTATCCCATAGAATATCATCAAGTAATTCAAATCCTGCGGAAGTAAACAAATGAACAGTATAGGCGCCTAACAGTATTCTTTTTTCTCCCATTTTAGAACTAACAACTGTGTTTTCGTTACCACATATATCTCCGACATTATATAAATATATTCCACCAGGTTTCATAGTGCGATAAGTTTCTTTGATTATGTCGTACATGTCAGATAGATATAAATAAAAATTGGGCCATTGAGAATATTCTCGCGCGTTGTAATAAGGTGGTGAGGTTACGGCAGCAGTAAATGTATTATCAGAAACTTTGGAAAGAATCTTTCTGCTATCACCATGTGCAAGCATAGCACCTTTTGACCTGAGAAGGTTTTTGTTTAATTCTTGGTCTGGTTTAGTATGTCTTCTCGAAATTTGGTTTAAATATCTGTTTATATATCCGCCATCATTAAAATATTTATCAAACTCGTTTTCGAGTATTTGCATTGTGATAATTTGTTGCAAATTAATAAACTCAGGGATGCGACCAAAATCAGCAAGGGGCATTGAATTGTTGATATTGGCATTCACAAATAAAACATTCTCGTTATTAAACGAAAAATATTTAATAAGCATATTATAAATTTCTGCTTGTGAATTAATCTTTACAATATCTCTTCTCCACTGTTTTATCATATCGCGAGAGATGATATCATTGGTATCGCTATTTTCAAATCCCAATTGCATGAAATTGGATTTTTTAGAATAACGTTTTCCTCTGTTAGACTTACTTCTTGATGGACAAATTGAATTTTTGCATTCCCAACTACGAAGACCAACTTCGGGGAAAGAATTTCCGCTAATATCAAGACCAGCACATTCAGGACAAGGGATTTTTCTATCATCGTGACGGTATTTGTTGAATATAAGTAGAATTTGATTTGTATTCTTAATAAATGAAATCTCTTTGTTTTGTCTATATTTTCCCGATTCGATAACAAAACAATCCGAGAAGGTATATCCATACCAGATCTTTTCGTAATCTAGAAGAATACGATTTAACTTCTGTTCTGTAATGTTTAATGAAGATTGAATTTTTGATACGTCAGCTTTCCCTTTGAAGAATTGTTTTATTAAGTTTTTCTTTTCATCATTCAATTTGATTCCGAGATATTGACATTTTGCAAAACAAAGTTCTTCTGGTTTATAGAACTGTCTGTTTTCAACAGTTGGAATAAAATGTTCGGCATATATACCAATATAGCTATATAACATCCACTTAAGATTTTGTCCTTTTGGAGTGAATATGTTATCGATATTTATGGCTAGTGTTCGGTGATTGTCTAACACTCTATAAGAATAGTATAGCAGCGACAACACACGATTAAGAAAATCCTCATGCCCTAGGCTTTGATTATATAAATCTTGATTAATATTTATGAAAACAAGTTTATAGTCTTCTGCTAGGAGGTTTTCAAATGGTGTATTAACACTAGATGAGCGATTCATGATGGTGTCAAGCTCGTCATTGTTTGAGTCTTCTTGTAAAGATTGTAATAAGATATCTTCATATTTTTCGCAGAATAAAGTTCGAACTTTATTAGCATCCATCTTTTCATCATTTGAACAGAAGTCAAAAAGTTCGTTTTGATACATGGGCTTTAATTCTTTTGCGATAAAATTCAAATTGTAATTATAGATATCAAGTAACGATAAGTAGTTCTCGTTCAATAGAGATGTTAAACGAGAATAGATTCCTTGTAAATAATCAAATAGTTTAGAATCATCCTTTTCATCTATAGCAGCGTACCAGTTTTTAACAAATTTCTGTTCAGCTTCATGTGAGTAATCTTCAAATAGATTGTTTATTATCTCTGTAATGCGCAAGAAATCTGCATCAGAAAAATTCAATGTATTTTGAAGAGATTCTAAAGATTCAACATCATTGTAATCCAAATAATGTTTTATTAAATCTTTTTCGCGTCTACCAATGTGATAGAATTCTTTTGAAATAATGTCTGAACATTTTTTAACTTTGGAAGAATTCAAAGAATAAGTATCAATTAATATTTTTTGAATAGATTTAATTCCGACATCAGTAGAAACATTGGCTTTGTCGTTTGGATGAGAAGAGATCAATTTGTCAAATAGTCTAAAATATGTATCGGAATCAATATTGATGCTGTTTAAAAATGAGGATAGAATTTCTATACAATTCATCAGTTTGAATCCTCCTGTGAATTATCATCAGCAACCTTCAAAACAATTTCGCTATTTTCTTTATCAACATAAACCTCAAGAAGACTTTTGCCACATTCTAATCCTAAATTTTTTGCGGCAGCTTTAGGTAAACGTATACGCATATCCTTCTGAATTACATAAGAATCTAGATAAAATAAATCTCGTTTCATAGCCATTCTCCTGTTAGACTAAAATCAGCCTGAATTTGACCTCATTGTACCATAAAAATGCTTCAAAGTCAACGAGTATAGCATGCAATTATGATAGAAAATATTAGCAAATTTATAGTACAAAACACAGGTTAAGGGCACATATATTGTTGAAAAATGTTATTAAATAATATATAATAAAATTAAATAGAAAATAATGGTAGGTAGTAATGATGAAGGTTTGTAGTTTGTTTAGTGGAATAGGAGGAATTGACCTCGGATTTATGCAAGCCGGATTTGAAATTGCCTGGGCAAATGAATTTGATAGAGATGCAGCTAGAACTTATCGTCATAATTTCGGAAACGAACATTTGGTAGAAAAAGATATAAGAAAAGTAGATGTTGCCACTATACCAGATTTTGATGTATTAGTGGCGGGCTTTCCGTGTCAGCCTTTTTCAATTCTTGGTAAGCAGCGAGGTTTTGAAGATTCAAGAGGAATGCTGTTTTACGAAATTGAGAGAGTGGTAAAAGCAAAAAGACCTCAGGTTATATTTCTTGAGAATGTTGCAAATCTTATTGAGCATGATGATGGTAAAACTTTTTTGACGGTGTATAATACTTTGGTTCCTTATGGATATAGTTTTAGATATAGAGTTATGGATGCAATCGATTATGGAAATGTCCCTCAACATCGCACACGAATTTTTATAGTGGCATTTTTAGATAATGACAAGTGTGAAAAATTTGTATTTCCTGAAAAAATAAAAAGAACCACAAAACTTAACGATATTATAAATAGAAGTGAAAAACACGACAAGTCTTATTACTATACCGAATCAAACGAATATTTTGAGGACTTAAATAAAGTTGTAAAAGATAAACAAGCGTTATACAGAATTTTTGAAAGCGGAGTTTCTGCAAAACCGTATTATGTTTGTCCAACATTAGTAGCAAGCATGGGCGCTTTTATGCATCGAGTTCCAGTATTAAGAGACGATTATGGTATCAGGATGATAACTCCATATGAGTGTCTTACTCTCCAGGGATTTCCAAAGGATTTCCGTTTCCCCAAAATCCCAATTGCAAGTGCATATAAACAATGTGGTAATAGTGTTGTTGTGCCAGTGATACGAAGAATAGCAGAAGCAATTAAGAAG
>CAZEVD010000041.1:0-7279 GCA_964515475.1 uncultured Eubacteriales bacterium
TAGATGAAATGTTTTAGTTTTATACAATAACAAAGGAGCGCACTCACAAGAGAGTACGCTCTTTTTTTAGAACAAAAATTGTCAATATTTTTTTATATCATCATTATTTTCAGTTTTATTTTCTTCTAAATTTTCTTCAGAACCAAAAATATCATACTCAGAATTTGATGGCATAGAGGTTAGCATATTGTAATTACGAAGTATACCGCGTGGTTGCAGCGATAGAGAAAAACAAAGGAAATACGTATATAAGTATTGCTTCAGGATATTTTATCATTCCGCTAATTGCCCAAATACCAATACTTGCAAAAATAAAAAACACGCCCCATACAACGGGTACAAGAGTAACATTAGGTACTTTTTTTGCAACATCTTCTGTTTCATAACCATGGAATTCTTCAACAGATTCTATTTTCCAATTAAATTCTTTTATCTTAAGAATATAATATCTATTTTCTACTAAATCATTTGGACCGTAGGTAAAACAATTATATAGTTTTTGAACGGACATTCTTCTATTATCTTGTGGAAAAGTTTCAAAAGTCATAAGAGTGATAGCTTTTCCTTCGTGTTCCACAATTGTTTTGCTTACTAATTTTCCTTGATAACCTGCTGGTTTTTTTAATAGTGCATACAAAAAATAAAGTGAAAAAGAAAAAAATACAAAAGCAAAAGCTAAAGGAATTGCAAAGTCAAATATAGAGTAACCTTCAGTTTTTATGCTATAAGCGGCTGCGTAACATATAAAAATAGAAACTCCTAAAAATATGCTCATTATTATTAAACCTGGAATTGGTGATTGAAAATCTCCTTTTCGTACATGAACTTTCATAGCTAAACCTCTTTTCATTAGTGTTTTTATAGAAATATTATAACAATTTTTAATATAAAAGGTATAGGTGTTAATAGAAAAATATTAAGTGTGTTTTGATAAAGGCGACATAAAACAGTCTTGGTTTTGACTTATTTGGTAAAAAATGTTATAATATTTCTTGATGTTACGTCTTATTATTCCGTACATCAAGAAAATTCATCATGACGCGCTAATTGCGCAAGGAGGAAACTATGACAAGCAGAAATTTTGCAAGTGTACTCAAGGCGGTAAAGAAAGTCGCTCCGAATTCCCTCAAGGAATATCTGGAGAAGAATGCAAGCTTTTGGGCTCCTGAAATCTGTTGGGAGAGACTTACCGAAAGTGTGCATAACTTCGTTGCTCCGACGAGCACCAATCCGGTGTCTGTTGCGGTATACGCACAGCTTCTGGGATGCTCGAAGTGGAAAATGAAGAGACAGTTCGTGGCTGCAGGCTTGTAAAAATGACATCAGAGTCGCTCTCTCGTATGAGGGGGCGACTTATTCTGTTTATGGGCAGGAATTAAAGTCAATTAAAAGTTTTAAAATAGCAAAAATCATGGTATAATTGCAATGTTCATATAATTGCAAAAATAGAGTTACATATTTGTAATGTGTAGGGGGAAAGGGTTATGAGCTGTATTCCGATGTATCGGTTGTATAAGATAATTGACGATGCACATCACTTAAAGCAGAATGGACGTAAAGAATCCAAACTACGGCTAAAACGAACAAGCGCAGCTATAGGAGGTACACGATGAAGTTAAAAGTTTTAGGTACACAGTCGCCTTATAACACAGAAGGACACAACTCACCAGGATTTCTCGTTGAGGAGAATGATGTTCGAATTTTGTTAGACTGTGGAAGTGGAAGTCACAGGATGTTGAATCTTCCAACAGATTTGAAGAATCTGAATGTGATTTTGACGCATCTTCATAGGGATCATTACAATGATCTTTTCAATTTGCAGTATGCATCTTTTGTCTTTGCTAACCAGAGACGACTCAAAAGTCCAATCAAGATATATTTGCCGATTAATCCTACTCGAATTCTTGTAGATATAGTTAGTGAAGAAAATGCATATGCTGATTACTACTCGATTAACGAGAAGAGCAAATTGCAATTGGGTTATATGGCGGTGAGTTTTTGCAGAATGCAGCATCCGGTTGAAACATATGCAGTAAAAATCACGAATGGTGTAGGTACAATTGTCTACACTTCAGATACTGGTTTCGCAGCGAAAGACGATTTAGTTAAATTTGCCCGCGGTGCAGATTTGATGATTTGTGAATCTAGCCTTTTAAAAAGGCACGGTTTTTCAGAGTTCAATTCACATCTTACTGCAGAACAGGCAGGTATCATAGCAAGAGAAGCAAATGTTGGGAGATTGATGATAACACATTTTTGGCCCGAAGAAAGTACCGATGAATACTTAAATGAGGCAAGAGGTATTTTTTCGGATGTGGTTGTGGCAAAAGAAGGAGATCTTTTCGTAATTTAAGATTACGAAAACGCAACACGAAAGGACTTTGATGAATGAAAAAGATTGTTAGAGTTTCGGTTTTTGAATTTGCATTGCAGTGGCGGAGTTCACATTATATCAACAGATATTCTGATTACGATTTGAAATGTAATATTTTAAGTCGTGACCTGGGTGTTTTTTGGGATAAGTATGTTCTGCAACTGGAAGGCTCGCCGGATAATATCCAGCTCTTTTTGGATTACCTCAAATGTGAGAAGTTTAAAATTAACTAATCAAAACAGAAAACGGCGTAAACATAGAGTTTGCGCCGTTTATACTGTATATTTTTATTGAATAATTATAAAAATGCTGATATAATGGCATAGTACATTATGTAAATTGCAAGTGCGATACGATACATATAGTGACAGAAAGAGAGGTAACAAAATGATATATTTATCAGAAAGTATCGAAAGAATGTTGGAGCGGATTGAAATAGTTTGCAAGCGTGATATCAAGAAGTGTAAAGCTTATTTTTCCATGGTAACGCGTGATGGCAAAAACTATTATGGATCTGATACTGTTAGGTTCTGGTTGGAAGATTTCAAGGCGTTTAAAGCTGCATTGCTGGATGGAAGTAGCGAATATTTAAAGTGTGAAGAGGGCTTCGAAGAGGAAGCAAAAATCTCTTTAATGCAAGCAATATATGCTTGGATGAGTCCCTTTTGGTCTGATGATATTTCTTGGATTCAAAATGATGTTTATGTTCAAAGAGGCTTAAAAAAGAGAATTGAAAGACTTGCTGATCTACCAGAGACACACGATGAAGCAGAAAACTTGTTGAATTTCATTGAAAAGGCTTATTGTTCTGGTTGGGGACAAATGGATGAATACTACAAAATCAAAGAGTTCAGAATGCTGGATACCGAAGAAGAATTTGAGGAAATTTTGCATAGTAGTACAGTAGCAGAAGAACTGACTCGTCGCAAATATCTGATTGTTGATTTCAAGGTTATTCGAGTTGCAATTATTCCTGAAGATTGGCGGAGCATTCATAAAAAGAAAGGAATTTTCGAAGACTACAATCGTTTTGTAAGCCGGAAAATGCCTGCATATTATGACTGAGATGATGCAATTGAAATGTTTAACCTTTGGCATGATGTAAGAGAAAAGGCAGTTTATTACGTCTACGCTCCAAAACAAATTTAAATTTTTAAAGAAAGCACTGCAAACTGCGGTGCTTTCTTGCAGTTAGAAACGTTTTGGTATAAAATGGATTCGTAAGGAGGATGTACTATGGATATAATTTTACCAGTAGTATATATATTGACATTAATAGGATTAATAATTATTTTTGTAAGATGCATAAAAAAGAAATCGAAATGGAGCAAACTGTTTTTATTTGGAGGATTAGCTATTGCCGCAGCAACATTTTTTGCTGTTTTTTATAATTCTTTACCAGGTAAAGGAATGATGCCAGGTTTAACTTATTTTGGCGAAGTGATTTTTAGCATTTTGGCTGTATGGGGATTTACAATTTTTATAGGAATATCATTAATTGTGAGAATAATAATATATTTGAAAGAACGTAAAAAATAAGAAAAAACGCGAACAGACTTAATTTATGTCTGTTCGCGTTTTTTGATTTTACTGATGTTTCAAAGCATAAAGTCGAACGGTAGAAACGTGGAAACCATTTTTAAATGCGATTGCAGAAATTTCATCTTTGTTGAAATCATTAGCTGTTTCTGGGCCAGCGATGATTTCGAATGCATCTGCGCGAAGGAGTTGTTCATCTGTGAGCTGAGCAAGAACTTCAGCAACACTGGGTTTGAACAAGCCGTAATAGCCGTATGTGTGGAGGCAATAAAATTCGCTGTTAGGAATAGGGACGAGGTACTCGGCCGCTTCCGGGAGAACATCTTTTTCACGTTCCCAATAGTAGCTGGTTTTCATGATTTCGTGGGGTGTGTATTCCTTGAGCGGGTGGAGTTTACCATCTTTGGTCATTACAGGTCGAACCTTTGCATACCGATTCATGATTTCTTCTTGGGATAATTTTGGAATTGAAACATTAAACATTTTTTGATCCTCCTTGAATTCTTGGAGGCTCAAACCTCCAAGTTACTGTACTTGCAGGTTTTTAGATTGGTATCCTTGCGGAAGTAATTTTAACATGATTTACATAAAAAAGCAAGTAACCTTGTCTTGATTGGGAAAATACATAAAAATGAAAGAATTTCCTAAAAATGACAAAAAAGCTCAAAAACATTTGCTATATTATGTAAAACGTGATATAATGCAGGCGTAGAGATAACTTTTTAAAGCTTTTGCGTTAATTGGTGAAACATGAAAACGGAGGTATTTTTAAATGATTAAAGCTGGCGAGTATCACAAGGATAAGTTCACCTGGGGTGAAGCAGAACAATACCACAGCGTTGAGATGGAAGATAAAAAATTCAATCTTTTCGATGTGGTGAAGGTACTTCTGAATGACGGGAGAACCATTTGCGGTGAAATTGGATATATTGGCGAAAATTCTTTTGACATTTTACCGGAAGGTGAACCCGCTCGGAACATTTCGTTCAAAGATGTGAAGGACATTATTATGTAAGCACAAAGAAAAGGAAAATTGAATATGGATCAAAACGCTGATAAAACAGCACAAACAAATTTGAGTAAGAAGCTAGGAGTTATATGACGTTGTCGTGTAACTCCTTTTTCGTTGCATATTTTTAGGAAAACTGGAGAAATTAATCTACGAAGGAGTTGATTAATTATGACAGGAAAAGAATTAATGTATGTTGAAGATGCCTTAGGACACGAAAAATTTATGAAATCTTGTGCTACTAAAAATAGTGGGATGTTATCTGATCCTACACTATCAAATTTTTTAAGAGATTCTGTTGAAAGACATAACGAAATTTACAACAAATTTTTGAATTTATTATAGGAGGTATTTATGCAAGATAGAGATATTATGGAAAATGCATTATTAGTTGAAAAAGGAGCATGTGATTTATATTTGCATGGTGCTCTTGAATCAACTACTGCTGAGGTGCACACGGCTTTTAAAGACGCCTTAAATGAATCTTTGAATTTACAAAATAAAATTTATAATTTAATGGTAGAACAAGGCTGGTATACTGTTGAAATGGCAGAACAAGAAAAAATTGATAAGGCAAAAAATAAATTTGAGAGTGGTTCATAATCAAGCACAAAAAAAGGCGCATCGGAAGGTTTTGCTTCGGATGCGCCAGTGTTGTGACATTACATAATCACACAGTTGTTAGCACTGTCGAGGTAGACGTTTATTTTCCCTTTGGATACCTCGTTTACAAACTTGTTAAAAGTGGCTTCGTAAAGTTTCTGCTTGCTATAGTGTGCCATAATGTTGCCCCGCATATCAAAACGGAGATGGTTGTTGGCACTGTCTGTAAAGGTGACCCAAGCGTGGGATTTTTTTATCAATACCCAGAAGCCGTTTCGTTCCTGCTGAATCGAAAAGCCTCTATCTAAAAATTTTTGAATAGACTTCCGAGTTCCCTGATGGGTGATAGTCTCGGACGGTTCGAAATAAGAGCTAACATAATATAGTTTTTCCATTAGGAATCCTCCTTCTTGCATAGAGATATTAGTATTTGCCAAGGAGATTATAGCACGGAATAATTTGAAAGTAAACATAAATTGGTGCAATTTTGTGACTAATATTGATTTTTTTATTAAAGGTGATATAATGTACAAGCGCAATAATATTATGTATACCTTGCTACGTTTTTTGAAGGAGGGAAACGAAGGTAATATTTTAAATATAGAGCATACAAACCGTCAAAATCTTATCACAAACAATAAGTTGAGGTATTTTTATGTTTACAGGAATTGAAATGTGGACTGTTTTAGGAACATTCTTGGGAATTGGCGCGATAGTCACAATTGTTATGGCTTTGATCAATTGGTGTCTTGTTACCGAGAAAACTTTCGAATTAGAACCAGAGAATCGCAAATCTCTTAAAATTCGAAAGTTTGGATTTAAACCTAGAGTAGCTTTACAGATTACTTGGATTATAATTGTACATCTGGGCAGTATGTTTAGCGTTGCAACCATAGGTGGAATAATCGACGCTTTGTGGTTAAAGGAATTTTTTGTAAATGATGTTGCGATTGCAAAAGATATGAATTTGGGCTTGTGGTTACTGTTAGCAGTGGGGCTTTTGTTCTTTACTGTTTTTCCAATACTACTTACATATCTAGTAGGGTTTTTTGCAATTAAACTTGCTAATTATGACCGAGTATATTCACATATCATCTTTTTGCTAACGTTTATTATTTCTATTGCTTGTTGGACAAACTATATAGTTAAGTACGAAGCTAATATCGAAACAACCACAGAGGTTTTTGAACAATCGGAAGAACGAGAACTTATAATGTTTTATGAAATTCCAGTTCAACAAGTTTCGGGATCGATTTCAGGAAGTTCTTTTGTAGGATTTGGAGAGGTATCGGGAGATGTCTTTACAACTGAAAAAGTTCCGTATGTCTATTTAAATGCTGAAGGAAACGGCGAATGGGATTTTGTACCGGCCGCCGATTCGGAAATTGTGTTTATAACAGAAGCAGGGACTGTACCTAAGATTGTTATTGTTACGTATACCGAAAAAACAATAGATATCGATCACAATGTTGAACAAAAAAGTGTCACTGATGAAAAATCGTGGACAAAATATTACTTTTACTTACCAAAATCCGTAATACAATCAATAGAAACGGAATAAAAAATAGGCATTCTTTGAGAGGGAGTTTTACCCTCTTAAAGGATGTCTTTTTTGTCCAAAAGGGGACGTCCTCATTTGGACAAAGAAAAAGCTTGTCCAAACGAGGGCGTCCCCTTTTGGACAAGGAGTGTCTTTTTTCGTCCCCTTTTGGACATCTTGAACGTTTTTTCCATTTTTATATACCTTTTTTTTA
>CAZEVD010000042.1:0-1602 GCA_964515475.1 uncultured Eubacteriales bacterium
AATGACCATCTTCATCAATACCATGACAATTTTTAAAAGTTGTATCATTCATACCTAACTCTTGTGCTCGCGAATTCATCCTCTCTACAAACGCTTCTTCACTTCCAGAAATAAATTCTGCCATCGCAACACAACAATCATTTGCCGAAACCACACAAATAGCTTTCAGCATTTCATGAACAGTTAGCTCTTCTGTTTCATCAAGCCATATTTGCGAACCGCCCATTTCACGCGCACGAGCACTACAAGATACTTTGTCAGTTAAAGTTATTTCACCATTTTCCAAAGCCTCCATAATTAAAAGTATGGTCATCACTTTTGTAACACTAGCAGGTCTTAATTTTTCATGTTCATTCTTTGTATACAAAATTGTTCCTGACGTTTCGTCCATCAATATTGCAGCTTGAGAATCTAATTCAAGAGCAACTTTATTTTCCATTTTGGCCACCGTTTCAATCGTATCAGACCAAGTTGGAATAATAGTATCGTATTCAAAAATAGCGAAAGTAATAATTGGACATGTAAGCATCGCAATTATTAATAATATACATAAAATCTTTTTCATACGCTCACCTCTCGTTAATCTATATGAATATAAACCTTTTATATTACAAATAAAATTTGAAAATGTCCTTTTTAGAGCTGTCCCCGAAGAGACACCCTCAAATAAAAATACGCTCTCGAAATTAGAATGAATCCAAAATCGAGAGCGTATCTTTTCCTATACGTTTGAAATTATCAAAATTTGTGCAATCGGGTAAAATACCCAAATGAGCTTACGAACTGTCGGTGTATCTTTCTTAACTTCTCGGATAAGCAGGAAGAGATCCGAAATGATGAAACACACTACACCAACAAGTGCCAATATGTGTCGACCTTCCAACGCGATAACGCAGTTTATTGCTGCCGCCAGATGCATAAAAATTTGTCCTGTGTAGAATCCTGCAGCTCCCCAAAACGCCAGAGAACGTCTCTTGAATCTTACAAAGAAGATTAAAACACTCAGAGCAAGTAAAATCGCCAAAGCAATCCACTCACCAGCGCCCCATATACTTCTTTCCGGATCAAGAGTTCTAAACATCTGCCGATAAATCATATGAGCTATACAAAAAGAAACAGCTCCTGCGTAGAATTGCTTGCCTTTAAAGATATAACTCGGAGCGCCCATGTAATCCATCAGCATAAGATCGCCAACCGTAGAAAATGCCATTCCCCATAGACAAAGACTGTGCACTGCATCCGGTGTCTTGGTATACTCGGTGAATGCGAAGAGTAACAAGAAAATTGTCACTACGAATTTGAACTCCCACCGCAGCATAACGTCAGTTATGTTCGACTTTCTAGGTTCCTTCATTGTGATACCTCCAATCAGTATTTTATTTCAAAGAAAGTATATCATCTAAGTGCCCTATTTGCAAGAACTACATGGATGAAGAAAAAGTAGGAATAGCGGAGTAAGCGAAAGACGTTTTTGGATAAAAAACGTCGGAACGAGCACTCGAAAAAATGTGGTAGCGTTGTGGAGACGTTGTGAGTGCGTTTACAAACGAACAGTCGTAACAAGCGTGCATTTTTTCGAAAGAGGAGGAGCAGCGATTTGGC
>CAZEVD010000042.1:1702-7182 GCA_964515475.1 uncultured Eubacteriales bacterium
CGACGACGTGGTCGGAGCAACACGATTTGAACGTGCGGCCTCTTGGTCCCGAACCAAGCGCTCTACCAACTGAGCTATACCCCGAAAATTTATAGGCTGATTTATATAAACCAGCCTATCTTTTAATTTATTTATTTAATATTTTTTCAATTAATTCCGCTCTTGCTACCGGAATATTTTCTCCTTTAGATAAATCTTTTAAAACAACTGTGTTGTTCGCAAGTTCATCTTCTCCAAGAATAATTGCATAATCATATTTTTCATCAGCAGCATATTTCATTTGTTTTGCAAGTTTTTTATCATCTGTATACACGCTAACAGATATATTATTTTTTCTAAGCTCTTCAGCTAATTTTAAATATTCTCCATATGGAACTTCTGTGAATCTTGTAACTAATACTTTTGGCATAGCATTCTTTAATTCTGGTACAAGATTGTGTGATACCAAGAAGTTCTCTAAAGTAACATCACCGAAACCAAAACCAATTCCAGATACGTTCGCTTTATCTACGAATAAATTGATTAGATTATCATATCTTCCGCCACCAAACATAGCTCTGTTATTATTTACATCAGTATCATATACTTCAAATACTGTTCCTGTATAATAATCAAAACCTCTTATAATACCAAAATCAAATTTACATACATCTGACATACCAGCATCATCAATTAATCTAAATAGTCTTGTTAATTCTTGTGCGCCTTGTGAATCTGGACACAATGCAGCGATATCTATAAGAGACATTTCAAAGAATGAATTTAACATTTTTACTTGTTCATCTGTTAAACCTAAATCTTTTAAGTATTCATTAAAATCTTCTTGTGGCATTTTTGCTCTTTTATCAATTGCTTTTGAAACTTTTCTAGATTCTTCTTTATCAAATCCCATAACAGTTTCAAAAAGCTCATTATAGAATCTTCTGTTATTTATTCTTATTTCATACATTGAAGAATCTGCGCCAAATGCTTTTAATAAAGAAGCAGCAATAATTAATATTTCTAAGTCTGTTTCAACTGCATCAGAACCAAACATATCCACATTAACTTGCCAGTGCTCTCTTAGTCTTCCTCTTTGAGGTTTTTCATATCTATATAAATTTGGAATACTAAACCATCTAAGTGGCATATTAAGTTGTCCTAATTTTGCAGCAACCATTCTTGCAACTGTCGGTGTCATTTCCGGTCTTACTGCAAGCGTTCTTCCTCCATTATCAGTAAAATGGTATGTTTGCTCATTTACGATTTCTTCTCCACTTTTAGCAGCATACAAATCATATGACTCAAGCATAGGACCATCGTATTCTCTATAATTAAATCTTCTTAAAGTATCTTTTATTACTCCAAAGAACCAGTTTCTAAAATCCATGTCTTCTGGATAAAAATCCCTCGTTCCTTTATAAGGTTGTGTTGATAATAATTCTTTTCCCATAAAAGTTCTCCTTCCATTTCAACGCTACCATATAGTTATACACTAAAATTCGCATTATTTCAAGCAAAGACAGCTTTTTTCCATAAAATAACTGTTAATTTTTATTTGAATTTTAAAAATTTGTTAACTTTCATATCACTAGCCTTACTTATTGCAGCATAACCAAATTTTTCCTTTAACTCATCTATCGTTTTATCTAATTTCTCATCTTTCTTTGATTCAGTATTAAAAAGAGAAATTTGATTCTCTTCTTCTACCAATCCATCAACTCTAAAGCCTATTAATCTAACATTGAAACCATCTTCGTACATCTCTTCAAAAATCTTTTTAGCCAAATTATAAATCGTATTTGTATTAGACGTTGCAAACTCTAATTTAGCTTGATGCGAAAAATCTTTAAAAGTGTTATCTCTAAGTTGTACAGCAGCAACTGTTGCTAATAGTTCTTCTTTTCTTAATCTAAAAGTAACTTGTTCAACTAATGCAAGTAATATACTTTCAAGCTTTTCTTTGTTTTCAACATCCATTGGCAAAGTAATTGAATTACCTATGCTTTTTGACTTTTCATGTGTATATACAACCGGAGATTCATCTATCCCATTTGCAAATTCCCACATCATTGTCCCTTGTTTTCCAAACTTTCGTTCAATAAATTTCTTATCAAACTTTGCTAAATCACCAATCGTATGAATTCCAAACTTATGCAATTTCTCTGCACTTTTTCTTCCAACCATAAAAAGTTCTGAAACATCCATTGGCCATATCTTTTCTTCAATTTCATGAGGATATAATGTATGAATCCTATCTGGTTTCGCAAAATCTGACGCCATTTTTGCAAGCATTTTATTATTTGAAAGTCCAATATTAACAGTAAACCCAAGTTCATTTTTAACGCGTTTACTAATTTCATTTGCTTTAGCAAGCAAAGTGTCTCCCATTAGAAATGTAGTCATATCCAAAAAACACTCATCAATACTAAAGCGTTCTATCATGTATGTATATTCAGATAATATATTAAAAAGAGAATCTGAATATTTCTTATATGCACCAAAATTAGTAGGATATAGCTTTATATTAGGACACTTTCTTTGCGCTTGATAAATTGTTTCGCCAGTAACAACTCCAAAAGATTTTGCAAGCATACTTTTAGCTAAAATAATTCCTGTACGCTTTTGCTCATCTCCACAAATAGCAGCAGGAATTTTTCTAATATCAATCGGTTCACCATTTTTCAAAAGCTCTAATGCAGTCCAACTTAAAAAAGCATTATTCACATCTATATGTAAAATTTGACGTTCCATAATCTCACCAAAGAAATTATAGAACATTTGTTCTATATAGTCAATTATATTTTTACATAAAAAAATGATACCAACAACCACAATGGAAAATAGTTGTCGGTATCATTTTCATGTTAATAGTTTTTTATTTAAATATAACCCGCTCAAAGTTACATTTAAATCAATGGTTAAATTATCTCAAATACGCGGATGTTTAAGATAATTTTAAAAAATATTATTTCTTTTAACCTTATTCATAATACCTGTAAGGGATGGTATCTGATATAAAGTAGTATACTTTGAGATTTGTTCCTCTTACTGCTAGAGCGAAATTGTGGTGTCTTTTTTAGTTTTGGCTAAGGAATTGTTACTTGATCTGTGTAACACTCAAATGACTCCAAAATAAACCAAGAAGTCGAATATGCATTGAATGATAGCACAAAACGATATGTACCTGACGAAACAGATATATATGTTTCATCTATATAACAAAAAGTATCTTCACTTGCATAATCCCAATACTTACCTTGTACATTTTCCCATTTTTCTGTAGAAAAATTGTATTTTTGAAGTTGAGCTTCTATTCCAGCATAGTAACCATCATATACTTCCAGATCAGTACAAAGCGCAAGAGCACGATCATTTCCCACCCTATCTAATGAATGAGCGCACTCTCTTATGCATGACCAACGAGGTTGTATAGAAGTATTTTCTGCTGCCAAAACTATGTTTGGAACTATTAACATGGTAACCAATAAGATAAAACTTACAAACTTTCCGAATGCATTTTTTAAATTCATTTAAAGTTCCTCCTTTTATATTATTGAATTACACACATATAACTCCCAAAAACGAAAAAAGGAGACAAATTTTTAAAAATTTGTCTCTATTTTTTCATAATTCATTGATTTTATTATTTTTATAGCACTTTCTAAGCTTACATTTCCATACATATCAAAGTAATATTCATAAAATTCCCATTTATACGAATGCTTTTCATTTTCTTGATAATAATATAATTGATTATTTTCTCCCAATTGAATGCTATTTATATAAAGTCCCTCTGTATTAATACCAACATTCATGTCTTTTCTAATTTTTATTTGGATCAATTCTTTATTATAGTAAAAAGTTATTCTTTGCATTTTATTTATATTTGTAATTTCAATATTTTGTATCTCCCCACTAATTCCTTCAAATATCCCCTTAACATACGCTTCATCTTCTGCAGACGTTTTAGTTTCATAAATCTCCGACGTATTTTCAGATAATAACCACGAATATTCTTCGTTATCTCCAAACATTTCTAATTTATTATTTTCTTTCCATGCTTTTATCCCGGTAGAAAGAGTCAGTGTAACAACGATAAGAGCAACAACTGCAACTGCGATTTTTGTAACCAAATCAAACTTGATACGAATGACAATTTCTCTGCTAGACTTCTTATTTTTAGTGTCTTTTTTCATATCTTCAAACATTTGCTTCATTCTAGCTTCATGTTCTTTAGAATATTTAACGTCTGCTGTTTCTTCTTTAGTGTCAGCATCAATATAGTCTGTTAAAGCTTTTTTTATCGCTTCGTCTATATTCTCATTGTTTTTCATACACACTCTTCCTCCTTTCTTATGGCTTCAGCAAGTATCTTATGAGCTCTTTCGCTCCTTTTCTTTATCGTGTCATATTTGACATTTAATAATTGCGCAATTTCTTTTCTTGTATATCCGTATATAAGTTCTAAAGTAATTACGTCTTTGTATATTGGCGACAAATCGTTTATATATTTCATGATATTTGAACAAGTTTCTTTTTCTATCAGTTCATCACATGGTGATTTTATTGCCGTTAATAATTCTGATTCGTCCGCTTCTATAGCTTCGATATATTCTGTATTAGAACTTAAATTCTTTCTAGAATTATACACATCAATTGCGATATTTCTTGCAACTATTACTAAGAATTTCTTTGTTCTATTTATATTATCGATATCTATACGATCTAAACAGTTCATTATTTTTAGAAAAGCTTGTTGTTCGACATCTTCTGCTAAACTCTCATCTTTTAAAATTCTATATGCAACGTTGTACATCGTTTTTCCATAGACAGCATATAACGCTTCAATTTTCTTTTTATCTATTTCGCTAAAACTCATATGTTCCCCCTTCCTCCAAACACTCGAATTATATACCATTTCCAAATTTTGTCTCAATATATGTTACTTAGAAACGACAGGTGTTTTTTACATAATTCGACAGCTGATGTAAGTTTTTATTGCCAACTTTTACCACGCGATGTTAAAATACTCCTAAGGAGTGATTTTTGTGGAAACAGCAAATATTGAAAAATTTATGCCTACAGTTTATCAGGCTGAAATATTAGTAAAAAACAATCTTGAAGCGTTTAGAAGAAAAGGCGTTAAAGTATTTAAAATTATTCATGGATATGGTTCTACTGGAAAAGGCGGTGCCTTACGTACAGGACTTAGAGATTATCTTACTCAATTAAAACGAGCTAAAATTATCGCTGATTTTGTACCTGGTGAAGACTGGTCAATCTTTAACGAATTAACTAGAAAAGTTTTAGATTTAGACGATTCTCTTCGAAAAGACTCGGACTTAGAAAAGTCTAATGCAGGTGTTACTATCATCGTAATAAGTTGGAATAAAACAACAAACTCACTTGAAGATACACCATATAGACCAACAAGGAATTAAACAATGTCCAAAGGGGACAACCTTCCGTCCAAATGGGGACAACCTTCTTTGGACATT
>CAZEVD010000043.1:0-6519 GCA_964515475.1 uncultured Eubacteriales bacterium
TAGAAACGCTAAAAGAAATGCAATCTAAAAAGATAGTATATGTAAGTTGCAACCCAGCAACCCTTGCAAGAGATTTGAAATACTTAACTGATAATGGATATGAGGTTAAGAAAGTACAACCGGTGGATATGTTTCCGCATACGAGTCACGTGGAAAGTGTAGTGTTGCTAGAAAAAATATAAACCTTGAAATACTTGATATGAGTGTGTTTGATAAGTTTACTCGATTTGATAGAAAAGATGCAATTTCATTAAAAAAGACAGTTTTTGATGAAATTAGAGTAAAAGTATCAGTAGACCTCGCATGAGTTGCAAGGTGAAAAAGCATTGTGCTTAAAGAATTAAACTACAAGCAAAAGAACATCAATATTGGTGTTCTTTTTTCGTTGTCAAAATAAAAGTTGAGAGGGGAAAGGGTAATGAAACTTAATAGATATGGTATTCAAATAAAACAATGGCTCAAAAATGAGTATCCAATAAGATACCAAGAATTAATTTTAGATGGTACTTTGATGGAGAAAATTTATGAAAGACAAAACGAAGTAATGGAGTATAGAGATGACTTGATAAAAACTTTTAAATTAGCAGATGCAAAGAATGGTTTTTTAGAGAAAGTTAGAAGTGAAAGGGAGATTCAAAATGAGATTGACGAGATGCTAAAAGAAGTAATGTATAGAAAATTTTAAAAGTAAGGCTGACCGATTCGGTCAGGGAAGATTTTTAGATTTGATTTATAGCAAGATTCCTATTCGTGTACACGAATTAGTGATTTTGTGGGAAAATTCCCATACCCTTTGTGAGAAATTAAAGGCTGCTCAATGTGAGTAGGGGAAATAAAAAGTATTATTTGTGTGAACCAGAGTTGACAAAAAGGAAAATCAAGAACCGTAAAATTTACCGTTCAGGAGTCGGAAAAATTCCGATTCAAGACACGGAAAATTTCCGATGAAATAATACTAATATAAATAAGACTAATTAAAATTAGACTAATGTCAGTTAGTCGGTAAAAGAAAGAGGAGGATTAAGTTTATGGAAAAGATGAAAAGTATGTTGGACGAAATATTTAACGCAAGAGTAGAAATAGTTGCTAGTGTGACTAAAGAAGAACAAGAAAAAATAAATGAAGCTAAAACAAAGATAGTCATTGAAGATGTTTTTGAAAATGCAACTGATGGTGAAATTAAAAAGATAGAGGAGCTTATAGATACTGCAATGGAGAATATGTCTTATGAAATGGGATACTTTGAGGAGAAATATTATAAAACAGGATTTGCAGATGGAGTAAGGCTGATTATGGAATGTGTGGGGAGGTAAAAAATATGAGGTGCTCCAATGGAGCACCTTTGAGAATGGGCTGACCACATTGGTTAGGGGAGAAAAAGTCCCTGCTCAAATTGAGCAGGGGGAGGGCTGACCGATTCGGGCAGGGAAAATTATCGATAATGCTGAAATGTTTTTAATAATATGATATACTTGGAATAGTTGATATAAAAGGAAGTGTTTGACTATGAGTAAATATTGTATGATAGAAACAGCTTTTGGAAACTTAGATGAAGCTAAAAAAGTTATTGATAGATTATTAGAAGAAAAATTGGTTGCAAGTTGTCAATTGCTAGAAAGTAGTAGTAAATGGAATTGGAAAAACGAGTTAGAAGAAAGTAAAGAATATTTAGTTTTAATGAAAACAAAAAAATCTTTACAAGAAAAAATTTATGCAGTTATAAAACAAATACATAGTTATGATTGTTTTGAGTTTGCAGTATTTAATTTAGAAAGTAATAATCAAGATTATTTAAATTGGATTGAGGAGGAAACCAATGAATAAAGTTGTATTGGTAACAGGAAGTTCAAGAGGTATTGGCAAAGCCACTATTATAGAGTTTGCTAACAGAGGATATAATGTAGTCATAAATTATAATACTAGTGAAAAAGAAGCTTTAGAATTAAAGAAATACATAGAAGAAAACTATAGCGTTAATGTGTTAACTTTAAAGGCGGATGTTTCTAATGAAGAAGAAGTTAAGAATATGATTTCAACTATTATTAACGCTTTTGGTAGAATTGATGTACTAGTTAATAATGCGGGAATTGTGTATGATAGAGCATTTGAAGAAATAACGGTTGAAGAGTTTGAAAGGACCTTAAAGGTTAATGTTATAGGTGCTTTTATTGTGTCAAGAGAAGTTGCGAAAAATATGCAAAATGGCTCAATTATAAATATTTCATCTACGAATGGAACAAAAACAATATCTCCAGAGTGTTTAGATTATAATATTTCGAAGATAGGATTGCAAAGCCTTACAAGAGATTTAGCATATCAATTAAAGCCTAATATAAGAGTTAATGCTATTGCGATTGGTTGGGCAGATACAGATATGAATAAAGATTTACCAAAAGATTATATAGCAGAAGAAACTTCTAAAATATACTTGGAGAGATTTGCAAGACCTAGTGAGATTGCAAAAACAATTTGTTTTTTAGCCAGTGATGATTCTAGTTATATAAATGGAGAAGTAATAAATGTTGATGGAGGGTATTAAAATGAGTAATTATTTTATAATACACGGCTCTTTTGGTAGTCCTTTTGGAAATTGTTTTAGCTTTCTACATGACTTTATAGAAGCAGATGGTAAAGAAGTATATGTACCAGATTTCCCAATAGGTGTAGGGTATCAAAATTATGAAAATTGGAGTAATTTATTAAAGTATTATTTAGATTTAGGGTTAATAAATGAAAATACAACAATAATTGGGCATAGTATTGCTCCTATATTCATTTCAAAATTTTTGGTAGAAAATAAAGTAAAGGTTAAAAAGTTAATATTCGTGTGTGGATTTAATAATTATTTGGGAATAAACGAAGAATACGATGCAGTAAATGAAAGTATGTATTTCGATAATTTAGCAGATATAAGAAAATATGCAGAAGAAATAATTTGTTTTTATTCAGATAATGATCCGTATGTGAAATATGAAATAGAAAAAGAATTTGCAGATATAGTAGCGACAGAGCAAATTTTATTAAAAGGTGCAGGGTATATAAATAGCGAAAGTGGATTTGATACATTTGAAGATATAGTTAGTTATTTATAATAGGAGAATATAAATGAAAGGAATAATGACTGCTAAACAAAAAAGAGATAGTGTTAAAAAGAATTATGATTTAATAGCAAAGCAATATAGTGAGGAGTTTGGAAACTATATTGAGGATTTAGATGTTTATGAAGAATTTGAAAAACATTTAACGCCTAATGCTAAAATCTTAGACTTGGGTGCGGGTTCTGGAAGAACTTATGACTATTTTAGCAAAAGAGGTTTTGAGTATATTGGGTTGGATTTCTCAAAAGAAATGAGAGATTGTGCATATAAATTACACGGAGAATTCTCATATATTGTGGACGATATGGTTAATTTAAAAAATCACTTTGATAATAATTCGGTAGATGCTGTTTTTGCAGTTTATTCTTTATTTCACTTACCAATAGAAGAATTAAAACAAGTATTATCAGACATATACGATATTTTGAAAGATAATGGTTTTTTTCTTTTTACATATCAAATAGGAAAAGGCGAAGAAATGGCAGATGAGCCTTACTTAAATGAAAAAGGTAAAAAAGTCTTATATATGAGTTATCAAACAAACGATGAAATAAAAAATCTTTTAAATATGTTTTCTTATACAGAAATATATAGAAAAGAAAAGGTAGAAACATCAGAATCAGCTATTAATAGTAATGATGTTATAACTGCTTTTGTATTAGTGAAAAAGGAGAGAAAAAATAATGATTAATAAGAAAGATTTATTTCCGATTGGTATAGGTACTTGGAAAATAGACTATGAAAATTTTAATAATGATATAGATGCATTAGTACATTCATATAATAAAGGACAAAACTATTTGTCACTATATATGTTATATAATAATGGAGAAGTGGTTAGGCAAATGAAATCATTTATAGATAGAGTTGATAGGGATAAATTATTTATAAATGCAAATTTAGAGCCAACAATAGAAAAAATAGAAGATGTAGAAAAACAATTAAATGGATATTTAGAAATTCTTAATATTGACTATGTTGATAGCTTACAAATACACGGATATTTTGTTTCTAAATTACCACTTGTTCAAGTATATAAAGAAATTAAAAGATTAGTAGAGCTTGGGAAAGTTCGTTACATAGGTATTAGTAATGTTAATTTAGAAGAACTAAAGAAAGTTAATGAAGAAGTAAAAATTGACTTTTTTGAGGGAGTATATAATTTGGAGTGTAAAATATATGAAGATAACGAAGTTCTTGAATATTGTAAAGAAAATAAAATTCAATTTGTTTGCTATCAGCCACTTCGAAGAAATAGAACAACGATGAGAAACTATGATGTTTTAGTAGAACTTGCTGAAAAATATAATAAAACACAAAATCAAATAATTATAAACTGGATAGTAAAAGAGAAAAATATATTACCATTAATAAAATGTACAAACATAGAAAGAATAAATGAAAATTTATCAGCGATAGATTTTGAAATGGAAAAAGAAGATTATCGAAAATTAAACGAATTCAGAAACAAAGATTTTGATAATGTAGAAATTGATTGGTATTGCAAAGGTGGAGTAACAATAGATCAACTTGCAAATCAATTTGAATAAGGCAGAAGATATAGCAAGATTCCTATTTGTATAGACAAATATAGATGTGGGAACCCTTGGCCCAGAAATTAAATATAAAATTTTGAAAATTTAATATATGAATTTTATTATAGGTATTGCATATAATATAGTATGCAATATTTTTTATGCGAAAATATTGCATAAAAAATAAAAAGATGCTATAATATCATCAAAAGGGAGGGATTTGTTATGATAACAAGTCTAAAATTTAATAACTGCTTTGCTTTTAATAATTCTATAGAAATGAATCTAAGAGCAGATATGAGAACTAAAAAATTTACCTCTAATGTTATTAATATAAATGAAAAACTTAATGTGTTAAAATCCGCTGTTATATACGGACCTAATAACACAGGTAAAACAACGCTTATAAATTCAATAAAAGCTATAAAAAGGACTTTAGAGAATAAAGATATTAGGTTAGATTCTAATATTTTTGTAGATAGTCCTATTTGTGACGCAGGAATGTCATTTATTTATGAAGAAAAAGAGTATTCTTATGAATTTAAGTTTGATTGCAAAGAGCATTTGTATTTATATGAAAAAATGACTGAGATTTTAAGAGACCAACACGGAAATGAAACTGAAAAACTTATTTTTATAAAAGATACAATAGCTAATCATTATGAATGTCCAGAGGATGAAAATTTAGAGAAAATATTAAATATAACTTCTAACAATAATATATTGATATATACTGTTCAAATCGAAAAATTTGCTATTTTACAAAAAATAAAAGAGATATTATTATCGGTTGCAAATAGCTTAGTAATTATTGATATGAATAGAGTTCCTAACTCTAAAACAATAGAAATGCTAAAAAACAAGGATAAAGAGACTGAAAAAATTGTTAATTTTATAAAAAATGCAGATATATACCTAGATGATTATAGATATGAAGAAAACTTAAAGCTTGAAATAGATGGTAAAGAAGCTGACGATAAGGTATTAAAAGACCAAAGTTTTATTGATCAAATTAGATTGGTTTCTGTTTATAAAGGGCAATCTGTACCAAGTATAATGTTTGATTCTCTAGGAACTAGAAAGATTGCAGCATTAGCAAGTTATATAATAACTGCAATCGAAGAGGGAAAAACATTAATAATAGATGAACTTGATAGTAGTTTGCATTTTAAGATAACAAGAGCGATTATAAGTATGTTTAACAACGAAATAAATACAAGTGCACAATTAATAGCAACACTACATGATGTAAGTTTATTAGACTGTAAAAAGTTATTTAGGAAAGAACAAATTTGGTTTACAAACAAAGATGAAAACGGAACAGAGTTGTATTCGTTAAAAGAGTTTAGTTATGCAGAAAATGGTGTAAGAGATACATCAGACATAAAAGAAAAATACAGTAAAGGAGAGTTTGGAGCCATACCTGATCCTGATTTAATATCAGCTTTATTGGAGGTGGATATGAATGAGGAAAACTAGAGGTAAGAAAATCTGTATTATATGTGAAGGTTTTGAAGAACTAGAATATATAGAAACACTAAATAAAAAATCTGTATTTGCTCCTAAATATGAGTTTGTTTTGATAAATGCTAAATCAATAAATACAATATTTGCAAGGTATCAACAAAAGTATCAATCGGATTCATATTCACTAGTTTTGGTGTTTTGTGATACGGACAAAGGTCCATCAGAAAGATATTTGGAGTTAAAAAGAAAGATAAACGAATTCCATGATGCAGATGTAGCAGATGATATTGTTATATTCGGCAACCCTTGTACAATGCAAATAATGCTATCACACTTTGGAGAAGTAAAACTAACCAGTCAAAGCAAAAGTGTGAATGGCGAGTACATAGAAAAATTGGTTGGAATTCCGAATTATAAAG
>CAZEVD010000044.1:0-6409 GCA_964515475.1 uncultured Eubacteriales bacterium
AATAGAAAAACCGCAAGTTTAGCCGAGTAAAACTCGGCATCGATATAAATTCCGTCGTAATTTTCGATATGTACTTCCTACCCGATATGTGCAAGCACTCGAAATTGTTTCAAACTTTTAGAAGTTGTTGGAACACAATTCTCTGCAAACCCTGTAACAGTGCGGTTTACAGCAATCAGTGCTGACAATAAAGAAATTCTTTTCTAATGAAATTTCTAATAAAATTTAATATTTGTTGTAAACTTCAAAGGAAGTTTATATAAATTTGGAGATGTACCCAAGTGGTTGAAGGGGTCGGATTCGAAATCCGAAAGGTCGGTCATGCCGGCGCTAGGGTTCAAATCCCTACATCTCCGCCAAAAAGCGTGATGATTTTACTGTCATCACGCTTTTTCTGTTATTCTGTTGAGTTATGGAAAAAATTGTGATATAATAATAAAAGAGGTGATAATTATGAAATGCAGTTATTGCGATGGAACAGGAAAATTCAAGAAACCAATTGACGAAGAAAAATACAGTAAAAAGTTTGATTATTACGCTGATAAAGCACATTTTATTAGCATGGGCGAAGCAAGAGAAAAAGCTTTAGAAGATGTAGGATACACTTTAATAGACTGCCCCTACTGTAACGAAAAATTATAATGTAAAGGAGATAATTCATGAAACTTTGTATTGACTGTTTAACAGAATTATTTGACACGGATGATTCTTGTGTGAATTGCGGGGGCTCAACATTAATTACTAACGAAGAGTTGAAACTAATAAAATCCAAAATAACATCAGCAAAAAGAGCTGATTTAAAAAAACTCTTGTTAGATAATAAGTACAGTAAAGTAAATGAATATTTATTAAAAAAGCAGTGCGGAGACGATCACATACCAGAATTAATAAAACATGGTTATATAGAGCAAGTTAATCCATCTTATGAAAAAACACAATATGCTGTAACTATTGATGTTACTTGTCCATATTGCAAATCTACTAATACAAAAAAAATATCTACAACATCAAAAGTAGTTAATATTGCTCTTTTTGGCGTTTTTGGTAATAAAAGAAATTGTCAATGGCACTGCAATAACTGTAAAAGCGATTTTTAATAGGAGAATGTAATGCAAATAGATTTTAATATAACTACACCAGATAGTGCTTATGAATTTGTCCTAAATGTTCTCGGCATGACCGGAGAAGAATTTATAACTGAATATAAACTACACTGCAAAGGTGACTTTGAACTATTATGGCAAAGAAATCACAAAAAATTGGATTCCTTAGATCTTAGCAATGTGAGGTTCATAGCTTTTCATATAACTGGTAGCTTAGACGATTGCCAAGAAATTAAACGGATAGGTATACATAATCTTCAGTATATGTTGAGCAACAACACTAAATTATCAAACTCATTAAAGGAATATGGTGTATCTTTTGATATTGAAAATTACAAGCTCTATGTTGACGATAAAGAATATAACACAAATTATGATTATTATTTAAATTTGAGAAATAAAACATCGGAAGAAGAACACCTATCCTCTGTTGCTCATCGTATTTATTACGATTACTGTGTGAATGGCTTTTGGCTAAATGATGATATCAGGCGTTATGGAACAGAAATTGAAAAGCGTCCTGAATTTATAGCCACATTAGCACGATTTTATTACCCTTTGAGTAAGTTAGATTATTTATGGAAAAATAACAGCACACCATATAAAATAAGGTTTTATGCTCATTTAGAACAAATTCATAAGTTCACATTTGGTCTTAGAAAAAGCAATGATGAATATTACGACTTTGAAAAAGAGGAAATAAAAAAGTGGATGCTCTCTTTTGCTGTAGATAGATCAGAAGGGTATTTTTCTGAAGAGTTTATTTATATAAGGGATAATTTTTATATTCCACCAGAACAAATTCTGTCATACGAAATTATAGATTAATACAACGGATGTAACCACCTGCTCATTGAGGCTTGGTGGTTACTTTTTTTATTGTGTTCACACGCCCTTTGACAGCCGTCTTATTTGCGAGTTAATGTCTTGGGTGGTGTAACTACCCTACCCGAGAGAGTTTTGTCTTACAACCCCTTTAACAGCCTTGGACATCGGCTCTCAAAATCGATTTTAAAGAGTGAGGGCGTACTCTTACGAGCACGCCCTTGAGTATTCTTGATTTTATTCCATTATAATTGTTATGAGTAGTTTTAAAAGATTGTTCTAATCAAGTGTAATTAAAGGGATTTCATTTTTGAATAAAAGTAGATCAGGGGCACCCCATTTATGAAGAGATTCTTTTAATTTTTCTCCATAATTTTGTTGGCTGATGACATAGGCTTTTAGTTCCTCAATACTTTCAAGTAAAATTGCGTGTTTTGATGGCTTATCGCTGAAATAATTAGAGGAGCCTGTTTCAGTTTCATATGTTCTGTAAGAACGGTGATTGTTCGATGAGATATATGCCCAAACCAAAATCAAAAGAATAACAACTATAAATAAAGCTATTGCGATAAATGTAGCAACCATTCCGACTACAAACATAAAACTATATTTAATCCATTGCCACTCTGCTGAACGCATAGCTTTCAGTTGCATCTTTAGATATTGATTTTGACATTGGTATAAATCGTATTCTACCTCCAGTAATTTATTTTTCTTATTTGCGAATAAGTTTGCGAGGTGAGGATCTTTTTCCACGATGTTTGGTTTTAAATCTATTTGGGATATTGTGGAATGTTTTATTAAAAACATATCCTTGAGTAATTTTTCCAGCTTTGAAAGGGCTGACTTTATTGATAACCTAATAAAGAAAAATACGATTTTCCATAAGATGCTAAATACAAAAGTTCCGCAAAAAGCAAAGGCTATAAATTCGGCTATATACAAAAGACGTTCGGCTGTTTCTTGCGAATTATCTTTTGCATAAAGGCATCCTAAAATTAAAGTTATAACAATAATAATTGCATTGATAATATGCAATATTTTTATAGCCGATAAGCGTTTAAGCCATTCAATTTGTTCTTTTTGATATTCTTCTTTAAGATTATTATACAAATTAAACATTTCTTCAAAAGATGCAGTGTGAGGTAACATATAAATTCTCCTTTTTGAGTTAACAATAGTGCTCATTTTTTACTCTTTATCACATAGACGATTAGATCATTTATAAGGTTGTAAAATTTACATTATTTCTATTACTATTCTTTATATAAATGTGCGGTATCTTTATAACCAGTATCAATAGTAATAACTGTAACGAATATGCAATTTGAAGATTCCATTTGAACTTTAATGTTCTGCTCATCTCCCCATATTGTCACACCTCTACCATAGTAACTACCATCTTCTTGTTTGTAAAGAGTTGCATCCTCAATATAAAAATCAGATTCACTTATAGATAAAGATAAGTTAATCGCCTTTTCTGTTGTATTGCTTATAGTTGCATGCCATTGACCAATCACATATTGACCGTCTTTTACTCCTCCGCCAGAATATTCACCATTCCATTCAAAATAATCTTCGTTTGCATCCTGCTTTGAGAATATGTTTTCTTTAAATTTGATTATTTCGGCTGACTTTATAAAACCTTCTGTTTTACTATTATCAGGCATTGTGTTGTAATAATCAAACTCTTCCTTGGTTATATATTCCCACTCTCCATCATTGTGGGAAATGGCAGGATCGTTTCTTGTTATCGCTTTATCCCACTTATAGCTTGTTGTTTGCATAGATTCATCTACATTAATAAATTGTCTACCCATACGAGATCGTCCTGCTATATATTCGCCACCATTGATCAAATATATATAATCATAATAAGCCCCACTATGACCAAATGAATAAACTTGGTTATCTTTAATGGTAAAACACTCACATCCAGATATAGTTTCCGGTATAATATCGCTATCTGATACTAGAAGTTCCGGCATTCCATCACTTCCCAAATCCACATAAGCATAGTGTGTTATATCCATTCCAGATTCTGTCTTACCACTACTCAGTAATTCTTCATATAATTTATAAGCTTCTGCCACTGCATTGTTACTTTGTATATGCTTATGTACTCCTATACCGACAATAGTTACTGATACTGCTAATACTCCAGCAATGATTTTCCCAGCTACTCCAGACAGTGCACCCTTAATTCCTAAACTTCTAACAACATTGCCGGCAACTGTTTTAGTTGTTTGTACTCCAACATCAGATATTGCAGAATGAATACTTTCTGATACTACATTTTTTGATGTTTCCTTAACACCTTCTAAAATCATACTTGAGTTTATGGAAGATGCAGCCTTAGCGTCTGTTGTAAATAAATGCTTCAGGAATGGAAGTAACGCTAATCCTGTAAAACTGCGTATTTTAATGCCCTTTTTCTCGAGTTCTTCAATTTTATCTCGCATTTTTCTTTCAGCATATCTTAACCTGCTTTTTACAGTGTTTTCGGACACCTCTAATAAATCTGCAATTTCTGTAATCTTCATTTCATAGACAGCAAAATACAAAAGACAAATTCTTTGTTCATCCGGCAAAGAATCCAAAAGTTCCATAAGCTGATTTCTAGTGTCTTCTGAAATAACAAACTCTTCAGGGTTAAACTCCTTTGATTCATCTTCTATTCTCCATTCAACAGGCTCGCTATCAATTTCTATAGTTTGTTCAGAAAACAAAATAGGTTTTTTCTTTTTTAGATAGTCTTTGCATTTGTTTGAAACAATTCTACAAAGCCAAGCTTCAAATTTATTCGCATCGTCTAATTGATGTATATTTGAAAATGCTTTTATATAGGAATCCTGTACAATATCATCTGCATCATTTTCATTTTTAAGAATAGTTACAGCAACAGATCTAATCTTAGGGTATGTTGTATAGTAAAGTTCACTGATAGCATCTTGGTCTCCTTGTCTTGCTCTGTTAACATTATCAATTATTTTATTCATATTTATCTTCCTCAACTAATTCTTGTGATTTTACGATTTTCACCAAACTATTATCTGCCTTTTGGCTATTATAAGGCATTTCCCTAAATAAAATTGATAATACTTTTTTCAAAAATTCTTCAAATTTACTCACGCTTTTCACCTCTTTCACTTCAATGACGATTAAGAGAATGAAAAAGTTTTAAAAACTAATATTTTTTCTAAATTATACCATATTTTGTGACAAAAAACAACACGGAAAAATAGTACTGTGTTTACTATCGAAACCGAAGTAATTAACAATATTCTTTTGCAGTATTGATTTATCATTATTTAAATACATTTTAAAACATTAACCACATTTACCCCTTTTCTCTTTGCATAATCAACTGTATTCTTCGTCCCGCTCTTTTGACCATTGAACACTGCAATCACAAGATTTGACCTGTCAACCATCCACTCATTTCTCACCTGATAGCAACCTGTGAAATAGTGGTCATTAATTTCTTTTACAATGTCAGCCTTTTTGATTATCTTATTAAACCACATCTTTTCTGTCACGCTCCGCCTGCTCTCAAAATTCGGGTGTGGCAAAGCACATATCAGGTGCAACTCCTCGTTTGCTTTCTTTTTCTTCAATACAATCTCCGCTGCCCATATGTCCGTTCCCATTGCCATACCTGTTATAAAGGTTACATATCCATCTGCAATAGCATCGTCTATTGCGTTTTCCAATGGCGGCTTAATTTCTTTTTCTCCGAGCTCCATTTTGTCAGGTCGATGCCCTGTAAAACAACATCGGTGTAATCTTAATTCTTCACGCATAATAATTACCCCATAAAATCATTTTAGATATACCGTATATCTATTCTTAACATTATAACACATAAAGGCTATAAAATAAATACATAATATATTTATTATGAGGTGATTTTATGGCTATCAAAAGTGTATCTATAAGAATTGAGGAAGAAATGCTCAATAAAATCGGTTATGTTGCCGACTACGAAGGTCGTAGCGTAAACAGTCATGTGTTAGTTCTGATTCGAGAAAACATCAAAAAGTTTGAAGAAGAACACGGCTCTATTGATGGTGACATTAACCCTGATGTCAATGTTAAACCGACTCGTAAATAAAAAACTGGTGCAACTGCTCGCATGTCGGTTGCACCAATTTTTTATTTTAGGTTCTTTGCCAGATCATCATAGCATTCGAGCAGCATCCTGACACCTAATTTAAAGCCTATCTTGAAGACTTCGCATTCGTTAAGTTGTGTCAGTTCATCATAACAGTCTATGTATTTTTCGAATACCTCTTTGTTTTTCTCGTCCAATGATTTCAACAATGTTCCTTCGTGCCTTTTAATCAGGTCGCTGATTTTAATCATTTCTATGTTGCTCTCACCACGCCTTGCATTTGGATGTATGTTTCCATACCAGAATTCTTCAAGTATTTGCATTATTTTTCCTCCTCACGCAAAGAGAGCGCCTCAAATTCCGGTAT
>CAZEVD010000045.1:0-5695 GCA_964515475.1 uncultured Eubacteriales bacterium
TAAAGCATTCCAAAACCTTGTCCATATACATAACCTTGATACTGTTAATATGGAACACTGTTTGCTCTGTGCTAAAATGTCTTGCAATTGCCATAACCGCACTCGCAGCATCATCAATAGGGGTAAATTCCAAATACAAGTCCATAAGGTATTCGGGGAATATTCCTAAATCTAAAATTGCTTTTAGTCTGTTTAAAAACGCATTAGATTCGTGATTCTTCTGGAATTTGGCATCTGCAAATCTGTTAGTCAGATTACCCATACGCATAATGTTTGCTTTAAGTCCGTTTGACATTTCTTCAAGAATTGTTTTCTCAGCCTCGAATTTACTTCTTGCGTAAACATTTTCAAGAGGTTGTTCAATATATAAACTGCTCTCGTAAAAATGTTTTTCTGTTTCACTGATATATCCGTCAAATTCATCACCGAAGCTATTGCCGGACACACTTAATGTAGACGTATGAATTAAGTTTGCATCAGCCTTTTTACAAAAAGCAATTAGATTTTTTACTGTTTCAACATTAGTTTCATAAAAATACTTGTACGAACCGTAATGCTTAACACTTGCAGCGGTGTTTATAACTGTTTTTACATTTTTAATCAAATCGTCGTATTCTTCATCCGATAATCCAAAGTTTTCTTTCTGTAAGTCAGAACAAAGTACAACAATTCTCTGGGAATTAACATACTTATCACCAAAGTAACATTCTAATAAGTTAGTAAGTCGCTCTTCTGCAGCTTGCTTGTTTGCTCCGCGTACAAGACAATATGCAGTACCTTTATCATTTTCAAGGAAATCTGCTAAAATATGCATACCCAGAAAACCTGTTGCTCCGGCAAACAGTGTGTTCCCAACATCGCACTTTGTTGGTATAACCATATTGTCTAATGTGTTCTTTTGAAGAACTTTATTGATTTGTGCAAAGTCTGAATTTTTAAAAGATATTTGCTCTTTATCACCATTTTCTATGTATTCACAAAGACCTTTAAGGGTAGGGGTATCAAAAACTGCCTGCAAGTTAAAATAAATTCCTTCGCTGTGTGCTTTTGAAACAAATTCAATCGCTTTTAAACTATCTCCACCAAGGTCAAAGAAATCATCATTCAGTCCAACGGGTGAGTAATTTAAAACTTTTTCCATAAGTTTTGCAAGTTCTTTTTGCATTTCTGAATGAGGTTTTATGAATTCAACCTCATTAGATATGTTTGTCAAATCAATATCAGGCAATGCTTTTCTGTTAATCTTTCCACTTGGAGTTAAAGGCATTTCAGTAAGAACTGTAAATATATGAGGCATCATATATTTAGGGAGTTTTGAAGATATTGCAGATTTAATATCGGCAACATTAACCTGTGCCTGTTCAGTGTAGAAAGCACAGATAAGCTGTCTGCCGTTTGTATCTTTGCGTACCACAACAACCGCTTGTGAAATACCATCAACAGAATCTATTGCGCTTTCAATTTCTCCAAGCTCTATTCTTAAACCTCTTATCTTGACCTGGAAATCATTTCTACCAACATAAGCAATGTTTCCATCTTCACGCCAGTATGCAAGGTCTCCTGTTTTATACAATTTACCCTCGCCAAAAGGGTTGTCTATAAACTTTTCTGCGGTAAGTTCAGGTCTGTTTAAATACCCTGCTCCAACACCATCTCCGGCAATACAAAGTTCACCCGTAACACCTATTGGTACGAGGCTGTTGTACTTGTCCACTATATAAAATTGTGTATTGGCAATTGGTTTGCCGATTGTTATATCATACATATTATTTCCCCTCTAATTGTTTGAATATAATTCGGATATAAGCTCCGAATCACCTTCGGGAAGTAAAGAGTTGTTTATTACATTAGCTTTTTCTATCTGCTCAATAGTTTCATAATAATTTCGTATATGAAATTTATGTGCATCAAACATAGTGTTTAGCTGCTCGGAAATTTCAAAATAATATTCAGCTTTTTGTTTTGATTCGTCTTTGTCTATATCACCATTTAAATATTTATATGTTACGAGTTGTCCCATTTTATAATATGCATCAATGGTTGTTGGCTCTATTTTTAAGGCAATTTCTAAATACTTTTCGGCTTGCTTTAAGTTTTCATTAACTGTAGATGTTTGTTTTAGTGTGTGTTTCATTATATATAAAGGTTCTTTTCTATCTGATGTTATTCCCCATTCGCGTTGTACTTTTTTTAAAAACAACGATGCTGCACAAATTCGAGATTTATAATCCCGCGGGTTTAGCATAATCGCCTGTTCATAATGCTCTGTAGCTTTTTCAAAATCACCAAGTTTCTCATAAACACAACCTAAATTTTTTACATAAAGATAGAGTTCTTTGTTTCCTCTATTTACATAAATACCATTTTTGTTTTCACATGCAGATAAAAGATATCCTTTCGCTTGTTCCAGATATTCACTTTTGGGGGCATTCTGAGCACACTCTGATAATAGTAAATACAAATACCCTAATGTATTATCCATATATCCCATGTAGTTTACATTTCTATCTATTTTTATTGCCAGTTTATAAAATTTTAAAGCAGATTCTACGGATTTTTTATAATTAATCTGAGTAAATTTTTCACTCATAGCTTTATAATAGTGAAAATCGCCTCTTCGTTGATAAAAATATCCCTCTATAACATGGTCAACGGAAAAGTTTTTTAATTTCCTTTTAAAATCATCGCACAAATCAAATCCATAATCAACTATACCAAGAATTGCCGTATAATTGTTTTCTTTATAGTAATTCGTAATTCTGTGAAAATGAGTTTCAATCACCATAATATTTCCTATTACTTGGTGGTTAATATTTTTTTCGCTCATTTTATAGAATTGTTTTGAATAGTACTCTGACGATGTTCCTTCTATGTCAAGTGCTCTTTGTAAATTGGCAATATATATTTGTTTGTTTGACTCTTTTTCATCGTCCACTTTTTTTGCCAATTTTTCAAGCTCATCTTTTTTTACTGCATTATAGATAGTTAATCCCACCCAAACGGATATAACAATGCCTAATAGCCCTATAACAAAATCTATAGAAGTTTTAAAATTATCTTCCATCAAAAACTCTAATGTTTCTACGGCTTTTGAAATAAAGGAACTATCTACTATTTCTTTCTCGTGCACACGAGAAAGTTCAGTCGCAATTTCTTTTTGTACGCTAATCAAAGATGCTTTTGTGTATAAGTGGTATATGACAACAGAAATGGTTGTCCACATAGGAACCATGATTGCATAGGCTTTAAGTCTGCTTTTAAAGAATGCTAGAACTATTATAGACAACAAAAAGATAATTATAGTAAGAGTTATAACAAATTCCATGTTTATATTTGCAATAAAACTATTCATAGCCTTTCTCCTTTATCTTATCTCCCCAAATGATACTCCCAATGTTGTTTCTGTTGGTCCATATCCGTTGAAAATTTTAATATTTTTATTACACTTAAATATTCTGTCTGCTAATTCTGGTTTGAGTTCCTCTCCGCCAATCATAATGACTTTAATATTCAAGAATACATCTCTAAATTCATGGTTTTCTAAAAGCATCTCTAACCTCGATGGGGTTATGTGCATACAATCCACATTATAATCACAGATTAAATCAGTTAATTTATGTATGTTATGTAGTTGTTCTTCACTAGTTAGCACTACACTTTTTCCAAGTAGCAAAGATAATATAATTTCAAAAATTGATATATCAAAAGTAATAGAACCTATTGCTAAAACATGATTGCTCTCTTTGTATATACTTGATTGCAAATTATTTTGTGGAGCAACATTACAAAAATTAACAAGATTTCTGTGTCTGATAAGCGTTCCTTTTGGTCTACCAGTTGTCCCCGAAGTATAAATGCAGTAGCAATAATTGTCAGATGCTATTTTTACACTTGGTTTTTCTTCATTAGCAGAAATGAACTCATTTATGTTATCTTCTGTGATAAAGAATTTCGCATTACTGTCAGATAACATATAATCGATTCTGTCTTGAGGATAGTCAGGGTCAATTGGCATATACGCAGCACCTGATTTAAGTATGCCAAACATAACTGCAATCAAACAACTTGTTCTTGGCAATGCAAAAGCAACAATATCATTGGCTTTTACACCTTTTTCAATTAAGCAGTTTGCAATTCTGTTTGAAAGTTTATTGAGTTCATCATAAGTAAGCGTTTTATCGCAAGCGATAACAGCAGTTTTATCTGGTGTTTTAAGTACTTGCTCTTCAAATAACTGATGAACACATTTGTCCTTCGGGTAATCTGCTTTTGTATCGTTAAAAGAGTAAAGAAGAGTATTTTTTTCTTCTTCGGACAAGAGGTTGATTGTCGTTATCTTCTTATCTTCATTTATAGCATCAAAAAGGAGATTAAAAATATGCTCATGCATTCTTTCGATTTCTTTTTCTGTAAATTTCTCAACTTGATAATCATAGTGAATTTTTAAGATACCCTCACTATCACGATCATCAATATGCATCTGCAAACTTTCCGTCTGCATACCATTGCAGTACCACACACTTTCAAAATCAGTGTCAATTCCGGTGAATTTCGCATTCTGATAACTAAGCATAACATCATAAAGATTGCCAGAAAAATCAAATTCATGTCGGAGAGTTTCAAGTACCTCACCGTAATTAAATTTTTGATGCTTTATGATGCCAAAAAGAGCCTTTGAAATTGTTCTCAAATTTTCAGAAAAAGTTTTTTCATTATCAAGTTCAATTAACACCGGAGCGGTATTGATGAACATACCCATAGTGTTTTTCTCTTGGGCATTAGTACGATTTAAAATGGCGGTACCAATATAAAACTTTTCTTGGTTCATTTTAATTCTGTTTATATATGTACCAAGCGCTGTCATAAGGAGCATATAAACAGAGGTTTTATGCTCGTTTGCATAGTTTTGTATTTTAGCAGTTTTTTCTTCATCAATAAGAAAATGTTTTCTGTTTGAAACATACGACTTAACTTGTTTGTCGCTTATGTATGTGATGTCATCGCATTTTTTGTACTGTTCTATATAATATTCTCTGTCTTTAGGATAGCGTTTTCCATTAAAATAATCTTGTTCGGCAGGGATATAGTCAATGTAAGAATATGCCTCGGGTATTTCACCGTTCGCAAGGGTATTAAACTGAGAACCAACAAGCGAGAGCGTCCAAGCATCAGATATAATATGATGAAGTTTTACAAGAATGCCATAACTGTTCTTTAACACAACCACATTAATTTCACAAAGCGCGCCGTAAAAGTCCATCGGCACTTTTGCATATTTTTCAGCATAAGAATCAAGCTCCGCTTTATCTTCAAAGTGAAGCACGTTGATTTCTTGCTCCCTATACTCCAGAACTGTTTGGTATGGGATTCCATTTGTTTCACTTATTCTAATACGGAGTGCATCATTAAGACGATAAAGTTCATTTACTGCATTAGTCAGTACAGAAATATCTTTTTTTCCTTTTATAACAATGCAGCCGCAGACATTAGCAATACTACCGCCTGCGTATTTTTCCATATCATATATAAGTTTTTGTGGTTTTGTTAAATTGTACATTGTTGTTCCTCATTCCTTGGATGCCGTATATCAAATTAGCATTTATTCTTAAATTAAAAAGTGCATAACCCATATTTCAGAGCTATGCACCGAAAAACATACAACCCTGACTTTAGGTTGCTATTCCAAAACTCATTA
>CAZEVD010000046.1:0-5551 GCA_964515475.1 uncultured Eubacteriales bacterium
ACCGTTTTGTATTATTATACTTCTTTCAGAAACTTATTGCAACAAAAATCCCCACCGATTGCTCGATGGGGAAAATTTATTGTATTAAGCTGATTCAGAGGAATTAGCCTTCCTTGATAGCTGCCTGTGGTGCAGTTAGCAAAGTGGGAAATTAGTTTTCTGCGGGGAACTTTTTGAAATGCTCAACGACAGTTCCCCATCCACTTGGTTCGCCATTAACATAATAGAAGATTTCTCCCATATCTCCTTCGTCCTCAAACGCAAGCCCATCATTGTTTTCACAAATTATATAGAAACAAACGATATCGTTATCTGAAGCCCTAAACTCGACAATGTTAGAAACATTTATATTAGTTTTAACTCGATTCCAAGAAAAATGGTCTTCTCTAATCCAAATATATCCATCTTCGTCAACTACAATACGTGAATTAATTGACATATCTTTTCCTATTGTTGTACCTTCAAAACAGGGATACTTTTTTATCCATTCTGCCAATTTAACAATAAATTCGTCAATATACATTATTTTTACCTCCAAAACATTGAGTTCTATTTTTTTACATTTTATCATATTTACGCATATTTTGCAATAGTTATGAAACTCCCCACCGATTGCTCGATGGGGAAAATTTATTGTATTAAGCTGATTCAGAGAAATTAGCCTTCCTTGATAGCTGCCTGTGGTGTAACGAAGAAATGTAGGAGAACGTAAATCATAGAACACTGTCCCATAATTTAAAAACAGGCGGTAAAACCAATGTTTTTCACCGCCCATTTGGTTTTACACATACATCAGTCTTGATAACAAGTACCTGCAGATGTATCCATAGAAGAACAACCATCATCGTTGGTTGTCTCTGCACAACAGCCAGCATATGATGAACCATATGTTGCCTCAACTAACAACTCTAACAAACTAATCACCTCACACATTACATTTTGTCTGTGTTTTTTTGTATAAAGTTCTTTTTATATCAAACCAATATTCCTCTTTTTTATCCTCACAATTAATGCGCAACTTACTTTCGATAAGATCATTTGGACAGCCACTCTTACAAACTGGAAAAATAAAACACTCTTTACATTTTTCAGGTCTGCTTAAAAAGTAAAATTTTTGGTCTGCATAATTATGATATAAACCATTTTCAATATTTCCAATTACCTCTTGGTCTCGCCCAACCATATGCTCGCAACGATATAATTCACCTTCAGGACCAATTACTATATTGCTTTTTTTAATCAAACCACAATTGTTACCTTTAAAACGTATTTGGGGTAACGACAACATCTGAAAAGGAAACTTTTTTGATATATATGCAATGCATTTTATTTTTTCACTTATGTAACTCGAAATTTGGTAATCAGCATTAGGGTCACGCCAATCTTGGCAAACTTCAGCTAAATATATACCTAAATTTTTTTTGTTCCCAAAATATGTTGATAGTTCATCTAAAAAAGCGTATAACTGGGAATAATGTTTTTGTTGAACATTCAACCTAATCGCAATATTTACAAGATCACTTGCATATGTAATATTCTTAATAACGGTTTCATATGCATTTTGCGGAGTTTTTTTAATTCGTTCATAAAACTCTTTTTTTCCATCGAGAGTAACTTGAATAGTTTTGACTTTTAAAGAAACTAACTTATGAACATTTAGCGGTGTTAATAAATATCCATTTGAAATCACTTTTGATGAATACTCAATATTATTTTCTTCGCAAAAAGCAATCAGTTCAGTAGATAATCTTTCAATTATTGACATGCATAACAATGGTTCTCCACCAAACCAAACAACCATTAGCTTTTTTACTCGGGGTACTACAAGTTTCTTTATATAATTGATAGTCTTGTGTTGGATTTCATCAGTCATCGTACAAATCTTTTTTTGAGGTTCAAAACAATATTCACAACAATAATTACATTTTAATGTTGGAGCAATAACAACATTAACACAATCATTGGAGCCAAATAATATTCGAGTTTCCTCATTTAAAATTTTTTGATATTCGTCCTGTTGTTTCGGTACAATAAACCCGTTGTTTTTCAATAAGACAAAATCTTCAACACAAAATTCATTGTCTTCAATTCTTTGTTTCATTTCAGCATCTACTTGACATATAGCACCAGAATAAGAATTGGACATAATATATGACTTATTAACTTTTAAGAAAGAGGTGTATTTTGATTTAACATAACCATAAATAGAATCCATATTCCACCTTTGAAATCTGTTACAGATAATTTTCTTTAATTATACCATAAAAGCATTTGTAAATAGTTTTATCAAACACAAAGCAAATCCGTTTTCAGTGTGAATTGACTTTGTAAAAGATACATTATATAAAATATTTAATCACTTGTAAATAATATATTTAAAGAATTTCTGCTATTTTTTGTAAATCAGCATTTAATAACACCCTTACTACAAGAGCACGTAGAATAAACCTTTTCTTATTTATTCAAATGAAGGAATACCACCATTCAAAACGATTTCAGCTTCTTCATCACTCATATCATAATCAAAGAAATTTTTAAAATGATTTATTAACTCATTTTTCATATCATAATTTTCGACATACTCACTATAACAAGTTGAAACTATCCATTTATACATCAGCGGAGTTTCTGCACCCGGTTTACACCAAACATCAAGGACCATAGGAGTATCGAGAAGCATATGATTCTTTGTAGCGGTAAGACCTGCCCATGCTGGATCATCATACAATTTTTCTACATCAGTCCATCCTTCAAAGATGATTATATCAGGATCATATTCATAAACTTGTTCCATAGTAAGAGTAACCTTCTGGGTATCTTCTCCCGCAGGCGGAACGATATAATCTAAACGCATTTGCGTTGCCCAATAATACTCAAAACTCTCAGTGGTAAAAGCTTCGAGTGTATCTGCTCCACCAAGAACAAGAACTTTAGGAATATTAGCTTCTGAAATATCTGCAATCAAATCAACAGATTCCTGTCTTACCTTTTTCATTTCTGCAATATATTTAGTCGCCTGTGATTTTGCATAATCAGTTCCAAAAACTTCAGCTATAATTTCGGTGACTTTTATCGCTGATTCTTCATCAGAAATTTTTACATTTACACAAGCAATTCCAACTTTTTCTAAAGCTTCTACAACTTCTTCATTGTAAGATTGTGACCAAAAAACAACCTGAGCACCGCTTTCGATGATTTCTTCGGCTGTTACCGCTTTTTTATCAACTATTTTTGCATGTGTATATACCTCAGGAAAAATTCTTCCCATCCACTCAGCGTAGCCTTTAGGACAAATATTCATATGTTCAAAATTTTTATCTAACATACCACAAATAGGAACAGCGCTTGAATAAAGAACACTATAATTATCAACCGTTGCGGGTATTTCTACTTCTTTTCCGAGCATATCTACAACTTTACGAGTTTCAGGTTCTCTGGTTGTGTCATTGTCAGAACAAGCTGATAAACAAGCTATCGACAATATCATAATTAAGCACAATATAACAGATATAATTTTTTTCATTGTAATACCTCTTTTCAAAATTATAAAAAAACACATGAACGCTGAATTATACCATTACTATCAGTTTCGCTAATAATACCTAATTCAACGCCATAAACTTCCATTAAGTTCTTCTTGTTAAGCAAATCATCAACCGACCCACTCAGCACTTCTTTATTTTTCTTTATCAAAACAACTTTTGAATTGCAATATAGTGCATGGTCAGGAGAATGCGAAGACATAATTACACCCACATCATCGTCCATTAGTTGTTTTAATAAGTCAAGAACCTTTTTCTGATTTTCAAAATCAAGATTTGATGCAGGTTCGTCCATAATAATAAATTTTGCACCCTGTGCTAATGCACGAGCAATTAAAACTATTTGTTGTTCTCCGCCCGAAAGTTCAGAATACATAAGGTCTTTTAAATGGTCTATTTTAAGCTTGCTAATTACTTCATTTACTTTATCAATATCATTTTTAGATGGTGATTCAAACTTTTTAATATGAAGAGCTCGTCCCATTAAAACGATATCAAAAACACTATATTGAAGTGAATAGTTTTTTGCTTGGGGCACATATGAAACTTTAGTTGCAATTTCTTTATTTGACATATTTTCTACATTCTGTCCATCTATAAATATGTCACCACCTATTAAATCAATAAAACCTAATATCGACTTAAACAAGGTTGTTTTACCGATGCCATTTGAGCCCAAAATAGAATATATTTCACCTGTTTTAAATAAAAGATTTATGTTATCAAGTATTGTTTTCTTTTTATAGCCACAAGCAACTCTGCATAATTTAATCTCCATGCACCATCTTCTCCTTATTTTTAATAAGTATAGTAAAAAATATCGGTGCACCAAGAAGTGATGTAAGAACACTTATAGGTAATTCATAAACAGTAATGCTTCTTGCCAAATCATCTACAATTAGAAGGAAAAGTCCGCCCATTAATGCAGATATTGGAATCAAATGTTTCGTATCGTTGCCGACAACCATACGGGCTATGTGCGGAATTATTAAGCCAATCCAACTTATGCCACCTGTCATTGCTACAGCTGAAGATGTAAGCAGAGTTGCACAAAAAACCGTGATTAGTCGCAGAAGATTTATATTTTCTCCCATTGATTTTGCCTCATAGTCACTAACAGACAAAATATTCAGTCTCCATTTAAGAAGAATAATCGGTATTATTCCGACAAGGAAAAAGACTATACAATAGGGCAAATCTTCAATATCGACATTGCTAAAACTTCCCATCAGCCAATATGTTATTTTCGGCAATTGGTCTTCAGGGTCAGCTATGTATTTTAATAAAGATAGGAATGCTTGAAAAAGAGAAGAAATAACCATTCCTATTAATATCAAATATACTGTTAGGTTTCGCCCTTTGCTAAGCTTAGATGATATTGAAAAGACAAAAAACACAGCAATACACCCAACAACAAAGGACATTGTCTTGACTCCTAATTCGCTGAACTCTAAGAGTATACCCAATACAGCACCAAATGCTGCACTTGAACTTACTCCTAATGTATCAGACGAAGCGATTGGGTTTGAAAAAAGGGATTGATATGATGCACCAGATACTGCCAAAGATGCCCCAACAATGACTGCTGCAATGATTCTCGGTAGTCGTAGATTCATAACAACCGCTTTTGATGCAGTTGTCCAATCGCCTTCAATCCAAGGAAAGATATTCTTTAAGAGTATTTTAGGCACATCCCAAAAATTCAAACCTGAATATCTCCCAACATAAAAAGAAACAAAAATAACCCCAATTAATGATATTGACAACATAACATATAATGTTTTATATGATTTTTTTATATCTTTAGTCATTGTCATTATCCTTTTCTTGCAAAATGCGACTATATCGCAAAGGATATAGTCGCTCCATAATAATTTATCTATACTCTTTACGAGTGCTTGAAACCCTCGATATTACTGGGTTTTCAGCTTAATTCCTTCATCCCTTGATAGCTGCCTGAGCTGCTGCAAGTCTTGCGATGGGTACTCTGAAGGGTGAGCAGGATACGT
>CAZEVD010000047.1:0-5062 GCA_964515475.1 uncultured Eubacteriales bacterium
GGAATGAGGTAAATCTTCTGATTCCGTTAAACAACCGACAAAACATATCAAGTTGAAAAAACACATGGTAAATAATGGCATTAAGATATCATATTTCGGATAATTCTTACTATCTTTGCATCTAAATTAGGAGTATTGTATGCTGCACACACTTAAAAGTATCTGTGTTTGCATACCAATTGTTGTTAATTAATGATAAGTTAATAAGATATAATATATGAGTAGACAAATATATCTACCTGAATTATTAAGTATAAACATAAAGAATTATACTTTGTATCCCAATGGGCTAGATTATTCTTTTGATTTTGTAAAGGGAATAAATCTGATATTGGGAGGAAATGGTATGGGTAAGACCACATTTGTCAATATTATAAAATTTGGACTTATCGGATTATACAAGAAGCAGAGGGATTATACACGAACATATAAAGACAAAGCCATAGTTAAAAGGTTATTATACCCATGGGATTATTTTAATGCTAGAAAAGACGATAATATTATAGTAAGCGAAGAAGCCACCGTATCTTTATGCTATAAATTTAATAATACTAGATTTACAGTAAAAAGAAGTCTTGATAGTGGAATGTTACTATATGTGCAAGTTGACAATGAAATACTATCAGGACTAGTTACTTCTGAAGAGAAATACGAAAAACTATCTATTGAATTGCAATCTGACTATTTGTTAAGCAAATATGAAGATACGGTAGCTAGATATTCAAATCTCTCTTTTGATGATTTGATCTTTTTTGTGAATGAAATATTATTTTTTGGAGAAGATCATAAAACAGTACTTTGGAATGACGGTTTTGATGGAAGATATGATGTTCAAAATGAATTATTTAATAAATACTTCAATGAGCCCGAATTAGATATAAAGCGCCAAGAAGCCCAAAGACAAGCACGCTATTATGATAGTTTGTCTCGACATAAGTCTGAAGACATGAGAGTAATAACAAACTTGTTAAATAAGATAACAAAAGACAATGATACACAAAACAATGTATACGAAAAAAAAGGAGAAGACATTATTTCGCTTAAAAATCAATTGAATGAGTTAAAATTACAATTGGATAATATTCATACATCGCGCAACTCCATTTCTCTGGAAATATCTCAATTACAAGGAGAGATAAATGCCACTAGTCTTAGGGTTGCGGAAGTAGATAAAGAAAAAAATGCTATAGAAAAAGCTCTCAACACAAAACTATGGGAACAATTACACCCTCAATATGATGTGTATATCAAAAATATACAATTAAATCATATTTGCCCAATGTGTAATCAACCTGATGAAGCCCTTGTGAAAAAAGTCGAAAGTGATTCTACACATTGTTTTTCGTGTAATAATGAAATTCATCTGTCAGAGGATAAGGAACTCAGTCAGAAATATAAAGAAATAACAGCTATTCATAAAGGACTATATCAAAGTATCGCTAACAAGCAGCGAAAGGTTAAAGTGTTGGAAACTGAATTGGAACGTTTAGATCATGAATATAAAAACGTTGATTTAAAGCGTCGAACGATACAACAACAAATTAGAGAATTAGAGTATCAGAATTCTTCTAATGATCAGCCATTAAAGCTACAAGCCTTATATGATGAATATGAAAAATACTCAAAAGAGAAGGAAGAATTTCAAAAAAAGAGTTCAGAATACTCGGAGGTTGAGCAGAATTTGACCAAACAAATTGAAGGTGAAATCCTAAAAAATGTTTCAAGATTCTCTAATATTTTTTCAGGATACGCCGAAAGTTTCTTAGGTGTAAAATGTTCCTTAGCGTACACAAAGTATGATAGTGCTATAAGAAGATTTTATCCAGTGATTGATGGTAAAACACGTAGGCATGAAGAGTCGCTGTCTGAATCTCAACGTTTCTTCATAGACCATTCGTTTCGCATGAGTATTCTTACGTTTTTTTATCAAACACCAGCGTTTTACATTGTTGAAACGCCTGATAGCAGTTTGGATATTTCATATGAGAAGAATGCAGCAAGCGTTTTCTTGAGATTTTTAGATAATCCTAACTCTATAATAATTACATCAAATCTGAACAATAGTTCATTTGTTAGTCATTTAATAGAGAATAAAAACATTCATTTTTCAATGGTAGGATTATTAGACATTGCAAAGAAATCAGCAATCCAAGGGACTAGTAATCAGTTAAAAGCAATATATAATAGTATTAAAGAACGTACATAGTTATGAATAAAGATGAATTAGTAAAAGTTAATATTGATATAATGACAATTGCAGCCCATGCATGTAAGATTGGATGGGAAACAATTAGTGTCAGCACTTTACAACGCTTTATATACTTGTTAAAGGTGCTATACTCATTTATTAATAGTTCAGAAAATAATTTATTCAATCAATACCACTTTAATGTAACAACATTTGGCCCATATTCTGAATTAATCTACAGAAGTGTAGTATTTTTATTATCTACAAGACGTCTAGAAGGAGATATGGATGGAGATGTGAAGATAATCTCTAAAGATGGTGTTGATGAAATGGATACAGAAAGAATTAATTGGATAGACTCCATTTTATTAATACTAAGTAAATACGGAGAAAACAAAATTTTTGGATTTATTGTAAACGATCCACTATATGATGTTTCTGTTAAATCAAATTTGCCTTCAGAAATTCAAGTAACATCAGAGAATGAAACTTTATTAGTCCTAAATGACTTTAAAAAAGCATTTGAAGATACGTTGCCTGACACCACTTCTATCAGCAAAGAAGAGTATATCAGTTTGTACTTTGATTATATCTTTAGCCAAATTATAAAAGGGTAATGATTATGAAATTCACAGACAATCAAGAATTCAAGGCATTGCTTCAAGCAAAGCAGAAAGATATTCAGCAGAGAACAAGTGATGGAGTTCAGGAAACTGCCCAATTTCAAAAGATGAGAACACTTTTAAGTGGATGTAGGCGTAAGTATGAAGAAACAGATTATAGATTGGTTATTATAAGCAAAAGTGAATTACAATCATTATCAGAACAGGCAAATGAGTTTGTAGAGCAACTTTTCAAAGAACCAATATTTATCACCAATCGTACAGTAAAAGTTAACTCAAGACTAGAAATAATAGATTCCAATAATGACCCTTTTCCAGAAGAGAACAATGATGCGCGTCGTTATTTCACTTTAATTTCAAAGGATAGTGATCTTATATGCTTTTTAATAGACCCAGATTCTACAATTAACTACTTTATTGATGGAAATGAATATGGAGATGGTATTTTCTATACCAGTAGTTCACGAAAAGCTTACGAAGAACTTAAAACTATAGACAAACTCGAAGAAGTATTGGAAGATTATCGCAAAACGCTAAGAATTCAAGATACTTATGTCAAGTTTTTTATACCAAAATCTCAAATAAAGGCTCTTAAAACATTTAAGGGTGAGATTGACCTGTCTGATGACAAATATATTCAAAACAATAAACATTTGTTAAGAAATAAACCTGAAGAGTGCTTTAGAGAGGATATCCGTAATTATATAAAAAGTCATATGAGGGTTGTAGTTTATCGAGAATTGATGATGGAAAATCTCGATAGATTAGATATTGAATTATTGGATGAAACAGGGCGAGATCTATACTTCCTAGAGATTAAATGGGTTGGACAGTGTATTAATGCTGATGGGGATGATTATGGAACTAAGTATACTACATCAAGAATCAATCCCGATGCAGTTGTACAGGTACTAGGATATATCAATCAACTTTTAGAAGAAGATCAAAATGTAAAATTGGGATATTTAGTCGTATTCGATGCTCGTAAAGATGATTTACCAGACACAGGAGTAGATATAAAGACCGAAAGAATTCCTGATGAACTAAAAAAACATTTGCATCGATATAAAAAAGTTGATGATTTTCGCGTTGTAAATATAAATCCTCGCTGATTCATGAAAGACTATAACTTCATTGATTGCACAGAAAAATACCATTCGGTTATGCAATTTGACAAAAACAAGAATGTTTTTGTACATCGTTGGTACCCTTTTGTGGAAGGATATTCTAAAGAGTTTATTGAAGACATTTTGAATGAATTGCCTTTTGCACCGACCTGTGCATTAGAACCTTTCTGTGGAAGTGGAACAACTCCTGTCGAACTGCAAAATCACGGGATAAAGTGCTATTCTTTTGAGGTAAGTCCTTTTATGCATCTCTTATCAACTGTTAAATTAGGTAGAAAATATAATGTAGAAACCTTTGCGCATTATGTTAAAACTGTAACAAGCAAGTTGTCACGTACAAGCCGAAATATACGCAAAATAGAAACATTACCTTTTGGCGATACGATTGTAAAAAGGGATCATAGTAAAAAATGGAATTTTCATGATACTGCTATAGATGGTATTCTTGATATACGACATGCTATTAGAACGATTGTTGACGATGATGATTATAAGAATTTATTTACAATCGCATTAGCATCAATCATAGTTCAAGCAAGCAACATGTTTCGTAATGGCAAGTGTTTGTCGTACAAAAAAGGATGGGAAACTAGAATCTTTAACAGAAAGGAGATCCATAATTTCTTCTTGGATAAATTAAATTCAATTTTTGCAGAGGATATTAGAATCATCTCACAAGAGAATCCAACTGTACATAATTCTGAGATATGTTATTTGGGCGATGTAAGAAAGTATATACAGCATGTACCTGATGGAGAAATAGACCTGATTATAACATCACCTCCATATCTAAACTCAAGAGATTACACAGATATATATATGTTGGAGTTAAAAGTTTTACAACTTATAAACTCCCATGAGGAACTTCGTGCATTGCGTAAAAATACATTACGTTCTCACGTACAAGTTCCATATGAGAGAATTACTCCAATAGATAATGTACGGCTTAAAGCATGCTTGTCAGAAATGTCTAACAACATATGTAAAACTTGGAATTCGGACATTATAAATATGATATGTGCATATTTTGAGGATATGCAGTTCTTATTTTCAGCATTTTCGAAGAAAATGCGTAAAGGTGGTGTCATTTATTTTAATGTTGCAAATTCAGCATATTATGGTGT
>CAZEVD010000048.1:0-4825 GCA_964515475.1 uncultured Eubacteriales bacterium
CTTAAAATCGCTGTAATCATTGATTTTTCAAAGTTAGGAGTACGCAAGTTTCCACGTGTGTCGCCACTTGCAAAAGAACTATTTATTTCGTTTTTTTTAACTCCATTTTCATCAATACATTTTACTTTTTCTCCAGACTTAAAAACAAAATTTAATACATAAGGATTTGCATTTCCCTCTTCATCAATTTCGCCAACAATAACTCTATCAATTAAACACTTAAATATGTTTTCATCAAATTCGTTTACCGGTTCTTTTCTTTCAAGTAATCGCTTAAATTCTACTATTCTTCTTTTTATTTCGGCTTTTTCTTGATTAATCATTACTAAAGATTCGAGTTTCTCATTTAGCTCCTTAATCTTGTTTTCAAACTCTGCATATTTTACTTTGTAAACATCTTCTTCGATAGTTCCATCTATCTTCATATCAACAATTTTATCACGCTTATTTTCTAATCGCAATATAGCTTGTTTTATATTTTCAGCACTCATATCAAATTTACATTCGTTTATACTTTCTTCCACTCGCTTTAAGAAAGCTTCTATAATTGCTTCGTTATTGAAAGATAACTTTTGATACATTGTTAAAAAACATTTTTCAATCGTTTCTTCTGCTAACGCCTTTGCATTTGCACAAGATGCCTTTCCATGTTTTATATAAGAAGAACAATGCCATACATTCTTACTTGAATTTTGAGTATATCTTCGCCTTCTTGTTACAGCTTTTCCACAAAAACCACACACAAGTTTATCGCTAAATGTGTATTTAGAACTATACTTACCTAACCTATTACCTCTACCATGTTTTATAGAACGTCTTTCAAATTCGTTTTGCACTTCATTCCAAAGTTCTTCAGATATAATTGGCTCGTGATGATTACTGATATAATATCTATCTTCTTCACCCATATTTGTTAATCTTCTATGAGAAATCGGATCAACTGTAAAAGATTTGCCCATCAAGATATCTCCTTTGTATTTCTCATTTTTAAGTATTCCTCTAATAGTTGAATCATGCCATTTGTTACTTCCAGCTTTAGTTTTATATCCGTGTTTTTCAAGCTCTTTAGAAATCATTTGAGAACCTAAGCCATCTCTGTATCTTTCAAATATAAATCTTACAATTTCAGCTTCAGTTTCGTTAATGTAAATTGACTTATCTATCGGATTATAATCGTAACCCAAACAACCATTAAATCCTATAAGCTCTCCACGCTGCATTTTCATTTTTAAGCCAAGTTTTACATGAGATGATATAGTTTCACTCTCTTGCTGTGCAACCGAGCTTAAAATGGTAAGTAGTAGCTCTCCAGACATTTCTAAAGTATTAATGTTTTCTTCTTCAAAAAGAATAGCAACATTATGCTGTTTAAGTAATCTCACATACTTTAATGTATCAAGAGTGTTCCTAGCAAATCTTGAAATGGATTTAGTCATAATTAAATCACTCTTACCACTAGTTGCATCATTAATCATACGAAGGAAATCACTTCGTTTATAGTCTAATGTACCACTTATAGCTTCATCAGCATAAATATCTACTAAACTCCATTCAATATTATTAGCAATTTTCTCTTTGTAATAACTAAGTTGTGAAGCATAACTATTTAGTTGGTCTTCGTTATCTGTACTAACTCGACAATATGCTCCTACCCTTAGCTTACCTACAATTTTATTACCACTCTTTCTATCAATCTTACCATTAATTTTTTTCAATGAGTTTAACCTCACACATTTAATCCTCCTTCCTGCTTAAAGTTCTTAAACTACAAGCAAATTATAAATCTTTAGCTTTGGAATTATCAACCCCAGTATTGATGCGGTAATCAGCGATTATTTTTTCTTTAACCCTGTTATATTCAGGCTTACTGAGCAGATTCTTTTTTAACAATAAATTTAAAAACTGTATTTCCATTGTGTATTCAATAATGCTATTCATATGATTCACCTCCTGTTTTGTGTTTTCACTATATAAGGAGAATGTTTTAAGAAAATTTTAGACAAATTTTTAAAAGTTTTTCCTTACACTATTACTAATGTTTTTAAAGATAAAATTTTCGCCAAAAATCTAAAAATATTTTTATTTTCCCCTTTACTATATAAGGAGTTTTTAGGTGCCATTTTTTCGACAAAATTTCAAAAATATTTTTCCTCTAATATATAAGGTATTTTTAGAGGGCAAAACACGACCACTTTTTTGAAATTTTTTTACTTTTTTCACTCCTCACTATATAAAGAGTATTTTGACCATCGATTTTTTGCATAATTTCTAAAATTTCTTAAAAAATTTTTTCTCCTACTATATAGGGGAGGTTTGGAGGTGCATTTTTTGCATAAATTTATAATTTTTTTGAAAAAAGATAAAAAAATACCGCTAATCGATTGATTAACGGCTATTTAAGTATTGGAAAAAATTTCTTGTGTAGTTTTCTGTGTAGTTTCTTGTGTAGTAATTTACATAGGTCAAAAATGTATTGATTTTTGACTTATAAATTTTTATAGGTTAAATTTTTATTGATTTTTGACCTATAAATCTAAGTTATCTGCATATACTTTTAATAGTTTTTGCATAAATAAATCATCCATTATTAATATCTTGCTTTTCGTACACTTAGCTATATACTCTAATTCTTTTTCTAACTGAGTATCAAATCTTGCAGGACATATGGCACCAATAATATCAACCCTCTCTTTATCATGAGTAGTCCACAAAATTTGCTGTATCATTTCTCTACTTTCTTTACTAGATAAAGTTAAATTACAAGCACTTTTTGCAATTCCTACAAATTCTAATATATCGTTTTGGTATTCAATTTTAAAATTAACATCGCCAAATTCATGTCCATGATGAGGACCAGGTCTATATCCATTAAAAAGTGTAAATAATTTCAATAAGCATATATCATCACTTTGTTTGTTACACATATTACACTTTTCTTTTGTAGGAGTTAAACATTTTTCTTTTATTTTTTTAATCTGCTTATTCAACTTCTCACTTTCTTGTTGGTTAATTTGAATTTCGCAAATAGCTTTAAACTCTTTTATTTCCATTAAATTTACTAATGCACCACTTGAATTTTCTATAATTGTTATAGAATTCCCATAAATAGAAAAATAACCATTAAATTCGACATTTAATTTTTCATTCAAATATAATTTCACTTTATTCAGCAAATCACTATTAGGTACTAAATATAAATTTACATTGTTCAAATCACAGATATCTATTTTATGCCCTTCTTCACATTTAAGTACATTTAGCGTTTCCCCACAGTGCATACATATTATTTTTCCATTCTTAACAAGATGCAATCTATGACTATTACAATCACAATAAGGTATACAATGAGAATCGTTACAAATACTACATTCTACATATACCTTAGAATAGAAACTCTTTAATATTTCACTATATTTTACCTTATTTTGAATTAAAGGATTATATTTACCAGTTTTTTTAAAACAAGATATTTTAAATATTATTTCTTCTATTAACTGTTTTTCAAATTTATTATAAATATTCCATACATCTCCAGCCGTTATATTTTGAGCTTTAAAAATTTCAAACTCATTACTGTTTTCGGAAATATATTCTATTATTTTCTTAATAGTTTCAACACTCCATTTCCTGAATTTAGTAGCTGTTGTATTTTTGGTAAGATGTACTTTACCTTTTGCATTATTAATTCCTAAAGTGTTTAAAACATCATCTATATTTATTTCTAAATTTTCGCTTGTTGTTGTATAAGAACTTAACTGACGTTTTAATTCTTCTTTTTCATTTAAATTTGGATCAGATATTGTCATTTTTTGGGCTTCACTTCGTGAGGCATTTAAATTTACACCTGATATTTTCTTACTTCTATCTCCAAATATTTTTCTTACCAAGTCTTTAGTTAGTACTATCGAATTTAATTCTGTTTCATATATATTGTTTATTAGTGTTATTAAATTTTTTACAACTCTTTCATCACAATTTTTAATAGCAACAAAATTATACTCTATACTTACCCAAACGAAACATTCTTTTAGTTCGTAAATATATGATGGTTCTTCATTTTCATCTATGTATGAATATTTTTTCAAGTAAAAAAATGAATATTCAACTAACTCATCTGTTTTAAATTCTTCATACGTGTTATATTTTATATCCTTTATAGATGGTTGTTCATCTATTAGTCCCTTATGAGTATTCAAATGTTCTTTAATCTCATTCTCCACTTGCTTTATACTCAATTTTCTATCACTTTTAAAAGAATATATCGAAAAACCTGGTTTTAATCCGTATCTATATTCTTCATAGCATTTATTAATATCCTCTTCTGTAATTGAGCTTAATTCAATTATCTTTATTAATTGTGCTCTAGATAACTTATTTATAATCTTAGCATCTCGATGCTCAACTTTCGTAACAGATGCAATTTTTGCTATTAGTTCATTTTCTTCATATTTTTCTGTTATTAATTTACACAAACCTTCTAATCTTATTAAATCAAGTTTTGTTTTTACTTTTTTAGATAATTTCATTGTAAGCCCCCCAGATTACATATAAATACTTATCCACAATTAAATTGTTTTAATTACTACAGCTTTCTATTTATCTCCTCTATCCAGCTCTCATCTTCACTTTCAAAGCACTTTACAAACTTCAAAAAGTTAGTGCTAGATATTTCTTCATCATTAGTAGGTAACTTTGCAATGTTCTCTTTCATTACTTCATAATTTTCTCTTTTTATCTTGCCAAAGAACTCTTTTCTTTGTTCTTCTGTAGCTTTATAATTCGGAATTCCAACCAATTTTTCTATGTACTCGCCATTCACACTTTT
>CAZEVD010000049.1:0-4814 GCA_964515475.1 uncultured Eubacteriales bacterium
ACCTACGGCATACGTTTGCAACACACGCTCTCACAAGCGGTGTGGATGCTAAAACTTTATCAAAAATACTCGGTCATACAAATGCAAGTTTCACTTTAGACATATACAGCCATATGACCGACACAATGCAGATGCAAGCGGCGGTTAATATAGACCGCAAAATCGGAGGGACTGACGCCGAGATGCCTGAAATAGAGGAAACACCCAAGCCACAAATAAAAACCGTAAATTCGGGCGATTTTGAGCCGATTCCACGCAAAATACGAAAGCAAGGAACGGGTTGTGTATTTCAAATAAATGAAAACCTGTGGGAAGGCAGTTACTTCCCTCGACTTCCAAACGGCAAGCGTAAAAAGTTCAACGTCTATGCAAGGACAAAGGATGAATGCGAAAAACTGCTAGCGGAGATGATAGAGGAAAAGAAAGCGGAAATAGCTATACACAAAAATAAAATATAAAAAACTAGATATTACTTTTATATCACGTTTTGAAAATTTCAAGCGAGGTTCAAGAAAAATGTATATTCTCTTGCGCTGTGTCAAAACCGTAAATAACCCTATTGACACAATGCGAGAGAATGAGTATAATATAGAAGAGGTGAAAATCATGATGGATTATTCTAAGTATCCAAGTGGAGAAAGATTCTATTCAGGTGCAGAACGAAAAAAATCAATTTTAGTTTCGGGGAATCCGTATATTATTAAGTTTCAGAAGAATTCCCGTGACGGTTTGAGATTTAATCATGTATCGGAGTTTTTGGGTAGTCATATCTTTTCAATGCTCGGAATAGAAACGCAGGAAACATTTTTAGGAACATATAACGGCGAAAACGTTGTTGCTATTCGTGATTTTTTAAGTGAAGATGAAGTATTTGTGCCTTTTAATGGTGTAGGCGACAGTTCATTAGAACAAGATAAGGAAAAATATCAATATTCGTATGAAGATATTATTAGTATGCTCCAAGAAAACATTAAATTAACAGATATTGATCAAACTATAGAACTGTTTTGGGATATGTTCATAATTGATGCATTTGTGGCTAATTTTGATCGACATGGAAGTAACTGGGGATTTATAAAAAAAGATAATAAGTATCGCCTTTCACCTATATTTGATAACGGTTCTAGTTTATTTCCTCAATTAAATACGGATGAAAAAATAGAAGAAGTTTTGAGCAATCAGGATGAAATCAACAGACGAATATATAAATTTCCTACATCTCAAGTTAAATATAAAGGCAAGAAGAGTTCGTACTATGAAATAATTTCAAGCCTTGAGTTCGAGGAATGTAATAAAGCCTTAATTAGAATAACTGAAAAGATAAATTTTGATAAAATAAACAAATTAATAGATTCAGTAGAATGTATTAGTGAGAAACGCAAAGAATTTTATAAGATAATTTTAAAAGAACGATATGAAAAAATATTGCTTGAATCATACAACAAATTGAAAAAATTATAAGGAGGAAAGTATATGCAAGCAGTAATTACAAACTGGCAACCTATAAACAGAATAACAACACCGCTTGCAGGAACCCCTTCGTATATCAATTCTGGTATTATTAAGGCGGTAATGAAGAGCGGCGAAAAGATAAGTGTTGCTCAAATTGATTACCAAGAATTTGATGAGGAAAACTTTCAGTATGTAATTATTCCGTATTGGGAAATAATTGATGGACTTCCTTCAAATGTGTTTCAAGGGATACCTGGAATTGATATGGACCTTCGTCTTGAACGATATTATAGAGCAAACTATATTCCTACTTTTATTGCCGAAAGAACCCCTTCAGAAGGAAGAGAAGATTTATGGGAATTACTTGAATCTGTAGGACTTGACTATTATGATAGATTTGAGTGGCTGCTTAGAACAACCATGCGTTCTGCAAATGATAATTTGATAGTAGAACGCAGAAGAATAACTCAAACAGTAGAAAAGTTTTCAAGTGGAGTTTTATCGGCAATGCAATACGGCGATAAGATTATTGTGGATTCTATGGAAGCGATTTCAGAAACAACAGCAGGATTTGCTGATGGGATTTTTACAGCAATAACAAATGGAGTTGATATTGTAAGTCGTAGTGGTCAAATTTTAGTAGATGCGATGACAAGGGCAGCAATAGTACCCATAGTAGTTGCTCAGCGAATGATTAATCGTAGAGAACTGTTATCAAACCGTCAAGAAGGCATTGAGTTAGCTAAGAAGAACGGAAAGTATACTGGCAGAAAGCCGATAGAAGTTGACGAGAATATTCTTAGACAAGTGGCAAAAGAATTAGATGAAAATGTTATAACTGTCGAAGAAGCAATGAAAAGAGTCAAGATAAGTTCGAGGTCCACATTTTACCGTAAATTAAGAACAATACACGATAAAAACAGTTGAAGATAAGATTTGGCACTTATGTACAGTAAATAGTTTAAATAAGTTTGTTATATCAATAATAGGGGAATTATAAATGAGCAATACAATTGATTGGGATTTAAAAGAAATAATTTATAGTATCACATCACATCATTCTGAAATTGATGGAATATATTTGTTCGGCTCGCGTGCTTATAATACGGGAAGTTTGCGCTCGGATATTGACTTACTAGCTAAAACAAATTCACCCATTCCTTTTCCAAATATTAATGAATGGTTACATAAAGAGTTTCCGCCAGTAGATCTTTTTATTATGTATGGCAGTGATAATGCTATTTCTGTGATTAATGGAAGTTGTTTGCAAAGGAGAACTGAACGCAGCCTAGTTTATCAACTAGATGCCATTGAACTTTGGACAAGTGAACATGGTTTTAACGAGAATTTTCAATTTTGGAAACAAAAATCGTTAAGTAATTTCAACTTTCAAATGAGCATAATATCAGGAGCACAAGTTGAAAGTAAAGAATATCGTACAAAAAAATTCATTAATGAAATTAGGAATAATGGTATCGATACATATTTCGCTGGTAGTTCTTTTAGTGAGATTTCAAAATCTGTAATTAAAATTGTTGAAACGGCTATGATGATACCGAAAAAATATTCAAAGAAAGCTGACAATTTTAGGTTCGATACCATAAAACTAAAATCCGAGTATGACTTTCAAAACTTTATTCATATCTTATTAAGACCGTTGTTTCCTACTATTGAACCGGAAAATGTGACCATAACAATTGACGGAAATGATAAAAAAGCCGATTTTGGAATACAAAAAAATAAAATAATTATAGAGGCAAAACACATTAAAGATACATCGACAAAATCAAGCATTATCAAGACAATTGAAAGTTTATCAAGTTTCTATGCGTCTAATCCTAATGTAGAAAGTCTCATTTTTCTAATCTTATATGAACCGAATATAGACTTAGATGAAGTGAGATTAAATGCTGAATTTGATAAAGAATATATGAATATACCGATTTATGTAAGATTTATTAAAAACTGTTTTTAATAAAATGAAAAATGGGATATTCACTTTGGTAGTGAGTATCCCATTTTATAGTTATTATTCAACAGTTTCTTTATTTAGCACATTAACGAGACTAATAATTTTTGCCGATGGTTCTTTGATGTCAAGCGGCTCTGCTGTTTGCTGAAGTTGTTGAACAATTTGCAAAGCTTGTTCTTCTTTCTCTTTTCTCATAGTTTCAAGAGTGAGTTTTTTGATTTCATTATCGATTTTAATTTGTTCGGTTTCAGCTTCAATTTTCTTTATCTCTGCTTTTGCTTTATCTATTTCTGTTTTCTGTGAAAGGCGTTTATCTTTCCAACAAAGAGCATCTGCAACCCAATCTTTTATCTTGTCGACTGCTGAAGGCAGTTCAAATCCAAAACCTTTAGCGCCAAATAGGATAGCATAGATAAGCCATAGTGAAGCAATGTTGTCTCTTATAAACTCATAAATATCTTTTCCGCTATTTACTAACAGAAGGACAATATCACCTTCGGAATTTATATTGTATTTTCCGCTAATACTACGTTCATCTTCAGCAAGCAATCGCACTGTGTTGAGTGTGAATAAAGAGAAGTCAACTGGATTTATGTCTTTAAGTTGACCAATATGATATTTGACTATAAGACGGTTATTGTAATATGCGACATCATAACTTGCGCTAATAATAGCATCAGCATATTCGTTTAGGTTACTTAAACTGTGTCGGTTTGCGACCATACATCTGTATATAGAGGGTGATACATTATTTATATCTATCGTAGATATAACGGTAATGTGCCTTCTTTTTTTGTAGGGACAATAACCGCCAAAGTATGTGCCATTATCTATTTGTGCAATTATATCGATTTCTTTGGTTGTAGTAGTTGATTGACTTTCATATTCGTAATAATCGCCGATAATAGCAAAAGCTATTTCATAACTTCCAACAATCATTGCTATATCGCCCTTTTTAACTTCGGATATAAAACGGCGACACTTATTTATAGCGGTTCCTGGCATTTTATCTTTATAGCCTTGCTCTGTTAAATAATCCTTTAATCTTTTATCATCGTTATTATTTAGAATATCATTTGTTAATGCATTCCAACCGATTGCTATAAATCCATCTTCGAGATATTCACGATAAAAAATTCCTTTTTTGGAACGAACCATCCAAAAATTTGTTGATTCAGGAAAATTTGGTATTTGTTCGACTTGCGAACCAACTACCTCAATAATTTCTTCAAATGTGTTTAACATGAAAAACACCTCAACATTACAGTTTATATTTCCATTTTAATCCATTTTTCGACATTTTTCAAGTGCATTTATAAAACATGATAAGAAGCATGAAAAAACCTATGAAATCATTGATTCCATAGGTTTTTGGTCGAGGTGACAGGGC
>CAZEVD010000050.1:0-4726 GCA_964515475.1 uncultured Eubacteriales bacterium
TTTTTATTGTAAATTTTAGGTGTTGCACTTGAAAGTATAATTTGCCGTGTCCCCTGAGTACGCCCTAAGTACGAAGTTTTTATTTTCGTTCGACAAATTTCGCGATACAAATCAAAATAATTGTTGTATCATTTGATTACTCGTAAGAGTGTTTATTGAATAATTTTTAAGCTAATTAGGGAGTAATCCCTAATTAGCAATCTTTCCTACGGATTAGTGAAGCTTTGATCTGTAATTTCTTATTCGCAATATTCTTTGCGAAAATTTCCAACAAATAAAATTTAAATAAAAAGGATGGATGCTTATGTGTGCAGTAAAAGAATATGTGGGGGATTGTTTTTATGGGGAAAATAAGAATTTAAAGGAGCAAATTTATGCAAGATAAACAGATAATAATACAATCCGAAGAATCATATAAAATGATTCGAAATACTTTGCTTTCGGCACACTCAAAAATATATACAGCTGTAAATTTTGCCATGGTTCAATCATATTGGGAGATTGGTAAAGAACTTAATAAAATTTGCGGAGAATATAGAGCAGAATATGGTAAAAAAATTTTAGAATATATTTCAAAAAGGCTAACAAGTGAATTTGGAAAAGGTTTTACAATTGCAAATTTAAAAAATATGAGGCAGTTTTATCGAATGTTTCCAATTGGCTACACACTGTGTAGCCAATTGAGTTGGTCACATTATAGATTGATAATGAGGGTAGAAAACGAAAAAGCTAGAAATTTTTATATGGATGAATGTGCAAAAGCTGGTTGGAGTGTTAGACAATTGGAACGACAAATTAACACGTTTTATTATGAAAGGCTATTAGCAAGTAAAGAAAAAGAAAATATAACAAATGAAATTAGAATGTCAGAAAATAATGAAATTAAAAATATTGTAAAAGATCCGTATGTGCTAGAATTTTTAGGTTTAGAAGGCAGGTCATGCTTTTATGAAAAAGATTTGGAACAAGCAATAATTGATCATTTACAGAAATTTTTGTTAGAACTAGGTAGAGGTTTTTCTTTTGTTGCAAGGCAACAAAAAATAACTTTTGATGGAAGACATTTTTTTATAGATTTGGTTTTTTATAATTATTTATTAAAGTGTTTTGTAATCATTGACTTGAAATTAGGCGATTTGACACATCAGGATTTAGGGCAGATGCAAATGTATGTAAATTATTATACTAGAGAGATGACTAGCGAAGGAGATAATCCTCCAATCGGTATAGTACTTTGTGCTGATAAAAGTGAACAAATTGTGAGATATACGTTGCCCGAAGAAAATACACAAATATTTGCATCAAAATATAAAGTATACTTGCCAACAGAAGAAGAGCTTAAAAGAGAGTTGGATTTAGAAAACTTTATTCTTAAAAATGATTTTGAAACATAGTTCTTATTCGCAATATTCTTTGCGAAAATTTCCAATAAATAAAATTTAAATAAAAAGGATGGATGCTTATGTTTGTATATTAGTAAAAGGTGATAAATTACATTGATTTATTATACCTTTTAAGGTATAATAAAAGAAAGTGAGGAATATTATATACAGTGTATGATATAGAATTTTATGAAGATGTTAACGGAAAAAGTGAGGTATATGAGTATATTCAAAACTTAAAGAAAAAACAAAGCAAAGAATTTAAAGTAAAGTTGAAAAAAATAATTTTGTATTTAGATTTGTTAAGTGAGCGAGGTCTTGAACTTAAGGAACCATACATAAAAAAGATTGATAAGGAGTTATGGGAACTCAGACCAATGAAAGATAGAATATTTTTTGTTTCATGCCGCGAAAAGAGATTTGTTTTACTAACTGTATTTGAAAAACAAACTCAAAAAACGCCTAAGTTAGAAATTGAAAAGGCTAAAAGATTTTTAGAAGATTATAAGAAAAGGGGGAATGTGTAATGTCTAAGAATTGGAAAGAAGTAAGAAAAGAAGTTATCAAGGATTTTACACCAGAAGAGTTAGAAGAAATTGAATTAGAAAAAGAAGTTATATTAGCAACAATAGAAGCTAGAAAAAAAGCAGGACTTACACAGCAAGAATTAAGTGAAAAAACCGGAATAATTCAACCATCAATTGCTAAGATTGAAAGGTTTTCACGCGTGCCACAATATACAACATTAATTAAGTTACTATATCCTTTGGGATATACTTTAAGGGTGGTGCCTTTGGAAAAGAAAAAATAGACTTTATACTTTTTAAGGAGGTCCAAAAATCTATTGAGTTGAAAAAATTAAGAAATTCTGCTAAACTTAAGGAAAGCAAGAAGAATTTTTGGTTGTGGTTTATCGACCACACGAACGAGGAGTTGGTTAACATGGGAAGCGTAACTAATGAGATGATAAAAGAAGCAAGAGAACAATTGGCAAAGATTCAATCAAATAGAGAATTAATGGAAAGAATTCGCTTAGAAGAAGCTTACGAGATGGATTATAATACGGGAATAAATGATGCTAGAAGAGAAGGAAAGAAAGAAGCACAAATAGAAACTGCTAAGAAGATGCTTCAAAAGGGGATGGCTATAGAAGAGATAGAAGAACTTACTGGTTTAAGCAAGTCGGAAATTGAAGCTTTGAAAAATTAAATTAAAAATTGAAAACAAAAAAGAAGACACAGAAAGTGAAAAAATAATTCATTTTCTTGTGTCTTTTTTGCGTTTATACTTTGGGATGTCCTTAAAAAGTCTAAGTTGTTTTTGGAAGATTCGATGTCAAAGCAGTGGTGTTTTGAGTAGGATAAATAGTAATGTGAATCGTGTGAATAAAAACAAATAAAAACATGCAAATTGTTAAAAATCTTAAAACACTCAGTAACGAATCTTTTACGGAAATAGACTTTACAGATTTTTGTTACAAGAATGTTTCTAATGTTTTAATCTTTATGCAACAAAAAAGTTAATAAAACTTAATACTAGGAAATCGTAAATGAGATTTGAAAAACCGAAAGGTATCTTCCGTAAGCGGTTTTGCGAGCAAAATTGTTTCAAACCCTACTTATATCAATAATTCGCGCGTATGCGTGCATTTACACGCGCGCGTTTTTGTGTGAAAATGAGATTGCAATCAGGAAATGAGATGTTCTAAAGAGTATGCCTTGAGTTCGAAATTCAGACTGAGGGGACACTCCTTGTCATCAAAAAATTTGATGACAAGGAGTGTCCCCAAGGTGCGAAAATTTGATGACAAGGAGTGTCCCTGAATTGCGAAAAGTGAAAAACAAAAGAGGAGAGAGAGTATGAGACAAACAGAAGAAAGAAAGGAGCTTGTGGAAGAAATTAATGCTACAGAGAAAATTAATTCTTCGCAAGTTCAAAACGGTCAAACGCAAAATGCAAAGACGAAAGACAAAGGAAGTTCAAACAAAAACGAAAGGAAAAAGCCAAACAAATTTGGTCTAATAGCTTTGCTAATTGCACTTGTTGCAGTAATTGTACTTGCAATTGTTTTGTGTAATGATCCAAACGCTTGCTTAAAAGGTCAAGTGCATACTGATGCTAATCTAGATCTTATTTGCGATAATTGCAATAAAGATATGCCTTGCGTGGAAGGTAAAAAGCATGCTGATGCAGATTTAAATCTAATCTGTGATAACTGCGGTGTTAAGCTACCTTGCAAGAATAACGAAAGTCACATCGATGCGAACTTAGATCTTGTTTGTGATAACTGTAAAGGAAAAATTCCATGTGCTAATGGTGAAGTGCATGCTGATGTAAATAATGATTTACTTTGCGATAACTGCGGGGCAGGTATCGCTTCTTCTGATGTCTCTGTATATAAAGAAATTGAAAACGAAAAAGAAACTCTTGATGAAAAGAACGTAAGCGTTCGTGGAAATATGCCAACTGATACAAAAGTTGCAATGAACGAAATCGAACGTAACGAAGCAATCTCTCTTGCTCAAAAATATAAAGATATTGAATCAAAAGATGTAATCGCAGCTTATGACATTACTTTAACAGATAGTGAAAATATAAAATATCAACCAGCTAATGATGGCGAAAAAGTAAAAGTAACAATTTCGAATCTAAACATAGATCCTTCAAAAGGACTTGCGATGATGCACATAATCGACGAAAACAACTATGAAATGATTGGATTAAACAGAATAACATCAACAGAAGTAGAATTTACAACAAATCGTTTCTCAACATACATCTTGGTTACAGTTGGTACAAGTAAAATTGAATTTGAAGGTCTTGGAACGTATACAGTTCTAGACTCAGAAAACGTACCTCTTGCATCAGGTGTTGAATTCGCAAACTTGACAAGCTTTGAATTTAAAATCATGCCAGTAGATAACTACACATTAACAAGCGTTGTTTTAAAGAACGCAAGTGGAACAGTAATCAATCCATCACTAGATGGTTCAACAATTTTTAGCATGAGCGATTATGGAACGGGTAAGTCTTGTAAAATTTCATCAATTACACAAGATTTGAAAATCGAAGTAACAAATGTAATCACTTTAACAAACCCAATCACATTAACAGCTGTAACTGATGGCGAGTGGACAAATCAAGACATTACAGTTGAAATAGACTGGCCGGTAACTGCATTTACAAACCAAATTAAAATTGATGATGGCGAATGGACAGATTACAGCGAAGCAACATACACAATGACAGCAAGTGGTACCTTATATGCCAGAGTATTTGATGGCGATCAAGGTGGCGGAGAAGTAAATGTACCAGTTTTAAATATTGATAAAATTGCGCCGGTA
>CAZEVD010000051.1:0-4367 GCA_964515475.1 uncultured Eubacteriales bacterium
TCGCCGATTGAATTTCTTTCTAAAAAGTGTTGCACTTAGATTGACAATTTGCCCAGTCCTTGTAATCAAAATATTTGATTACAAGGACTGTCCCCTGAGTTCGAATTTCGGAATTTTGGGACACTCTTTGTGGATAAAAAGCGAAATTAGTGATATAATTCCTATAAGAAAATTTGAAAGGAAATGTATATGAGATTAGATAAATTTTTAAAAGTAAGTAGAGTAATAAAAAGAAGAACTGTTGCAAATGAAGCGTGTGATGCAGGTCGTGTAGTTATAAATGGAAAAGTTGCCAAAGCAAGTCATGATGTAAAAGTGGGAGATGTTGTAGAAATAAAATATGGCGAAAAAATAATTAAATTTAAAATTACTTCGATAGATGCTGTAGTGAAAAAAGCAGAAGCTGCAGGATTGGTAGAGTTTTTTGAAGATTCAGACAGAGATGAAAGTGAAGAAGAATAAAAACAAACACGTGGAAAAAAAGATTTCCCACGTGTTTGTTTTTTGCAATTTTTACTCGACGAAAAGCTTAAGGAAAACGAACGCCAAGCTACCGATGATGCTAAGTGCGCCAAGTATGATGAAGAGAACTCCGGAAAAGACGGGGTTGCTCTCAAAGAACATAAATGCGCCAACAGCCATCAGGGTGATAATTGCTGCCAAAGCGAATGCAGCGAGGCCGAAGAGCAGAGAACCTTTCTTGAATTTTCTTAACCGCTCCTCGAAATCAGGTTTGTTTTTTTCGAAATACCAAGGAGAGGGAGTGAAACATTCAACCATAATAGCCCAAAAACTCGTGAGGCCTACAACAAGGCTAAAGAAATAACCAAGAAGGGCGGTTCCGATAAGTTCAGTTGCGACTTCGATATTACCGCTTATAAGGTTTGCACCACCAACAATCCCGGCAATGGGCATTGCTAAGAAAACGCCCAAAATGAGAATCGCGAGCGGGAATACTACGAAAACCATTGCGAGTGCCTCGAGGCCGTCTGTGTTACCAGTTCTTTTTGCGTGCTTGGCTGCTGCTGCTATACATGCGAATTTCAACATCTGTGAAATCCTCCTTAAAAAAATTATTTTTTAGTTGCCATATCATGATGCTAGAACTAAAGGAAATGCATAATCAATGGAACTAATATAATTATATTATGTATACCGATTAAATGCAAATGCTTAGTATATATATAAGTTATACGTAGTCTAAAAAAATTTATTATATAATGACAAAGAACCTCAAAAATGCGTTTTTTGAGGTTTTTTGTCTTTTTTACCAATTATTTAAGCTTTTTATTGCAAACTATACTCTTTAAGCTTGTTTTTTCTAATTTTCCAATCGGGCATATATTTAGCGATTAAATTATAAAATTTAGCGCTATGATTTGCATGTACTAGATGAGAAACTTCGTGTAGAACAACATACTCAATAGATTCTAGAGGGTAGTGTATTAAGTAAGTATTAAAAATAATTTCTTTTTTCGTTGGCATGCAAGTTCCAAATCTTGATTTCATATTACGAAGTTTCATTGTAGAAATATTAAGATTCATAACTTTTAAATACATGTTCGTATACTCTTTTAAAATTAGTATAAGTTTTTCTTTTAAAGCGGTGTAAAAGTGAGTGTTGATATAAGCTTGATTATTTAAATATTTTTCTTTTACTTCAAAGGTTATTTTATTATCATCAATAGAGATAGCTGTTACTTGTGAAGGTAAGATAAGTACTTCCTTTAGTTTTCCTAAAAAGTAAATTTGAGTCCCATCTTGTATATCTAAATTTGTATGAATTATTTTCTTAGATGATTGTTTTATTCTTGCTTTTTCAATCCATTCTTTTTTGCTTTCTATCACTTTATTAATTTCTGCAATTGAAACTCTTTTTGGTGCAGATACCATGACAGTTCCATCATCTTTAATTGTTATATTAATATTCTTTTTAGCATTACGTTTTAAAACATATTCGATAGAATTACTCATTTGGATTCCTCCTAATATGCAAGAAATTATATCATGAAATTTTAAAGTTGGGAAAGTGTTTTCATGCTATGTCCTTTTGAGGAGTGTCCCTTAAAAGACATTTAATGTCCTTTCGGGGACACTCCTCAAAAGGACATAGCATGTTTTTCCAAAGTTGGAAATTTATTTGCATTGAAGATGTAAATGTTAAGAGATTAAAATTAAGGTAGGATAAAAAGGAGCTGTTGCGAATGAGATTTGAAAAAATATTTAGAGTGGTTACGCTACTATTATTAATTTGCATTGGGGTTAGTTATACAACTGTGGTATCGGCAAAATATAATATGACCTATCTGTATGGAACTGGAGATTATATAGCGTTAGTTGAGAATACACAAAATACTTTGGATGAGGTATCACCAAGTTATTTTGATATAGGATCTAATGGACGTTTAGTTATAAATACCATTGATAAAAACTTTGTAGATGCAATGCATGAAAAAGGACTAAAAGTTGTCCCGTTTTTTAGTAATCATTGGAATAGAGAACGTGGTGTTGCGATGTTTTCACAAAGTGAAATTGTTGTACAAGAATTAGTAAATGCGGTAGTCGAAAATAACTTAGATGGAGTAAATGTAGATATTGAAAATATGACAGAAGGTTCGAGAAAGTGGTATGCAGAATTTGTAAAATTGTTAAGAGAAAAAATGCCTGAAAATAAGATTGTGGCAGTAAGCGTTGCTGCAAATCCTAAAGCTTGGACAACAGGTTGGCATGGTTCATATGATTACGAAGAGTTAGGAAAATATGCGGATTACATCATGATAATGGCTTATGATGAACACTATGAAGGTGGAGAAGCAGGTAGTGTTGCAAGTTACGAGTTTATAGAAAATTCGATTAAGTACGCTTTAAAATATGTACCAAAAGAAAAGATTGTTTTAGGATTACCTTTATATGCTCGTTATTGGAAAACAGGAGCAACTTATGGCGGTGCTGCTGCTTCATACATACAAGTAGAAAATTTAGTTGCTAAATATAATGGTCAAGTTGTATATGATGAAACTTCAAAATCTATGAAGGCTATTATAACGATAAAAGAAACAGACACAAAACCAAAGATATATGGCAAAACTTTAGAGGCGGGAGAATATGTTTTCTGGTATGAAAATAATGAAACTATAGATGATAAATTAGAATTAATAAATACTTATGATTTAAAAGGTGCAGGAACTTGGCGATTAGGTATGGAAAATGCAAGTATGTGGGATGTGTTTAAAGCAAAGCTTAAAAGTGAAATTAATGAAAATATTAATTCAGGAGAAATAGATAAAGGTGAAGAATGTAAAGGAAACGGTAAATTTAAAGATGTAGAGGATGAACATTGGGCAAAAGAAGCGATAGAGTTTTTAGGAGAAAAGGAAATAGTGAAAGGAAAAGATGACGAAAAGTATGTTCCCGAAATGGAGATTACACGTGCGGAATTTGTAACGATACTTGAAAGAATGCTTACAAAAGAAGAGATAAAAATTCCAGATGATGCAGTAGATAAAAATTATAACGATATTGAAAAACATTGGGCTAGCGAGTCTATAAAAAGTTTAACTAGAAAAGGGATTTTGAATGGATACTTAGATGGGTCTTTCAGACCGGATGAAGTTATTACAAGGGAAGAAGTAGCGAAGGTTATAAGTGAAGTTGTAGAAAAAAGTGAATTGAAGTTTAATGAAGAGGATGCAAATTTAGAATTTATTGATGTAGAGGCGAATAACTGGGCAAAGGAACATATTGATAAAATTAGTAAATTTGGTGTGGTAGAAGGCTATGAGGATAGTACTTTTAGACCAAAAAACAGTATAACAAGAGCAGAAACTGCCCAAGTAATGTACAAAATTATCCAAAAAATGGCATAAAAGTTGCAAAATTTACATAAATGTGGTACAATAAAGTTGCGTTTCATCGAAACAAAAAAATCATATAAGGAGGTATTCCGTAATGAACGCACAGATTATGTCTAACCCTACATCCAAGAAGGTCAAGAAACAGGGCTTTTTTGCTCGGCTGCTGACCAAGAAATCCGTATCTGCTCCGCAGCAGGTGAAAAATCAGGAACGTCAGCTCTATGATTCGGTTCCTGTGAAGAAAACCAAAGCTGCGACTCACGCTCGTAATAAGCATCGTTCCGCGATTCTGATTACGGCGGTGCCTGCACTCGAGGCAATTTGGTTGGTGGTCAAAATCATGGCTGTTGGTGTCTTTGGCACCTTGGCGTGGCATGTGACTGCTGACATTATCAAGAATGCGGCGACTATTTTTGGCAAGATTAACGCGGGTCTGCTGTTCCTGGTGGCTATCGCTACGGCAATCGTTGTATTTACTGTATTCTGGTATTACAAGCAGAAGAAGAAGTACAC
>CAZEVD010000052.1:0-4163 GCA_964515475.1 uncultured Eubacteriales bacterium
AGGGGGCAGACTGTAAATCTGTTGTCAACGACTTCGGTGGTTCGAATCCACCTTCTCCCACCAGAAACAAATAATCCGAACATTTTACCGATTGGTGAAGCGTTCGGATTTTTTGTTTATTTCTGATGTGCTCTCCCGATGCTAAACAAACAATAATTTTCGGTAGCGGCTACCGAAAATAACTCACACATTCGACTAACCTCTTGTTATGCGGTAAAATGAAATTACCAAGTAACAGGAGGTTTTGTTATGGAAATAAAGACTAAAATTAAGTTCACAGATTTTGAGTGCAACTTACTTATTAACGGTATGAATGAGTTTCGCAATATGCTTTTGTCTGAGGACTTACCTACAGAGGATGTTGATGAGCTACTGTTGAAAATCATTGATAAAAGCGGAAATTGAAAGTGGTGATATTATGTCTAATACCATTGAAGAGTTCTATTACGGTAATCTTGAACCACAAGAAGTCAATTCTGAATTAACACCTAAGCTCAAAAAGAAGCTGAGTCAGCTTGCAGACAAAGAGGAGAAACTCACAGCAAGGCTGAACGGAGAAGAAAAAGAAATGTTTCTCCATTATGCAAGTGATTATAATGAGTTTTCAAGCATAAGCAATTCTGACAGTTTTGTATCATGCTTCAGGCTCGGTGCAAGATTTACATACGATACGTTTGTGGAAAAATAGTATTAATTTGGGTAGCGGCTACCGAAATTAAATCCACACATTCGACTAACCTCTTGTTATAAGGTAAAATGAAATTACCAAGTAACAGGAGGTTTTGTTATGGAAAGAAAAACTAAAATTAAGTTTACGGATTTTGAGTGTAATTTACTTATCAACGGTATGAACGAGTTTCGCAATATACTTTTGACGGAGAATTTACCGACAGAAGATGTTGATGAACTGTTATTGAAAATCATTGATAAAAGTGAAAAATAAGGAGGTAAGAATTATGAAATCATCATTTGAACAGAACGGCGGGACATACAGACAGGTTGGAGATTTTAAAATCCCGAATCTAACACTTCCGCCTGAAGAAGCAAATATCAAGCTCGGCAAATGGGGAATGTTACATAAGGACTATCTACTTGAACACAAGAAAGTTGTATTTGCAACCTTGCTTGCCGAAGGCAAACTATGGCAGTATCTTGCAGATATTGATATTCAAGCACAGCAGATGTTTGATACTCTTGTTGAGCAGATGAAAGAATCTGAAGGCGTAACCGAGCAACTTAAATCAGAAAATCAGATAGAGTGGGTATGTCGCGTGCAGAATATTGAGGCACGGGTGAGAGCAATAGTGTGTTCTGAATTAATTTATACATAATAAAAGGCACAACCATCAGAAATAAAACTGATGGCTGTGCTTTTAGTTCACAGACAATAAATTTTATTGCAAATGATTTTTATACCATTCAATTACAGAATCTCTATCTGATTCAAAAAATTGTGTAGAAATATAAATAGCGGAATTGTTGAAAATTAACTCTTTGGCTCGATATCTCTTATGATTTGAATTTCCTTTATTATCTTCTACATTGTTTGCTATTGCGGGATAATCTGTTGCTTTAAACAACGATTTTGTATATTCTTTTGTTTTTAATTTCTCAATTTCGGTTGAAGTAATTTTAGATTTGATAATTAGATCTTCAAGCAAGTTATAAAACAACTTTGCAACAGGTAACATCCCTTCCATCCAAGTGCTTTCATCATTAATAGAGAATGGTGCTTCCGAAAGTGAAAAACTAAAATCATCAATATCCAATTCCATTTTTGCTAATAAGTCTTTAACAAATGAAATGATATTATTTGATGACAAATTTGTTTCAAAAAATATACCGGTATTGCCGATTTGCCTTGATTTGCGGAATTTTCGTTCATCATTGCTAATATACACTCTATCCGCATTAGGAATTGAATAGTTCTTTGTTGCTAAATCATTTAACAATTCACCATCTAAATCATATACGATGTCGATAAATTTGCTTAACAAGTCAACCCAACTTGATACTGTTGTATATTCACCCACAAATGAGAACCCACCAGGCTTTGTGTTTGCAAAGTCGAAATCGCTATTAACAGTAAAGCTTAGTTCGTTTGTTTCGCTAATATCCGAATGCATATTAACGTAATTAAAACTTTCAATCAAGATACTTGATAGAATTTCGGCTCTTTTTAAAATAGATATTTCATTCCAAGTGTCTGCATTCAACACATATTTGTTTAAGACATTTGCCTTTGAGTTGTCACGAATGATTTTCTTTTTTTCACTGAATGGTCTTGTTCCAAGTTCACTATTGTGTCCTGTAATTGTCAAATTGCCAAGTGTATGTAAATATATTTCATATACCCTATCATAATCACTTCCAACCTCTTTTTTCCATACAGCTGCATTTATTTTTTGCGGTAAAATATGTTCGATGGTAAGATTTGTAACATCAATATGCTCTTTTGTAGAATTTTCAATAACGGATAATACATATTTACAGATAGGCTTTTTATATAAAGGTTTTCGGATAAGAGCTTCTCTAAACTCATTATCAGTAGGCATGCGATCGTTGGCTCGTAAATCGTTAATAAATATTACGAATTTTTCATAATAGTTTTCACAGTTACCATCATAAATACGGTCATACAATGTTTTCATAAATTTAGACAAGTTTTTGTTGATTTCACAAGCCGTAATTCTTATGAAATATGTCAACAAATACTCTAATACATTACATAGGGTTTCTTCATTTATGAGATTTTCCTCGTAATCATTGAAAATTTTGAATATAAAAGGGAGAACCGTTGTTTGTTTTATGGTGTAAAATGATTTTAGGTATTCTGTAATCTTTGCACTATAATATTGTTTTTCTCCAATAAAGGCTCCATAATACTTGGAGGTTCTTAACAAATCTTTTAATACTTCTTCGTGTGTTAGATTTTTAGAATTACAGTGTTCCTTAAATAAACGGTACGCATTGTTTCTACTAACAGACTTGCTGATTTGAGAATTCAAGTAGTTTATAACAAAATCCTCTAAATTCCTATATCCTACATTCTTTTCTATTACAGACCAATAATTCTCATATAATTCATCTTGGTTGCTATCGTCCATAAGCAAATAATTTCGTATTTTATCCGATATGCTTAATTCTAATCCCGTTGAATTAATAGATTCAAATATTTTCTGAGGTTCGTCACCTTGCGATTTATCTAAAACAATTTCGACCATTTCCAATTTTTTAATACCGTTTAAAATATCAGATAAATCTAATCCAGATTCTAATGTTTGATTTATTAAATTTTTAAAAGTAATGTAGTTTTTATAGATGTTGGAATTTCTATCCATTTCATCTATCTTGTCTTTTACTAATAGCAATAGTTGTTCATTGTCAGTTTTTACAGGTTTTAATTTTAACTTGTATTTTTCATCACAGTTTCGGTTAAACATTACTTCTTCTATTTCTGACTCAATTCTGATAGATACACCTTTAGCAGAATCATAAAGAGCTTTAAGTAGAATGTACATAGTAGTAAGGCGTTGTTGACCATCTATAATCAAAACTTCACTTAGTGTACTTGCATTAAGACCTACTATATATACAATAGTTCCAGTAAAATGTTTATGGTCTCGTTCGTTGGCTGTCATAATGTCTTGATAAAGCTTTTCGCATTGTATATTAGACCAGTCATAATTTCGTTGATACACAGGAACTTTAAAAACTCTTTTGTTTTTTTCGATTAAATCTGAAAATAACCATACTTTATAAGGTTGCATAATTGTATCTCCTTTTAACTTCAATTGATTTTTACATATATTATTATATTGCTGTTTAGTAATTTGATTTATGAAATTATAACATGTTTATTTCCTTCTCCAACTGCTCGAAACCTTTAAGAATAACCTCAAAATCAGGCTTATCTCCGAAAATCATATTCTGCATATGCTCGTAGTCATCTTTGAGAGCCTGCAGATTTCTTTCAGGTGGCATTAAGCGAAGCGTGCCGACTTTTGCCTCGTCATATCTTGCCCAAGGGCAACGGTAAAACTTTTCTTTAAACTGCACTACCTTATTGAGCAACTCAATATCAGCAAGCGCATCATCCTTAACGGGTGAATTCATCATACAGTATAAATCATAATAATGACGTGAGTATCTTGACGGGAAAG
>CAZEVD010000053.1:0-3586 GCA_964515475.1 uncultured Eubacteriales bacterium
CTACCCTCATGATTCATTTCATAATTATCAAAATATATAAGTTCCGAAAGAGGTACTATTTCATATTCTAATTCTTCAATACAATCTATTATCTGTTGTAAGCCTCTTGCTGTGTGTTCTGTATCATTGTGCATTAAAACAATCGAACCGTTTCTTATTTTACTTTTAATTCTTTCACACATTTCATCAGGTGTTTTTCCAGTATAATCAAGAGTGTCTATATCCCATTGAATAACTTTCATATTTAAGCTTTCTGCGGCTTGTATAACGGTATTATTGTATTCGCCATATGGACCACGATAAAAAAGAGTATTTTTACCTGTTATATTTTTTATTTTCTCATTACACTTTTTCATGTCTTCTATGTTCTTCTCATAAGACATATTGTTTACATGTGCATGTGAATCTGAATGATTTCCAATCTCCATTTCATTCTCATCCAATAATTTTACTGCCTCTGGAAATTTATCTATCCAGTCGCCTACAACAAAAAAAGTGGCTTTAACACCGTTTTTATTTAACGTATTTATAATATCCTTAATGTCATCTGCTCCCCATGCACAATCAAAAGTTAAACCAACTTGCTTTTTATCTGTTTCAACACTATATATAGGCAATATTCTATTTGCATTAGAAACTTCTAATAGAGCATCTCCTAAAAACAAATTACATACGCTAGCAAAAATCACGCCAATAGCAAGAAAAATAATTCCTAATTTAATATGCTTTATACTAATTACATAAAATTCACCCATACATTTCCCTCCTAATTAAAATATATGTATATTTTTTATAATTAGTAAAAAACATGAATATATTTACATTGTAAATTTATCTATGTTAAACTTAAAATGGATTTCGAAAATTTTTACGAGGAGTTAATTATGAAAAAATACAAATTCGAATTTATCGTACTTATGGTAAATATTGTTTATATGATTCTTGAACTCATAGCTTCTAGATTGCTTTCTCCATACTTTGGAAACAGCACTATCGTTTGGACAAGTGTAATCGGAATTATTCTATTAAGTTCAAGTATCGGCAATTATATCGGGGGAATTATTGCAGACAAACAAAAACTTCAAAATACAATTAAACTCACTTTGCTTTTAAGTGGAATTTTTGTTTTTATCATTCCTCTTGTCCAATCATATTTACTTAACTTCTTATCGCTTACGATTGATAACATTAAGATTGGTGCAATTTTATCAACAATATTCTTGTTCTTTGTTCCATCAATGCTTATAGGATTTATATCGCCAATCATAACAAAGATAAAATTACAAAATCTTGATAACGCCGGAAAAATCACCGGAAAAATTTCCGCAATCGCAACATTCGGATGCATACTAGGAGATTTTATTGGCGGATTTTATTTAATACCAACTTTCGGCAGTAATGCAATTTTATATTTTCTTGCTATAGTTCTTCTAGTTTTAATATTATTCGTTGAGAAACCAAGTTTAAAAACTTCTGTTGTTGTATTTATTTTTGCTGTAATCAATTTTTCATTATTTGGTTCTCAAATCACCTACAACAACGAATGCAGTTCAAAAGTTCTTGCAGCAGAGCCTAATGCAAGTGTGAATTATGATACGCAATATGGTCATGCAATTATATATAACAATGAAGCCGGAACAATTAGATGTTTGAATATAGACGGAGGCAATGAATCAGCAACATATCTTTCAGACGATAAAAAATACGAATTAGTTTATACATATACCAAATATTATGATTTGATGTTTCACTCCAAAATCGAAATAACTGACACATTAATGATAGGTGGCGCAGGCTTTTCCTATCCCAAATACTACATCAGCCATTTTAAAGAAAAAAATATGGATGTTGTAGAAATCGATGAAAAAGTAATAGAACTAGCCAATGAATATTTTCTTCTTGACACTTTAATAGAAGAATTCGATGCTATAAATACAAAAAGATTAAATATTATCGCAGATGATGGTAGAACTTATTTAAATAAAAATCTAAAAAAATATGATGCTATTTTAAACGATGCATTTGCTGGGAATAAACCGGCTGAAACTTTAACTACATTAGAAGCAATACAAAAAATTTATGATTCTCTAAATCCTGGCGGAATGTATTTGACAAACATAATTGCTTCTGCAACTGCTGAAAAATCTGATTTCTTAAAGGCCGAAATAAGAACGCTTCAAGAAGTTTTTAAATATGTCTATGTTGTTCCTTGTAATATTTCTAGAGATTTGTCAGTGTTACAAAATTTTATGGTAATTGCTACAGATCAAAAACTATCATTTGACAATTCAGTAATATTTGATATAAGCGATGCTATAATTTTAACAGATGACTTTTCTCCAATTGAAAAATTAATCAAATAACAAAATCCCAGATACAAAATGTATCTGGGATTGATTTTATTTTCTACTAAAGAAATCTGTTATCTTTTTCAAGAATGTTTTAAAAGGATTTGCTTTCGTTTCAATCATCGCAGCTTCTATTTTTACAGGTTCATTAATTACAGGTGCAGCTTCCTTAGGCGGATTATGAAATATACTTTCTTTGAAATTTTTATCAAACTCCTCTTGTTGTCTTCTTTCATTTTCAAGCATTCTTTTTTTCATGTTGTTTTTTTCTTGTTCATCCGCCCAATAAGTCAAATACAAGCCAGATATAAATTCTTTAGTTGTCTTTAAAAGTTTTTGTTCTTTTAAAGGTTTAGTTGGATCTAACTTAAAATTGTAATTTTCGGATTTATTAGTTTTTATTTTATCAATTAATTGAGCAGGCACCTGATTTATTAAATCTTTATCCAAAGCTCCAAAAATCTCATTTACTTCATATAAGGTATTTCTGTATTCTATATCATTCATATCCACACCTACCATTTAATCTTTTTATTCTTCATCAATTTCTGGCGTATTTGTTTCTTTTCCCACATTTTTATCTATGCCTAAAATTTTATCCACAATACGCTTAAACGTACTTTTTACACCATTTAAAGTTTGTTCACTGGCTACTTCAGCAACATCATCTTCTCTATATATTTGACCTGCAGTAACCGTTTGTGAAGGGTCTTCTTGAGCCAAATCTTTTTTTACGCTATTAGCTGCAATAATTAAAGCGTTATGAGGAGTCGTGTTACTATATTCTTTTGCTTTCTCCTGTATTTGTGATTCAATATCTAATATAGCCGACTTTAAAGTTGGTGATATCTCAATATCTGGTACTGGTTTGTCAGAATATAAATTGTTATACACCTCTAAAGTTCCAGGTTCTAATAATTCTGCAATAATCTCATTGCCTTTTCTCATTATTACAGTTCCTGCCTCAGCTACTGACTTTGTGTCCTCTACAAACCAATCTTTTTTAAATTCTCTTCTTTGTTTTAAAGTATCTCCATCAATTATTGTTTCAACTATATTATTTGAATCTTCGTATCTTAGACCAACAGGCAAATAACGCATTAAAATTTCTATTTGTTTTTTTCTTTCTTCAATTTCATTCATAAAAACACATCCTTATTTTCATAAATAACTACTATAATTATATTTCTTATTCTAAAATTTGGCAATAAAAAATACGCCTTTTACAAAGCGTATTT
>CAZEVD010000054.1:0-3575 GCA_964515475.1 uncultured Eubacteriales bacterium
ACCTATATTGATGTCAATGGCATTTTTCAAATGCTTCAAGTGAATCACCACCTTTCCATAAAAAAATACTCCACTCGTTAAAGTGAAGTATTGTATCATTACAAGGAATGTTTATTATAATGTTGGTATCATTAACAATCAACCCACTCAATATCCTTTTCAATTTCCCAAAAGGATTTTCCATTAAAGATTTTTGCTTCCTCAAATTCTGAAACAGGGTAGTCCTTGCTATTGGAAAAAACACGCCATTCAAAATCACTATCTGATGGTTCGAAAACATAAAGTTCTAACATTGGCTTTTCGTTTTCGAAGTAACCTTGTATAAAGTATTTCTTCCCGTCGTAGAGAAAAAAACGTTCATCTCCATAGTGTAATCCCTCTATAAATTCATTAGCGTTTCCATTTATCACGAGAATTTCACTCCTTAAACTATCCAAACAATACTGTGATTTCGTCGTGTGCCTCATAAATTGTGCGACCATCAAAGATTTTTGCAACCTCGAATTGTTCTACGCACTCCACAGTGTTCCTACCATGGCATCTGAAAATATAGTTTTCTTCTCCAAAACACTCATAAATCACAAATTCTACAAGAGAATTATCAGCTTCATATGGCTGAGATTGCATAAAATATTTTTTACCGCGGTACTCAAACTCCTTTTCCGGCCCACCCATTGCAAGCAAATCATTAATAAACTCAGTTAAAGTATTTCCCTTCATCAATAGATACCCCCTTAAAATATTTATGGGCTAACAATCAATCCAAATAATATCTTTTTCTGCTTCCCAAAAAGATTTTTTATTCCAGATTTTTGCTTTTTCAAATGCAACTAAACACTCGTAAGCTGTTGTTTTAGTGACAGAAAATATCGTTGTTTCATTTGTTAGATCATATACTTCCAATTTAACACTTATAACTTTTCCACAACTATCTTTTTCTGTTTGACAACCGTTCAAAAAATATTTCTTATTTTCAAACATCACATAATGGTCTTCGTATGAAAGTTTATCTATAAAATCATTTGCATTTCCATCAATCATATCAATTCCTGCCTTTCAAATATTTTTTGTATTTCTCGTAAACATCGTTATCAAGATATGCAGCATTAGTTCTGTTAAAATCTTTATCATAATAATGTATATGCAACACAGGTTTGCGATTTCCTGTTAAATCAGGCTCAGGATGATAAGCAATTTCTGCTTGTAAATAATGATCTTTACCGTAGATTCGCAACATATTCATAGTGCCATCCTTATGAAGTTTCATATACATATTGCTTGAATGTGCTTCAGCTGGCAAATCGTGCAATCCTGTACCTTCTATACCTCTTAAAATTTTAACGCCCTCATATTTTCCAACGGTTTCATAAGTATATTCAACATTATTACCACTTGCAAAAGTACCTCTACCACCCATATTATCGTACCACCTTTCTTGATTCCATATAATCAACTTTGATTATATTTCCTTGCATTTCATCAAAAGGCGTTCCAAAACATATTATTGCTGATGGCTGAATTCTATCAAGCATTGCGTTATATCCACGCATAAACTGAATTTTAGACTGTTTACAACCTATCATTCCGACTGCAATGATGCCATTCCTTTCAACTCCATCAAAGCAAAATTCATAACTTTGAGATAATCCCCAGCTTATTGTAGGAACAACAGTTAAACCTTTACTCTGCCAATATGCACCAACCCAGCGATTTTTAGCTACACTTTCAAGCTGACGCCAAAGGTTCATATCTGAATATGTAGAAAAATCAGGAGTAAGCAAAAATTTATATTGAGAATACTTATTTAATGTTCTTTCAGGATTATCATATACTCCTTCAAATCGATAATCATCAACAAAAAAGTGAACACCGAATTTTTTGTTTTCTTCTCGCTCGTTTGCTTTTGTATCCGAACAAGCAATTAGCTTTATATCACTTGTATCGATTTCCTGTTTTTTTACAAGGGAAAGTCCCCATTTCCCGTCTGAAACAAAACTGTTTCTCATAAATAGCGTATTATTCCGCATTTCTTCTGAAGTCATAAATTACTTCCTTTCTGTCAAAATTGACTTAATTTAAGTCTAAATTTTTATTTAGCCTGCCAATTGACAGGGCAGAAAGGATGTGCTATAATCTTCATTGGTTAGATGATGTGCTTATAGTACATCCTTAAATGCACCGAGACCGTTCCAGCGGTTTTCGGTGTGTTTTTCTTTTATCTATAATCATTCAATACGCATTCCTTCTTTCTATATCTTGTTTATTATAATCTCAAAATATCAAGCAAATCTATACAATAAAATTTGCGGTTTCGAGATTTTTGGTCTGAATAAATTACCTGACTATCTAAAAGCTGTGTTAAATAACGATTTACGCTAGTCATCGGTATTTTAGTTATTTCTGCGATTTGCTTCGCAGTCGTAATAGGATATTGATATAAAGCATTGATTATATCTACCATATTGGAAGACCTTGCCATATCGCAAGCCGTTTTTAAATGCTTTTCATACAGATTATTTATATCTGTAATAATACCAATATATTTATCGCATTGTTTAACAACGGTAGCAAGAAAAAACTTAATCCATTCATTCCACTCATTTTTTTCACGAATATTATTTAACAATGTATAATATTTAGGCTTGTCCCGCTCTAAAGCTTCACTGATGAAAAAGCACGGTAATTCTATTTGTTTTTGTGCGAATAGATACATAGGTATCAACATTCTGCCTACACGACCGTTGCCATCCATAAATGGGTGTATTGTTTCAAATTGTGCGTGAATAATTGCTGTTCTTATTAATGGTCTGTAATTATCTTTTGGAGTGTTGATATAGTCTATTAAATTATTCATCAACTCCGGAACGGTATCAGGTGCAGGCGGAACAAATGTTATAGCGTGTGTATCGTCATTTCTTCCGATGTAGTTTTGTTCTTTACGATATTCTCCGACAAGTATGGGCTTTCTCACATTTCCTCTCATCAAGGTGTTATGCAAATCATAAAAAAACTCATTTGTAAAATCTCGTTTTCTCAAACTATCATACCCTTGCTGTGTTGCAATATAATAGTTCATAACTTCATTTATATTCTTATCTTCTGTACTTGGTTCTACCTGATTAATCAAAACACCATCCAAAGTTGCTTGTGTGCCTTCTAATTTAGAAGATGCGAGAGCTTCTTTTTGTTGAAGTGTAGGTAAAAACCACGAGCTGTCAATTTTACTATCGTTAATTTTTGCCTTATAGACTTCAAGCTTTGTTGTTGCATCAACCAATTCGTCCAAAAAATATATCTGATCAATTATACTGCTATCAAGCGGTAATTGTGGTGCAATATATGTAGTATTCATTTTCACAACCTTCCTTTCAAAAATCATTATACCATAATTAAAACCAAAAGTCAATAATTTTGGTTTTAAAATTTCAAATCTTGAAAATAAAATTCATTTTAGCCATCATTTTGCATTTGTTTATAAAGAAAAGCAACAAATAACCGAATTAAAACCATAAGTGATAATAAAAATACTCCACTCGTTAAAGTGAAGTATCTTACAATTATAAAAATTTTATTTT
>CAZEVD010000055.1:0-3574 GCA_964515475.1 uncultured Eubacteriales bacterium
AGCTTTGGGAGAGAAGAAGAGAGCAATCAAATTGAAGTATTATGTAAAATATGGTATAATAATAGATAGCAAGTTTATCTTGTGAGGAAACCTCGAGATACAGCAAGAACTTGACTACACAAAGATTTTTGGAGGAACAAAAATGGAAGAAAGAATCGAAGTAGGAACCATCATGGAAATGTCTATGGATGCAATACTGTTGTTGAATGGCTTGGCGGATGTTGCTCGCGAAGCAAAGGAAGATGCGGAGCTAATCCATGAAGCGTACAAGAATGCTTTCGGCATCGGTGAGGATAAGATTGAAGTGTGGTGTGACCGCGATGGTTACAACCATGAATATCTGACTCATGCCGGTGTATGGCAGGCTCGCTATCTGCACCAGACTTATGACGTTGAATGCACTGCTGATGCGATTTTCGAGCATTATCGCGCAGAGTACATGATTAACCACAATTTCACTCGTGAGTATACCGATGGTTGCTGTCAGTCCAAGGCAGGCGAACAGAAGTTGATTGCGAGCTACTTCAGAAGCTTTGTTTCCAGGCTTAAGCAGCAAGGTCCTGCTAAGCTGGATGGAGAAGGAATTTTTTAATATGCTTCTTCAAGTGGCGCTCACCGTAAGGTGGGCGCTGTTGCATTTTATTAGAAGGAATAGGAAGATTATCTAAACATATAGTTGTGAAAATTTGAATTATTATGTAAAACGTGGTAGAATTCGCTTGTCTTAATTGACCGTGAAAAGTTACCGAGTCCAATGGGCGATAGATATATAGGTGACAAATATATGAAAGGATGGTACATTACCATGATTTACACGAATGTTGACACAAACGTGAAAACGAGAAGCATTGGTTTTGACAAGAGACACTTTGTTTCTGTTGGAGCCCAGCGTAAACCCATTTTGCTTCGGACAAGACCAGAATTGGAGCTTAAAAAGGGGCTAAACGAACATCTGAGCATTGTTTTTGATGAAAGGGGAAAAATGCATTTGGAGCGCATGAAAGACAATGCGTTTTATATGCTCCTATATGCGGAAGCTCCGAGAGAGTGTCCGTACAATGGAAGGATAAAAGTTTACTACAATCATCAAGAAAACGTTAGGCTAGTAGCTCGTTTTGGCCAGAGCGATTGCGTTATGCTTGATGTTTGTGATCCAAATGTAGGAGCTTTAATTCAGGTTCAACCACATGACTTCGAAAAAGGTGCTCTCGCAGCGTTATTCATCGTTTACGAAGGGAAGGTTCATTGCTGCACAGTAGATACTCTTAAGAAGTGCTGCGAAGAAAACAAAATTGAGCTTTCTTCTGCATTTCCGATTGATAATATCGAAGTGAATGACGAAAACGATTGGGTAACCTTGTAAGAAAAGCATAAGTGTACATTTGAAAATTTGTAAGCAAAAAGCGTCATTTCCTTAGGAAAGTGACGCTTTTTGTTTAATTAGACAAGTATTTTTTTAATAATAAGAATAGTTCCTTTTGAATCTTCTTGTTATTATTTAATATAACAGAATAAATCATATATTCATCCCATAGTTCAATTTCTGCTATAGATTTTTTGTTCATTTCAGAATAATCTGCTAAGAAACGTTTTAAACCGATTAATTTTCTGCGAAGTTTTAAACCTTCATCTGTTAATTTTTTATAAGTAGTTTCCGCAAATGGACCGTTTTTTTCTAAATCCTTATTAATGAATATTAGAGAAAAAGAAAAAACAATAGTAAGCCAGCCAAATGCTTTAAACAAACTAGCCAAAACATTTGGAACGAAATTTTGAAGAATTACCAAAAGTACTCCGTATATAAAATAAATTAATAAGATTGCTTTTAAGTGAGGTGAAATGGTTTCTCTTTTTTCTGTCAAATTAACATTTCTTAAATCGTTTAGTAAATAGTTTTCGAAAGAATACTTTTTTCGAAAAGGTGAAATTTTCTTTTCTAAACAATCAATAACTAAAGTTTCAGTTGCGGAAAGCTCATAATATTTTTCATTTTTCGTTTTGAATTTTGAGATGAATTCAATTTTGTCTTTTGAGATTTTTATATTCCCTTTAAGGTGTAAAGATAAGATAGTTGCTAAAATATCTTTTTTTAGTTCGATAGAATAATTATCTACATAGCTAAGTTGTGCGGGGGAATATTTTTTTATTAAATCTCTATAATAATCTTGGCTTTCAGGTTCGAATATAGTTTTGTTTTCGAACAAATTGAGTACATATAGAGCTAGTAAAAAATAAATTATAGAACCTATAGCGAAGATAATTAGGAAAGATGCTGGAACAATAAATTCGTTAAATGTTGTATATATATATCGATTCCCTAAATATTCCGCGAAAGCAACTGAAAACATGGCAATACAAATAATAAGTATAAAAATAATAGTTAACATTATTTCACGATGAAATTTTGAATTATATCTCATAATAAAACTCCTTAAAAATAATTAATTATACTATATACAAAAAATACAACGTATATATAAGGTTGGTAGATATTATATAAAGAAAAACCCCTGTAAAGCTTGGCTTTACAGGGGCGAAACAACCGTAAAAAGCAGTTGTGATGGGTTTTACGCTTCCCAAAGTTTTTCGTGAGGAGCTGCGTAGCCGGCAGAAACGCTGACATAATCTTTAGAAACACGCATTGTAGTTTTCCAAGGGAAACAGCTGTCGCTGGTAATGCCAGCTTTCTGAGCCGCCTCATAGAGGATTCTGTCAGGATGATAGTCGACATCCAGATAGCAGCTTCCATACTTTGCAACCTCTGCGCAGATTGCTTCGGTAAGCGCCTGCTCAAATGCATCAGCCTGATCATTGGTGACCGGATTGTGGGAGCTGAGGAGCATTGCCAGCATAGAGGTCATATCTCCAGTGCGACCTTTGTCACCATTGTCAAATTTAGGGCGCATGATTGCTTTGGCCCACCATTTTGCGGCGACGGTCGCATATTCGGGGATAGCGTTTGCTTCAGGGGATCCAACGTTAGACTTGAGTTCGTGCTGATTGTTCATTTTGATTACTCCTTTGTTTGGATAGTTATAGGGGTTATTGCTTGCGAAAAAATTATACCATATTTTGTTTACATAATCAATAAAAATATGAGGAAGGGATTATCAAAAATAAAACTTTAAAAAAGTTGGATGATAGTAAAAAATAGTATTGAACTAAATTTTTATGTGTGATAAGGTCGCAAGTCCACATATCTTGTAACTATATTTAAATCAACATTTATACCCCTTTGAACAAAAACAAAACCAGTCATTGGTCGGTCAAAAAAGACCGACTAATGACTGATTTCTATATATTGAGAAAAATAATAAAGCCTTACAATCGTTGTGATTGTAAGGTTTTAATTCGTTTTGGTTGCGAGGGCAGGACAGCGATTCGCTTCGCTCACATGCATAAGTTCGTCTTAGCCAATCAAGCATCGCTATAGCTCGCTTTCTTGGAGTCTCACTTATCGAACCCAAGGTTCTCGTCCTTTAAGAGAATAATAAAAAAAGCACTGTTTTTACAGTGCTTTTTGGTTTTGGTTGCGAGGGCAGGACTCGAACCTGCGACCTTCGGGTTATGAGCC
>CAZEVD010000056.1:0-3415 GCA_964515475.1 uncultured Eubacteriales bacterium
CTTGAACAAGGATATGGTTTAACTGAAACATCTCCAGTAGTTGCAGCAGAAAATATTTATAAGAAAAAGAATGGAACAATAGGAGTACCATTAGAACACGTTGAAGTAAAAATTGTAGATCAAGATGAAAACGGAGTAGGAGAACTTTGCGTTAAAGGCCCAACAGTAATGCTTGGTTATTATGAAGATAAAGAAGCTACAGATGCTGTTTTAGAACCAGATGGTTGGTTCCATACAGGAGATTTAGCGGTAATGGATAAAAAGGGATTCATTACTATTACAGGAAGAAAGAAAGATGTTATCGTATTAAAAAACGGTAAGAAAGTATTCCCAGATGAACTTGAATTCTTAGTAAAGAAAATTCCTGGAGTTGAAGAAGTATTTGTATATGGCAAACCAGATGAAGAAGATGAAAATGATTTAATGGTTTGTGTAAAAGTTGTTTATTTAAAAGATGCTATAAAAGAAGCATATGGAGATGTAGATGAAACAAAATTATACGATATTATTTGGGAACAAGTAAAAGAAATTAATAAAACTTTACCGAAATATAAATATATTAAAGGTTTAACAATAACAGATGTTCCTTTAATAAAAACAACTACAAATAAAGTAAAGAGAAATGAAGAGTTAAGATTAGTTTTGGGTAAATAAAAAAATGAAGATGTCTTGAAAAAGGCATCTTTTTTTGCGCCCAAAGTTTGTTGTTATTTGCAGGTTACTAATATATAATTAAAATCGATGTAAATATCGGATTGATAAAAAATATAAAAGGAGGAAATTATGAAAAAAACATTATTAGTTGTGGCGACTTTAACACTTTTACTTACTGGATGTTCAAGTAAAAATGATGAAGTTATTGATGTTCCAAACACAGAAAATGAAATCGTACAAAATGATGAAATGGTATTTGATGAATTTATGAGTGGAGAAGAAAGAGTAGAAATCGAAGAAGAAAATATTGTGGTAGCAGAAGAAAAATTAGTTATAGATAAATCAAAAATAGTTAATATTTTAAAACAAAATGGAGCTCTTTTGGAAAATGAAGATGGAACATACAATGTAATTCAAGCACTAGGAGAGTATGAACTTGGTGCAGTGAAAAAGAATGATGAAGAATATCATATTGTAAAAATGGTAACGACAGACGATGAAGTTAAAATTAAAATAAAAAATAATTTTAATGATTATGAACAAATGTTAGAGCTAGAAGTTTTAGAAACTATGGGAAGTTTAGAAAGTTTATTACTTTCTTCTGAAAAAATTGATATAAGTTTTTTAGTAAAAAATAATTTAGTAGTAGTTGATGAGAAAGTGGAAGCGTGGGTTAACTTTAATTTCTTAGAAATATATAATGAAAAGTATGAAGAAAAAATTGAAATTTCAGCTGAAGATATAAAAATATCTAACGAAAAAGTTCAATATTCATTTTATGAAGCTTTGACAGCAGAAGAAATAGCACAAAATAATATTAGTTCAGATTATAATGGATGTAAAAGACATTATGAAATAGCATTAGATGGAGAAGAAATAAAAGCAGAACTTGTTAAATCAGATTATAAAGATTTAACATGGTTAGCTCAATTACCATAAATCACTCTTTTTAGAGTGATTTTTTTATGCAAGAAATACCAAAAATATCAAAGTGTTAAGAAAGAAAAATTGAATATTAAAAAACGTTAAAGTGAAAAATCAAGGAATTTTGGACTTCCTAGTCTTAAGTTTTTTATGTAAAACTAAGAAAAAAAGAGAAAAATGAAGAAATAACGTGAATTTTTACAAAAAACAGTTAAAATATAGAAGATAATGAAGTCAAATAGCAAGAAAAAATTATGTAAATATGTTAAAATGTAACTATCTAATTTTTTCTTTTTAGTCAGTGGTTATTCTGTTGACATACCTTTTGCTTGTAGGCGAAAGTTGGGAAATTAGATTATACAAATCGAAGCGATTTGTGTATACCTGCAGGTGCAGAAAAAATTAAATTTTTTTTATTTATAAGGAGAACAACATGAAACTTAGCAAAGTAAAAACTCTGATTATCGTACTCGTACTCGCTCTCGTATGCACCGTAACAACTAGCATCGCATTGGCAATGGAAAAAGAAGAAGCTCCCCAGACTCGGACTGTGATAACGTATGTTCCAAAGGAAGACGCGAAAAACGTCGAAAAGTGGATTAAGGTTGAACGTGAAGGTGAAATATACCTTATTACTGAAAATCTTGATCGCGCATATCTTTGGAATTCGCAGCACAGCCTTCTTCCTCACATGTACTTTGAGGTTTATGACGAAAATGAAATCCTGAACTTGGAAGAGTTGCTTGAAAATGCGGAAAATTTCTATGATACTGAAACATCGGTAGAGTATTTTGAAAGCGAAGATGTGAATCCTAAGCTTGAAGAAATGCCGGAAGATTCAAACGTTTCCCACGAAGTGCAAGATGAGCCGGTAGTATATTCTGAAAATGAAGGATTAACTTTAATGCCTTGTGAAGAAGATACAGAAATCTTAGTTCTGGAGCATTCTAGTGACGGCCATGCCGAAGAGTGTGTAGATGATGAAGTCATCCCGGACGATCTGTTAAATGAGCGTTTTTGCGGTCGCGAATAATCCTCTGCAGGAAACAAACCCCCTTACCAATAAAAGGTGAGGGGATTTCCATTTTGTAAAAAAAGAGCTCTGGAAATATACCCAGAGCTCATATTTTGCGTTATTCAGTTGTCATATTCATAAATCATTATCACTTTTTCAACAGACCTTTAAAGATTTCTTTTAATTCTTCTCGTAGTGAAGTATCTTCAAAGAATTTTTTTAAATATTTCATCATGTGTTCTTGTTCTAAACACTTAGACATAAGTTCTTCAATTTTTTCTGAAGGTAGTCCTTTAGAATTTGACATGAAATAGTCAAAACTTGAAGCGTGAGCCTTAATAAAAGCAAGGGAACCATCTGCGAGATGATATTTTAAAAACAGATCTTTATTTTTTTCGATTTCACTATCATCCACGAGAGGAATATTTGCAGCTAAATACTCGGCTTTGACTTCTGCAATTATAGAATCTAAATGATCTTGATACATTTTTATAACTTCGTCAGAGTCGAATAATTTTTTTACACTGCTTTTGATGTCTTGAAAGATTTCTTTCGTTGACCGAGATAATGATATTGTTGGGTTACACATAGTTACGCCTTTCTGTTCTAACGAACATGAAACAAGATTAATTTGCGACAAAAGCATTATAGCATCAATAATACGCAATTATCAATTATGTAAACAAAAGTGTTTTCATAAATAAAGCCAATATGCTTAAGAATTTAATATAGTATTGAAATGTAGTTATGATAATAAGAAAAGATAATAACAAAAAGTCTTGTAGCTTTTGCTACAAGACTTTTGTATGGTCGGGGTGACAC
>CAZEVD010000057.1:0-3239 GCA_964515475.1 uncultured Eubacteriales bacterium
ACACCTAATAATTATATTAGGTGTTTTTTATGATATTTTTAATTGGTCTTGCTGGTGGATTTGTGAGTCGGATTCTTTGGTTCTGGTGGTGGCCTTATAATTCTTCCTGCATTAGTAAATTTTTTGAAAGTTGACGAATATAAAGCAAGAGGAACTACTCTTGCCACAATATTAGTTGCTACTTTTATAACTGCAATCTTTTATGCGAATTTTAAATACTTTGACTTAGGTGTTTCAATAAAAGCAGCTATAGGCGGAGTTATAGGTGGTATTATAGGCGCAAAAGTTATGAAAAAAATTCCTAAAGAAATTTTGAATATTGTGTTTGATATATTTTTAATTGTAATGTCTGTGAGGATGATTTGGTGGAGCTAATAATTACGGGTATTATTTCTGGATTTGTAACAAGTTTAGGTATGGGTGGAGGAAGTATTTTAATACTTATACTTACATCGTTCTTAAGTGTTGAACAACAAACTGCGCAAGCAGCAAATTTAATATTCTTTATCCCAACAGCAATTGTTGCGATAATAATACATTTCAAAAATAAAAATGTGGATAAAATTATTGCTAAAAAATTAATGTTGCCAAGCATAATTGGTGCAGGCGTCGGTGCATATCTCACAAAACTGATTGATTCAAAAAGTTTAAAGAAATATTTCGGCATATTTTTACTAGTAATAGGCATACTAGAAATGATAATAACAATAAAAAATATAATTAAACGAAAGGGGAATAAACAATGAAAAAAATGGTTACAGGAATGATGATAGGAGCTTTAGTAGGTGGAGTTGTTGGAAGTATGGCAAACAACGATATGTATAAGTTCAAAAAAATGATAGCGAAAAAAGGAAAACAAATAGCAAAGATGTTTTAATGCTTTGTTGAAGAAAAATGGGTGTCCAAACGAGGACGTCCCCATATGGACACCCAATTACTGGAAATGTATTGCAAACCTTTCTAGCAATTGGGTATTGTTGTTTTTTGCATTTTGATATATAATACAAATTCGTATAAGAGTCTTTAAACGTTGAAAGGAATGAAGATTAATGAAAGCTATAGAACTTAGAGAGAAATACATAGAATTTTTTGAAAAACATGGACATAAAAGAATACCTAGTGCTCCAGTAGTACCAGAGAATGATCCTACAGTATTATTCACAACTGCAGGTATGCATCCACTAGTACCTTACTTACTAGGTGAACCTCATCCACAAGGAAAGAGATTAACAGACTACCAAAAATGTATCAGAACTGGTGACATCGATTCAGTTGGTGATCCATCACACTTAACATTCTTCGAGATGATGGGTAACTGGTCATTAGGAGATTACTTCAAACAAGAATCAATTGCAATGAGCTACGCATTCTTAAAAGAAGTTTTAGGTTTTGATATGAATAGAATATCAGTAACTGTATTCGAAGGTGAGGAAGGAATTCCAAGAGATGAAGAAGCAGCTGCTGCATGGGAAAAAGCAGGTATTCCAAGAGAAAGAATTTTCTTCTGCGGAAGAGAAGATAATTGGTGGGGACCAGCTGGTGAAACAGGACCATGTGGACCAGATACAGAAATTTTCTTTGATACAGGTAAAGAAAAATGTAGTGAACATTGTAATCCAACTTGCGGATGCGGTAAGTATCTTGAAATCTGGAACAACGTATTCATGCAATACAATAAAACAAAAGAAGGAACTTATGAATTATTAAAAGCTCCAAACGTTGATACAGGTTTAGGACTTGAAAGAGTTATCGGATTATTACAAGGTAAAAACAATGTATATGAAACAGAATTGTTTGCTGATGTAATTGCAAAAATTACAGAACTTTCAGAGAATGTAAATATCTCAAGTGCTAGAATTATATCTGACCACTTAAGAGCATCTATGTTCATGATAGTTGATGGTGTTAGACCAAGTAATGTAGAACAAGGATATGTATTAAGAAGATTACTTAGAAGAGTAATTAGACACATGAGAAAAATCGGATTCGATCCAAACAACACAAAAGTATTAGTAGAAACTTTTGTAGGAATCATGCAAGAAATGTATCCTGAAATTCCAGCTAATAAAGAAACATTAGTAAGCGTTATCGAAGAAGAAAAAGATAAATTCTTAAAAACACTTGAACATGGTGAAAAAGAATTTGCTAAAAATATTGAAAAAGCAAAAGCTAATGGTGAAACAAAACTTGCTGGACCAGTTGTATTTAGATTATATGATACATTTGGATTCCCACCAGAAATGACAGCTGAACTTGCTGAAGAAAACGGAATGACAATTGATATGGATGAGTTCAACGAACTATTCAAAAAACACCAAGAAATGTCTAGAGCAGGAGCTGAACAAAAATTCAAAGGTGGACTTGCAGACCACAGTGAAAAAACAACAGCTTACCATACAGCGACTCACTTATTACACAAAGCACTTCAAATTGTACTTGGTGAACATGCAACACAAAAAGGTTCAAACTTAACTGCAGAAAGATTAAGATTTGACTTTAATCATCCACAAAAAGTAACACCAGAAGAATTAAAACAAGTTGAAGATATTGTTAACGAACAAATCAAGAGAGACTTAGAAGTAGTATGCGAAGAAATGTCTTTAGAAGAAGCACAAGCATCTGGAGCTACAGGATTATTTGCTGCTAAATATGGTGATAAAGTTAAAGTGTACACAATCGGAGATTTCAGTAAAGAAATTTGTGGAGGACCTCACGTTGAAAGAACAGGCAACATGGGAACATTCAAAATCAAAAAAGAAGAAGCTGTATCTTCAGGTGTAAGAAGAATTAAAGCTGTATTAATTGAAGAATAAAATGTGAGTTTTGATAGATTATAACTTGCAAAAATGCAATAGAAGAGCACATCAAAAGATGTGCTCTTCATTTTTTGAATAATTTATTTATACAGATTGACACGAACTAATGTTTGTAATATTGTTTTGGTGATGAGGTTGTTTGGATATGATGTGATTTGCCCTTTTTCACTAAAGAAAAAGGGGGTGATGCCCATGATAGAAACTGACTACATATTGTTTGTAATCGAAATTCTGTTTATAGCATCCTTCTTAAAGATACTAATCAATAAGAAGTATTAAAAATAAAAAAATCACTCTTATCCTTGGCCAGGTGGAGTGATTTTTTCATTCACACAGGGTAAGTCACATTGTGACTAACACCTCATCTTTAATTTAATTATAATATAGTGAATGAAAAAGTCAATACGCAAGTATTGACTTTTC
>CAZEVD010000058.1:0-3006 GCA_964515475.1 uncultured Eubacteriales bacterium
GGTGCCACAGGTCCTACTGGCGCAACAGGTGCCACTGGAATTAGTGGATTATCTGAATATGCATATATTTATAATTTGGATGCACAAGTTGTAGCAATAGAAGCTGATATATCATTTAGTAGTAATGGTGTAATCATAGGTACTATTACTCATGCACCAGGAACATCCACAATACAAATTGGTAGTGCTGGTGATTATGCGGTTTGGTTTTATGCTATTGGAGTTGAACCTAATCAATTTTCATTGTTCCAAAATGGTGCACCAGTTACTGGTAGCGTATATGGCTCTGGTGCCGGAACTCAAGGGAATAACGGAATGGTAATTATAACAGCAGCTGCTGGTGATGTATTAACAGTACGAAATCACTCAAGTGCTTCTGCTGTAACGTTACAAACATTAGCAGGGGGAACTCAAATAAATTCAAATGCATCAATATTAATACAAAGACTAAGTTAATTTTATAAAAAATAAATATCCGCCCGTAAAACGGGCGGTATTTCTTTTACCCTATAAGGGTTTATTACTGGCGGCTCCCACATGTGAGCTTCTTTTGTCTGCCAATTGCCTTTGTCACTCTTACTTACCCGTAAACGGGTCTTTATATTCTTTCAAACACCTTTTATCTTGCACCTTATCTTCAATTTCCTGCTCTTGTATATATTTCTTTATTGTATTTTTGTTTAGTCCGACTGTGCTGACATAGTATCCTTGAGCCCAAAAGTGTCTGTTTCCATAGCTACACTTCAAGTTGGCGTATTCTTCGAATATCATCAAACTATTCTTTCCCTTTAAATAGCCCATAAAAGATGATATACTCAGTTTGGGTGGAACTTTTACTAGCATATGTATGTGGTCTGGACAGGCATTTGCTTCTATTATCTCCACCCCTTTATATTCGCATAATCTTCTTAAATATTTTCCTATATCACTTCGCAGTTTGTTATATATTGCTTTTCTCCTGTATTTAGGTATGAACACTATATGATATTGGCAATTCCATTTTGTATGAGACAAACTGCTCTCATCATCATTCTTTATAAATTTCATTTTAAAACCTCCTTTTGATTTTTAGGCATCTGGCAGATTACCTTTATTATATCAAAAGGAGGTTTTTTCTCTGAACACTATCGCTTTTTGAGTTCTCACGTGCATAGCACGTGGTTTTCTTGTGCGACGTCATGCGTCGCACATAATAAAAGACCAAATTGAATTTGGCTATTTTGCCTCATCAATTTGGCCTTAAATCTCATATATATCTACTTAAGTTCTAGCAACACTACGTTCTCAACATGGCTCAACTTGTCACGGTAGGTATGATTTTTGAACCTCGTATATGGTACGGTGGATAAGTAAAATCCAATACCCTGTTATTTTTCTTCATTCTCTTCTTTTTGAACAAAGTTTTCTAAATTATTAAATCTATAAAAAACTCAATTCGTCACACACAGTGTGACAAATTATAAATTTATATTAAAACATTTGAAATTTTTGCTACCGAGAATATATTCTAAAACTTATATCACGAATTTCTCATTTTTTTCGTGATATACATTTTTATATCACAAATTTTTTCGTTTTTTCGTGATATAACTTTTTATATCACGAATTTTTCGTTTTGTTCGTGATATAAGTTTCTAATTTAAAAATAAATTAATATATTTTTCAAATGCAAAAATTTGATTTCTACTATATCCTGTTGTTTCGATTATAATATTTTTTTCAAGCAATGCATTAACTATTCCGTTTACTGTTGTTAATTTAATTCCCGTAATCTCCGCCATTTTATTTCTTGTTAATATTGGCTCATCATATAATAAATCAATTATCTTTTTCGCATTCTCCGGTTTAACTGGCAATTCCATTATAACCTTGTCCATTTCCATAGTTAATTCAACAACTTTTCTAAATTTTTCCTTTGCTGCTTTAGCTGTTTCGATAACTGTTTCTAAAAAGAATTTAATCCATCCGATCATATCATTATGAGTCCTTACTCTAGTAAGCATATCATAATATGTGTCTTTATTTCTTTCTATGTAATCAGAAACATACAAGCAAGATTTTTCTAACATTCCTTTACTTTGAATATATAAAGGAATCAATAATCTTCCAATTCTACCATTACCATCTAAAAATGGATGTATAGATTCAAATTGATAATGCAAAATCGCAATTTTCACTAAATCCGGAGTATCAATTTCGCTATTATTTATAAATTTTTCAAAATCAGTCAAACATTCTGCGATTTCTGTATGTGGTGGTGGTACGTATACAGCCGCACTTGGCATACTGCCACCAATCCAGTTTTGTGATACTCTAAATTCTCCAGGAGTTTTTCGTTCTCCTCTAACGCCTTGCATTAGTATAGCGTGTATTTCTCTAATTAATCTCGTACATACAGGAAATCCTTCTTTTATTCTTTTTACACCATAGTTATTAGCTTTAACATAGTTTTGAACTTCTTCCCAATCATCTCTTTTTTCAGGAATAATATCTGTTACATCTAAAAAATCTTCTTCCACAGTTGTCCTTGTTCCTTCTATTCTACTAGATTTATTAGCTTCAATTTTTACATGCATTTTTATATATAAATCAACATTAGGTATTAATAATGAATACGCATTTAACTCACCAATTTGACGATTAGCTTCCGCAAGTAGTTTGTCTAATTTAGTATCGTCCCATCCCCAGTTATAATTAACTTTACTAGGAATAAAAGCTTTGTAATCGTTCATTTTTACATATTCACCAGATCTATAATCTTCTAATTTCATCATATCTATCACCTTCATTCATCATTGCTTAAATTTTATACCCAAAACCATCTATACGAACATTTGTATTCTATCATGAATATAGCACATGCTCAATAATTTCAAATCATTTTTTATATAAAAATGTCCACCAATAAAATTTTGGTGGACAAATGGTGGACAAAACCACATTTTTCTTATCTTAAAATCGCTGTAATCATTGATTTTTCAAAGTTAGGAGTACGCAAGTTTCCAC
>CAZEVD010000059.1:0-2781 GCA_964515475.1 uncultured Eubacteriales bacterium
CAAAGGACTCCCCTCTTATCGGTGCAGGTATTGAAATTGACGGTGCTCCTGAAACAGATTTCTACGGAAACAAAATAACAAGTAATAATATCGGTTGCTACGGCGGTAATGGTATTGATGCTGAGTATAAAGCAGAATCAACTATTGAAAGATTTATCAGAATGATTAAAAATATCTTCCAGACAATTATTCATGAGATCATCGTAATCTTTGATTAAAATTTAAGTACAAAAAATTGGTCGGAGTTTTAACTCCGACCGTTGTTTTTCATAGGAAAGTAATCAAATAAAGTGTAATTTACAACGGCATAATCTTGCCCATATAATCTCTTGTTTATATGAATTTATTTAACAGTATGATACCAACGTTCAATTTCTCTATAATATTCAATAATATTGCTGATATTATCTCTATGCAATTGATTGTACCAGTTCGCATTGGAATTTGAGAAGTTTATATAATCAATTGCATTATCATAATAAAACGCAAACTTATCATTTGTATTCATTTTGTTTATACAGTCAATTAAATTTATGTTTTTATAATTTGGAGATTCTCTCCAAAATCTTGCCCAATCAAGTATCATAGGACTTAAATATTTTTTGTTTGCATCCTTCATGTTATCTAAATAAGGAATGAAATAATCGTTGTATACAGGATGAGAATTATTAAAACTTTTTCCAAATGATATTCCTAATGAATTTCTTACAGTTTCACCTCTTGCAGCTTCTACTAATGGGGCTCCTAAATATATAGATTTATAGGAATCCATAACTGCCAATCCAGTAGAAATACATCCACGCAAGGGAATACCTGCAACAATTGCTTGACAGAAAAAATCCATGCAAGTTTGTAAAAAAGATAAATAAATGTGATGTCTTTCATACATAATTGGAAATTGTATCGTTCCAGGTTCACCAAAAAGTAAAGGATGCGGTTCATTTTTAGGTGTCGCCAACCAATACGGCTCTTTTCTTAAAAGATAATTTACATAAATAATAAAGGTATCACTAAAGTGACCTACATTAATATATCCGTTTGCATTACTTATTAAAACATTGGACTTCCAATCATTAGATATAGGGGCTGGAACAACTTTTCCTGCAAAGCTTTCGTTGCTATGAAGCGATGATTGTTGTTTTTTTATCAAATCAAGTAAGTTGTTGTATAAATTTAAGATAACTTGATTGCCATTTGATTCAACAAAATTTGAAAAGCCTAATATATCAAAAAGTGCAATAGAATATACTTGCTCTTGACTGCTTATTTCCCTTAAACTATTTTTCAATTCTTCATCTGTATTGATTGCGTGTTCAATTATGTTAGAATCCATATTTATTCACCTTTAAATTTGTAATTCAAATCTTTATATGTTTACTGAAAGAAAATATATCATTTATTTTGTTAATTTCTGATACATCTTCATCAGCTCTGCAACACATTCTGATTCTGTGTTGAGTTTACCCCAGAAGCCGTATGCTTTCATAACAGCTCTGTCGTTTGCCTGATGTGCTTTGCGGAGTTCTACAGGCATAGTAAGTTCATCATACAAATCAGCAAGTGAGCAATTGGGGTATAATGCACGAGCATCGAGTATTGCCTGTGCTGTCTGCTCAACCTTTGCTTTCTGTTCATCTGTAGGTGTAGGCCAAGGAAAATTGTTGTAGACTATTGTTGTTGAGTAACTATAGTCACTTTTCATTCTACCACAAACAGTTCGCATCCATGCCATATGAACATTTGAAGTTAAAACACCAAACATATATATGGTTGCATCTGGTATGGTAAATAGTTTATCGCCGGGAATAATCTCATTTGTGAGAAAACCAAAAGGAATATATCTTCTTTTCTCAGATGACACCTTTGCAAATGCAATAAACTTTTCTGACGGTTCTCGATACTGACCAAATCGCCAAGGAATATCAGCAGACTGTTTTGTTTGTGTATTCTTACTTGCTAAACGAAAATCCTTTACTTGTTGCACTCTTTGAAGAATTTTGGGACATTTTTTTAGTTCTAGTGGTGAAATATTTGGAATCCATAAGCACCAACGTTCAATATTATTTATAAATTCTTTACCCATCATAAATCGTCTAAAGTATTTTTCAGAATGAGGTTCGTGTCGAAGAAACTCATCTTTTTCTTCTGGTGTAAATAAATAATATCCATTATCTGTTGCTTGACTTCCACGCACAATCGAAGGCACGTTACAAATAGGTTTGGAATGTTCTTCAATAATCACAGTAGGTGCATTAAGCAAATAACCATTAATGTTTTCAGCTTCAATCATTCTACCTGATTCGTAAATACGCTTTTTTGAATCTATATAGCTAAAGCCAACTATTACACAATGGACTTGAGCTTTTAAACTTGCTTCACTATCCCATCGAAAAGTTCTATGAGCAAAATCTATGTGTGCACCTTCATCGAAAACTTTTTTCCACAATGTTGTGGCTTGTTCACCTTGTGAAATTGAATTCGTAGAAACAAGAGCAGCTTTAATAAAAGTATTTTTCATAAACTCAACGGCTTTTACATACCAACAAGTTACAAAATCCAATTTTCCCCGCTTTACACCAGCCCATATAAAATCCATATCAGCTCTTTGACTGTCAGACAAATAATTTGTTCCCACAAACGGTGGATTACCCATGATATAGTTAAGCTTATCTTTGGGTACAACTGTTTCCCAATCGATACGCAGGGCGTTACCCTCTACGATATTAGCATAAGATTTAAGGGGAAGAAAATTAAGTGTGGAATGTATAATTTCTTCCGTTT
>CAZEVD010000060.1:0-2234 GCA_964515475.1 uncultured Eubacteriales bacterium
TTACAATCTTTAACAACAATAAGCGTTCCTTTGTATTTCATATGCGTTCTCCTCTGCAAATTCTTATTTGTCGAGATGATTATATCACACATTATCTAAAATTACAATCGGGTGCGGGTGTCCCGCCTAACATTATTCATTATTCATCAGCGAAGCGACTTCATTATTCATTATTCATTATTCATTTAAAAATCCGTTCTGCTGAAATGAATAATGAATGATGAATATTGAATAGTGAATAATACCAAAAGAAAATCCGTCCACTCTCGTGAACGGATTTTCTTTTGTCTCTCGTGTCCAAAAAAGAACTGGACGAAAACCGAGGATCTTCTTAATAATATACTTAGTTTTCAAATTCAAACATTTTAGTATTGTAAGCGAAAACAATTTTGCCGGTGTGGGGTTTTGATAACACCAAGTAAAACTCATCACCATAATCAGAGCTTTCATAAACTTTTTTATGTAGCATAAAAAACATTGAACTCCAAGAATAACTCTCATCTGGAATCATATATACTCCATAATTTGAAAAGTGCAAACGAAAATATCCTCTGTTACGTATACGTCTATAGCGTCTTATTTCTTTAGAAATCATTTTATCTTTAACAATACAATCGGCATTATGAAATGCTTTGTGCAATTTAGCAATATCTAAAACTTGAAAAACTACTAAACACAACATAATAGCCGCAAAACAACCAAACGCTATTTTACAGAAAAATATCGGTATCAAAAATGAAATTGCAAGAAACAGGAAAACAACAAAAGCGAGTTCGACAAGTTCAATATATCTCTCTTTAAGCAACTTTTTCAAGTCAATCATAATCTTTTCAATAGTAAGTTTTTCTTTTTGCATTTTATCACCGCCTTGAGTTTAGTATAGCATAAAAACGGCGAAGCCGCAAGAGTTAGTGAAATATTCGGCGGTGCCTACATAGTGAAATATTCGGCGGTGCCGAATGTGAAATAATGACCTAAAGGTCATTGTGAAATTTGATGCTACGCATCAAGTGAAATGAAATAAATCCACTCACGCCCGCAGGCATTTCACATTGCGAAGCAATATTTCACGCACGAAGTGCATTTCACAAATCCCGCAAGGGATTTATTTCGTTGAAAAAGAAAAGACACGCTCTCGCGTGTCTTTCTTTTTCTGTCATTCGTGTCCGAAAAAGAATTGGGCAAAAACCGAGATATTATCAACTTTTTAATAGTTTCTGCATCCAAACCATTGATTACGGGTAAAAAATCAATATTTTCATATTTCACGTTCATTTTCTTGTGAATTTGAAATTCCCGTTTTGTACTATATACTTTGCAGTCTTGTATGGGTCTGATAATATAGAAGAATCAATAGACCAACCTTCAGTAACATCAAAATACATCTTCGTTAAATTTGTGCATGCTCCAAACGCACCGTTTTGAATGCTTGTTACTCCAGCAGGAATAGTTATTTCTTCTAAAGATGTACAACCATAAAATGCTTGAACATCAATTTTTGTTACCGATTCAGGTATATTTACCTTTTTCAAATTAATGCAACAGGCTAAAGAACCTTCACCAATATATTCAGCTCCTGATAGTATTGTAATTTCAGTCAAGGAAGTACATCTAAAAAGCGAATATGCGCTCAATTTTTTAACACTTACCTTAGTAGGCTTAATGTATTTATTATTGTTATCTTTTACATATATCTGTTCTAATGTATACGATTTACTTAACGATATGCTACACCACTCATCAATAGAACCATCATAATAAATATTGGTCAATTTCTTCATATCATCAAGTGTAGGCAGAATCCTTATTGAATTTGGAACTACCAATGTTTCAACCACAGAATTTTCAAAACTTCCAACTTGAACCACGGGTAAACCGTTGTATGTTGAAGGAATAATAATTGTTGACAAATATACTGCCGTCCCTATAGAAACAATATATTTATTATCATTTCTCAAATAAAAAGAGAGACCTTGGTCTGGAATGTTCTCTTCGCCACACATAGTACATTTGAAGAATTCATATGAATGTCCACGTGCCTTCCCACTTGTAGCACCGCAAGAACATTTTTTCGGCGAAGTACAGGTAGCGGCAGAATAACTATGCACATGCGTTGATTGGTTTGTTGTACTTGTAATGCTCGATTGATTAACCGAGGACTGGTTTGTTGTACTTGTAGTGCTCGATTGATTAACCGAGGACTGGTTTGTTGTACTTGTAGTGCTCGATTGATT
>CAZEVD010000060.1:2334-2697 GCA_964515475.1 uncultured Eubacteriales bacterium
AACCGAGGACTGGTTTGTTGTACTTATTTGGTGTGACTGACTTGTTGAATCTTGTGCTTGTGAAGAAGCACCATTAAAATTATCGGTAGTAGATAATGCTTTGTTATCCTCCGATTTCGTCACCGTACTTTCACCTTGGATTGTTTCTGTCTGACTTTCTAACGAACTGTTAGATACATTGTTGCCAATATCTGATGCGCCGCACGCAGATAAACTTAACAGTATACAAACGGCAAGCAATAGTGAAATAAATTTCTTTAGCATTTATTCTTTCCTCCACAAAATAAAAAGTGTGTGCAACCGAAGCTACACACACCGAAAAACGCATAACTCCGCTTGCGCCACACAAGTTTGCAATCTACA
>CAZEVD010000061.1:0-2172 GCA_964515475.1 uncultured Eubacteriales bacterium
GTTGACGAAAACGGAACAATTACAGGCTTATTCTAAGCCAATGCACAATGCACAACTCACAACGCACAATGAATGTTAATTTCTAATAGAAAAGAGTTCCTCTAATTAAGGAACTCTTTTAATTATGACATAGGATCCGTAGACGGAGCAAAGCCATAGTACGCAATCACATCTGTAATTTCATCCCCTATATATTTTATTAGTACAAAAGTATCTTCACCATCTTCTGCGTAATCATAACCATTCTCTGTATAATATTTACATGCAACAATGCTACCGATATTATCTGCTATCGGATTTATTCTGGTTCTTGCAACATCAATGATGTAAACATTAGCAGTTAATGGAATATCAATCTTACTTCCTGAAACAGCATTAAATTGGTTGGAAAGTGTAATAGCTGAACCGATTTTATCAATTACATAACCGCCTATATATGTAACTGGTTCATCTTGTGTTTTTATAGTAACAATAGTCTCTGCATTTGCTTTAACTTCTTGCCATGTAAGAACATCTGTCTGCAAAAGTCCACAGAATTTAGCATTATTGATTTTTCCATTTGCATTAACAGTATATTCAAACACCGCCCCTTTTTCAAACATATTGCTTTCAAGGTTATTTATTTCAGCATTTGCATCTACACTTAAGCTAATTCCCTCTCCATTTTGCAGAAAATTAACTGAAATTATTTTGCAACCTTCCTCATCTACTGTATAATAAGAATTTTTAACTACCGCAACAGTATCTCCGCCCATTATATTCTTTTTATCAGTTATTAGTAATAATCCGGCATTATTTTCGTCATTTATATCAAGATATGCAACTTCATATTTTCCGTCTTGTATCAATTCATCAATACTGATAACATCGTATTCACTTTTATTTTTATCTGTTGGTATGTAAAAGATAATCGTTTCATTTGATATGCTATAATTCCCCAACATTTTTGTTTCTGCATCATAGTGTTGCATTGTTGTTTCAGCTACATAGCTCAATCCTGTATCTTTTCCTTTTGCCGAGAATGAAATTTCAGTAATCTTTCCTGCAGCGTTAGCATTATAAGAAATAATTCTTTTTGCAAAATTTTCCGTTGTTTTTTCTGTTGTAATTAAGCTTTCTATATATTCCGCCACCAATGATTTTGAAACTTTTTCTATTCCATCAACCAAAACACCATTTGATATTTCTTTAATGTTTTCGTTTTCTTTCACGGTTATTGTATCTGCAAAAGTATAAACAACTATCGAACCATCACTATTTAACACCTCTATTTCGTATTCTGTAGTACCATCCCACAAGCCAAAAGCACCAATTGCCGTAACAAAAGCAATATGACTTTTTGTTACAGAATTGGATACAGGGTATCTTACAGGAAACCCTTTTGTTGGTGCAAATATCTGTACCCCATTCTCTTCTGTGCTTTCAAATTCAGTATAATCAGCTATTGGTTTGATATTTGCAAGACTATCCCACACATTAATTTTCAAATTGTCAGGTTTGTCCGTACATCCCATCAAAACTAATTTATCTGTGAAATTCACAGGCAATGTTTTTCTTCCCACAACTGATTTATTCTTATAAGCGTTAATAATCATATATTTTCCAGATGTAGCAGTTGGAACTGCCAAATCCATATATAATACATTATTAGCTTCGCTTATATCTGCTGTGAAAGCATAACCCGACGCATTTTCAGGTGTAGAAGGGATAATTACTGTTCCGCCACCCGAAGGTCTGCCACCACCCCCACCCGAAACTTCTGCCGAACTTACGGTTGTTCCAAGCAAAAATACAATGGTTAATATTATGCATACAATTACCGAAACCACGCTTTTTTTCATTCTTCTTCCTCCGTAAATTAAAAAATGCGCCTACCGAAGCAGACGCATAAAAAACGCAAACTCCGATAGTCGCCAAACCAATTTGAAATGAACAGAGTCTAAGCCATGCTAATCTCATAGGAATTTGCATTTTTATCAAAATCTAATAAGATTAACATACGCAAAAAAGAGTATAAAAATACCCCTGTTCGTGATATTAAATTGATTTGGCATATTTAGTTTATCACATCAGGATAAATTTGTAAAGGAAATTTATTTTCGATATGTGCTTTGCACTGTACAATTGTCAATGATGGGTGACACTTTTCTTAAAAAATAAAAAGTTGTATAT
>CAZEVD010000062.1:0-2055 GCA_964515475.1 uncultured Eubacteriales bacterium
ACACCTAATATAATTATTAGGTGTTTGGATTTTTTTATTCGTTTATTTTAATTTTTCTTCAGTTTCATCAGGAATATAATACTTTGTTCCTAACATTGCATCAGGTAAATATTGTTGCTCGACTTCATGATTAGGAAAATCATGTGGATATAAATATCCTACTCCATAACCCAAGTCTGACATACCTTCTGCTGGTGCATTTCTAATATGCATTGGAATTGTTCCTGTTTCTTTCGTTTCAACATCTTGCAACGCTTGATTGATTCCTAAATATGCTGCGTTTGATTTAGGACTTCTTGCAACATATGTAGCAGCGTGTGCAAGTATAATTCTTGCTTCCGGCATACCAATTTGATGTATCGCTTGAAGTGCTGCATTAGCAACAACTAATGCATTCGAATTTGCCATACCAACATCTTCAGAAGCACAAATAACAATTCTTCTAGCTAAGAACATTGGGTCTTCTCCAGCATATATTGCTCTTGCTAAATAAAATAAAACTGCATCTGCATCTCCACCACGCATCGATTTAATGAATGCACTAATGTTATCGTAATGGCTGTCTCCTGTTTTATCAAATTTTATAGCTTTCTTTTGAATACATTCTGCAGCAATTTCTTTTGTAATTTCGATATCACCGTCTGCATTCATCTCTGTAGTAAGTGCTGCAATTTCTAATGCGTTAAGTGCAACTCTTACATCTCCACCAGAAAGCTCTGCAATATGTTCAAGTACACCTTCATTTATTTTTAACTCACATGCACCCAAACCTTTTTCTTTATCTTCAATAGCATTTTGTAAAACCTTTGTTATATCTTTGGTTTGAAGTGGTTCTAATTTAAAAACTGTCGAACGAGATATCAACGCCTTATTAACTGAAAAATATGGATTCTCGGTAGTAGCACCAATTAATATGATTGTTCCATTTTCAACGTAAGGCAACAATGCATCTTGTTGTAATTTATTAAATCTATGAATCTCATCTATGAATAATACTGCTTTGCCAGATGGATTAAGTAATAAGTTTTGTGCATCATCAACAACTCTCTTTATATCTGCAACACCTGCTGATACAGCATTAATTTTTTCAAATTTATTTTTAGTAGTATTTGCAATAACTCTAGCAAGCGATGTCTTACCACATCCTGGTGGTCCATACAAAATTATGCTTGATAATCTGTCTGCTTTTATTAATCTATATAACATTTTGTCCTTAGATAAAATGTGTTCTTGTCCTACATATTCATCAATAGTTTTTGGACACATTCTATACGCCAATGGTATATTATTTTCTTTCATAAATTCTCCTTAATTTTTACTGAAATATATTAAAGCTTTCTTAATGATATCTTCTACAGATAATCCTGCAACATCAATTCCTTCTATTGCTTTTGAAGCTTCTTTTGCAGGATATCCCAATACTTGCAATGCTGTGATCGCTTCATGAACAACATCATCATTTTTAATAACTGTTTGTAATTCAACATCGTTTTCTGCAGCCAATGACTCTTCTTTCTTAAGTTTGTCTTTTAATTCAAGAATAATTCTTTGTGCAGATTTTGCACCGATGCCAGGAAGTTTAGTAAGCTCTTTAACATCATTTGAAATTACAGAAAGCGCAAATTTTGATGGTGTAATATTAGATAAAATTGCTATAGCAGATTTTGCACCAACACCACTAACACTTATCAAAAGCTCAAACATTCTAAGCTCCTCTTGATTATAAAAACCAAATAAACTTATATTATCTTCACTAACTTTATAATATGTATAAACTTTAACCTGATTACCAAGTTCACCTAATTTTCCTATGCTATTTATAGCCATGTATATTCTGTATCCAATACCGTTATTATCAACAACAACACTATCAGCTAATTTTTCTTCTAACGTTCCTTTAATATATGCGTACATAAAAATCTCCCTTCTTTTGTTTGCATTTAAAGTGTACATCAGTTCGTATTAGGTGTCAAGTTTAAATGTCCCACTTGGGGACGGAGATTTTTTATTTTTTCATTTTTAAGCCTTATCTCCGTCCCCAAGTGGGACAAAAAA
>CAZEVD010000063.1:0-1878 GCA_964515475.1 uncultured Eubacteriales bacterium
TGGTAATAGTGTTGTTGTGCCAGTGATACGAAGAATAGCAGAAGCAATTAAGAAGGTATATTATGTTAGATTTTGAAACAGAAGAATTATTAAAAGAGATTATTGAAAATGAGAATGGATATCCCGAAATATTAAGACAAAAGTTCCAATCTGTTAAAGGGTTAGACAGTGAGATACTTCGTGCGAGAATTAGACGCTTAATTGACGAAGGGTATATTTCAAAAATTCAATGGGCAGATAATTTGCCATACTACGGTCGAATTGAGCAAAAAGGCAGAACTTATTTTGAAGGAAAGAAAAAGGTTGAAATGTTATCTAATCTTGTGAAAGAAACGGTTAGCAAAATTTTTATAAGTCATCGTGCGATTGATAAAGATTTTGCCGATATACTTGCTGATTTTCTATTTGCGATTGGTGTACCTAGAGATAGAATTTTTTGTTCTTCACTGCCTGGAAACGATGTGAATGAAAATATTCCAAAGGAAGTGAAAGAATCTCTTCAGAATAGTTGCCTTAATATTGCTATTTTATCTTCAGACTATTATAAAAGTGCATACTGTCTTAATGAAGCGGGTGTCTTTTGGATACAAAAAACGCCTATAATTACAATTGGACTTCCTGAAATTTCTCAAAACAATATGATAGGTTTTTTGGATAATTATAATATATTAAGGAGATTTGATGTCGAGACAGATATCGCGCACATATGCGATATTATATGCGATGTTTTGAAATTGAAACAGCCCAAAAGTACTGTGTTAACTACAGCAAGACAAAAACTAGAAAGTCAATATAAATCTTGCTTGAATAAACGAAAAACTACTATTTCTAATGAGGTTGAAGTTGAAATAGATGATGTTACTACTGATGACGAAAAAGTTCTTCTATATTTTATTGCTGAAAAAAACATTCGAAAAATTAAAAAAATCTCGTTCAGTAAATGGTTACAAAATAACGAAATATATGATATTGATATAGATAATGCTTTTGATTTATTATCTTGCATAGGTAATGGAGCCTTAAATAATGATGAATTAGAGCTAGATATAAAAACATTTAGAAAATACTCGAAATGTTCTCAAGAAATAAAAGATGTTTTACACTCGTCTGTAAAAAAACATACCAAAAAAAGTTCAGATGCTTTCAATAAATTATGGGAGCGCGGGGATTTAGACGAAGATATAAAACTATTTTTGGCATACATAATAGACGAAAGAGTTTCTTATTTTGGTTCAAGATGGAAAGCAGATGAGCAGGTTGCTCATATTAAAGAATGGGAAAGCAAACATAGTTTAATATTATCTACTCTTTCTGAAAATTATGGGACATGTTTATCCTATTTTATAGAGAACGGGTTTGTTTATGAAAATGAATGGACAAGCCACGGAAACGCTAGAGAGTATGCTCTTTGCGAATCTTTAAAAAAGTTACTCTTTGAAGAAAACGACAGCTTTATTTCCGAATTAAAAAAAGTTAAAAAGGATAATTATAGTGACTTGCCTTTTTAATGACAGTAGTGCTTATATATTCTTAAAATGATAAAAAGAGGTCAGGGATGGTTAAAGAAATAATACACGACCCGATTTTTCTTGGGATTAAATCAGAAGTGGCGACAAAAGCAGATTTACAGGTGGCGCAGGATTTGTTGGACACGCTGATTGCCAACAAAGATGGTTGTGTTGGTATTGCCGCGAATATGATTGGTGTCCGCAAGCGGATTATTGTATTTGATAATGAAGGTACATACATGACTATGTTCAACCCTGAGATTATTAAAAAATCGGTACCGTATGATACGGAGGAAGGTTGTCTTTCTCTGCTCGGCGGACCCCGTAAATGCAAACGCTACAAATCCATTAAAGTACAATGGCAAACCGC
>CAZEVD010000064.1:0-1565 GCA_964515475.1 uncultured Eubacteriales bacterium
GCCTCCATATTACCATCAATAACTTCCGGCTTCTTCGCAAATTTATGTTTAAATGATTCAACCATATCATTTAAGAAAGCTTCATCATCCATAATTCCACTAACCTTAACAATAGCAGCAAGCATTGGAGTGTTAGGGAAATACTTACCTAAACAATCGATTGAAATTGTTTTTGCATCAATTGTACAAACTTTACCTTTGTAACCTTTTAATAAATCTCTTAATTCATCTGGAGATTTTGTTGAATTAATAACAATAGCTCCATCTTCTTTTAGACCAGCTGTAACATCAACAGCTTCTAATAAAGTATCATCTACAACTACAACAAAATCTGGTTCGTAAATGTTGCTATGTATTGTTATAGGCTTATCGCTAATTCTGTTATATGCAGTGATTGGTGCACCCATTCTTTCTGGGCCGTACTCTGGAAATCCTTGAATATATTTTCCAGTGTTAAAAGCAGCATCAGCTAATAGTAAAGAAGCTGTTTTTGCTCCTTGGCCACCACGACCGTGCCATCTAATTTCTATTAAATTGTCCATGTTCATCCTCCTTATAAACAATCTAAGGATAGTATATATTTACGCTTTTTAAAAGTCAACGCGAACATGATCAAAGGGGACAACCTTCTTTGATCACTTTCCCGATTTTCTTTTTCCATACCCATAAACGCATAAGATTCTTGAAAGTTTTATTCTCTTCATATTTAATAATTGAGCTAACTGTGTTTTTGTCACATTGCATCGCCTCAACAATTCTACGTATAATTTTACGATTTCTTCATTTGTAATACTTTCTATATTAAACTGTTGTTTTATTTCGTCAAAAACCTTCATAGCTTCTTCTAATTCATCAATATATATATAATTTGTAGAAGAACCATTTATAATATCCAAATATTCATTAGAATTAATATCACATAACTCAACTAAGTTCTTATCAAAAACTCCTGTCTTATTCAAATATTCATTGTAACTTGAATAAACGTATTCTTCACACGAACTTATCACTCTTGCTTTTTTGGGATTTTCATGTATATATTTTATGCAATTTATCAAATGTGCCTTTGAAAAAATCGGTTCACTACGATATCTTTCTCTAAAAACATGACCCACAACGCCTCTTTTTTTACTATAATAGTGCCCATACGATGTGTTGCATTGTAACATCATTTTTGACAAGCTTTCTAACTCCTTACAATAAACTAAAACATGAGTATGGTTATCCATAACGCAATAAGCTATTAGTTTAATGTCATTTCTAATAGAATTTTGTTTTAATAGGTAAATCATTTTTTCTTTGAATTTATCTTTTGTAAAAATAAACTTTTTTTCATCTCCTTGAATCATCACATGATAAAAGTTTGACAAATAATATTCTCTTGGTTTTCTTGACACAAATTTACTCCTTTTTATTGGGGAAGTTTGCAAAGATCTTTGCAAAAAAGAAAAAACGGTAGAAAATCTACCGTTTTTAATTTAATTCGTTTTATTTATTTTGTCAAGCCACTATATATCTAAAGAAGTTTTTTCCTTTGATCAAAGAAGGTTGTCCCCTTTGATCAA